>JAQVGZ010000018.1 GCA_028696455.1 Desulfotomaculaceae bacterium | reverse complement strand
ATCATAGATAGCGGTTATCTGGGGCACTCCGATCCCCGCCACGACCCGCGTTGTACAAATCGAACCGGGGCCTATTCCTACTTTAACCGCATCCGCACCCGCCTCAATCAGGTCCCGAGCTCCGTCAGGAGTAGCAATATTCCCTGCAATAACATCTAAATCAGGGTATTTTTCTTTTGTCCGGGCAACTGTATCAAGCACACCTCTAGAATGACCGTGGGCGGTATCAATCACGATGGCGTCAACACTGGATTGCACCAGGGCCTCGATCCGATCTTCCGTGTCATAAGCAACGCCCACCGCCGCCGCCACCATCAGCCTGCCCCCTTTATCTTTGGCAGAGCTAGGGTACTGGCGTGATTTTTCAATATCCTTAATGGTTATTAGACCCTTAAGATTAAATTCTTTATCGACTATCGGCAACTTCTCTACCTTATAATGCTGAAGGATTTCCTTGGCCTGTTCCAAAGTTGTCCCTAAAGGAGCGGTGATTAGGTTTTCCTTGGTCATTACCTCGCCGATCTGTTTGGAAAAGTCTTGCTCAAAGCGCAGATCACGGTTGGTGAGAATGCCGACCAATTTGCCCCGGACAGTAATAGGGACGCCGGAAATTCGGTACCTTTCCATTAATACAAGCGCCTCGCTGACCAGGTTGTCCGGAGCCAGGTAAATCGGATCGGTAATTACTCCATGCTCAGACCGTTTCACCCGGTCGACTTCGATGGCCTGTCGCTCAATAGACATATTTTTATGAATTACCCCAATTCCACCCTCTCTAGCAATAGCAATTGCCAGCCGGGACTCAGTCACGGTATCCATACCTGCACTCATGAGGGGAATATTTAATTTGATGTTCCTGGTTAAGCTGGTACATGTATCTACATCCCTGGGTAAAACTTCCGAAGCTGCTGGAATAATCATGACGTCATCGAAAGTGAGACCCTGACTTTCAAACTTTTCCGGCCACACAGCCTTTCCCTCCCCCCGCCGGCGAACCGGCTACAAAATATTTATATTTACTTATTATAGCATAAAAATTACTCCTTCTTAATTTAGCGATTAATTTTTACATGATCCCATTTTTGGCGTTCGATAAACTAAAAAACTTGACACTACCGGTGTAAATGGCTATCATTAATTATGTTATAGTACTCCCAGTAGCTCAGCTGGATAGAGCAACGGACTTCTAATCCGTAGGTCACAGGTTCGAATCCTGTCTGGGAGGCCAGATCTCGAAACCCTTGAATAAAACAAGGGTTTTTTTATTCCTCAAGTTTTCCCGATATGCTATATACCTCAACTAACAAGAATGCTTATTTGTAAAATACCTGTCTTATTTATTTACACAGTGCCAATCTTTAGATCTACAATAATTACCCCTAGATTGTTAACAAAGCAATTTGAGATAACATAACTTAACATAGTAGGATTGAATAGCCATTAAAGGAGTGGTTAAATTGCTCGAACATTTGAAAGCCAATCAGGGTAAAAGAATTATTCTTGAGCTAACTAATGGAAGAATACTTCCGGTTACGGTATCATCAGTAGATCAGGAAACTGTACGTTTTGAAACCGATGATGGAGTTGGGATAATTCATTTGAAAAATATCCAAATTATCTGGGAGCCCGTAAAACGTTCTCTCACCGAAGAAAATATGAAAGCTCTGGCACAGAAGTTAAGAGAAAAAGTAAAGACTCAAATAGCTTGTACCGGTGCCCAATTTAACTGCAGTCAACAGTACACATGCAGGCCACCTGATCTCTGCACCGGTTCATTTGCCTGCCCGGGCAGCTACGTACCCTCTCAGGGAGGCTCCCAGTGCCCGGTTACTTTTGCTTGTACAGGAACACAATTCTTCGGATTTGTGGGATCACAGGAAAGTGATCCTCAAGCAGAAATTGTCTGTATCGGCCCGATATTTTTCTGTGGTCCATTTCAGTTTGGGCAGCCCTGTAGACCTTTCACCGTTGGTTGCGGCCCATTCCAGTTTGGGCAACCTTGCAGACCCTTCACCGTTGGTTGCGGCCCATTCCAGTTTGGGCAACCTTGTAGACCTTTCACCTTTGGATGCGGCCCCTTTCAATTCGGACCACCCTGCGGACCTTTCCAATTCGGCGGCTCACAGTGTATAACACCAGGGGGCTTTGTCTGCCCCGGGCAGCAGTTTATTGGTATAGCACCAGGTGGGGTTGCAAACAATTTTTCGGTAGACATTGATAAAGACAAAAGTAATAAAGGAACGGCTTAAGAAAATTCCTTACCCATGAGCTATCCAATACACATTACACATAACAATATGTCTTAACCCTTGGCTACGATAGTAGCCTTAAAGAATGACCCGCCCCGCAGGTCTTATGCAGCTTGCACAAGACCTGCGGGGCGATCTTTGTGTACACTGATCAGCTTACCGCCGCTATAGACATTAACGTCCAATAAAAGATGATAATAACACAAAGCTGGATGCGGACAAACAATACGACCGGCTATTACTAACAACTATTTTAGCGGAACATATGCTGCAAAATTCGGCTTGAATTATAATCTTTTTTTATAGAATTTCATATTTTTTTTGGCTAATTTTTCTTCCCAAATCATTTGCAGCACAGCAAGTTCTCCTTTGTAATCCGTTTTAGCTTCATCCTTATCATATTCCAGATAGTCCAGAATTTCGGCGATGAAACTCTCCGCGCCAAGTTTATCCCATTCCTTTTGCAACTCCCGGTTCGGATGCAAACCACCTTTTAATCGGGCAATGGCGCCATTCATCGCGCCTCTCAAATTTGCAGTCGCTTGAATATAGCATTTATTACTTTCTTTTGAGCGGATAATAAAGATGCCCATCTGTGGCTTCATTAACTTGTATTGAAGCTTTAACTCCTTTTTTCTGTCCATGGGCTAATACCCCATATCCTTTAATATCCTTGATAAAGTATGCAGGCGTTCACCAATAAGCTCATCATCATCACTGAGGACCTGGCGGAATAACTGAATATCCTCATCAATCTTGTCGTTGTCAATGCATACAGCCACAGTCATGGCATCACCCTGCAATCCTACCCTATCTATTACCGGCTTTCCGGTATCATATAATTTATCATACCGGTAGGCTTCCTGAAAATGAAGTTTGGCCCGGCAAACCAGAATAGCCAGATCAAGCACACGATGCAGCGGCAGTTCCTCAGACTGCCTGGACCATTTTTCCCCGGTATGCCTCCATACTTTAGCTGAAATATCTACCTTGCCCCGGTCATTCCACTGGGCTAAACCGAGTGAGAGACCTTTGGCGTCAGAATTATAAGAATAACGACCGTCAACATTTTCATAGTTTTCAGAAACAATAACTGGCTTATGCCTTAAAGTGGTCGGTATTTTCATCTATATACCCCCTTGTAGTAAATTAGTAATTAAGTAAATCACTAATTTACTATAATACTCCTGATACTTGATTGTCAACTATTTTTATTTCGCCTCGGGATTACTTAGGGAAGATATGTGCTAGATGGCAAGTAGGTATACTGGGCGGGCACTTCCGCCAATTAGGTATCAACAAAAGGCCCTGCCTGCAGATTGGTTAGTTTGCTGCCATTTTTTATAGCTTTGGCGTTGGTAAACTGTGCGTAGATATAGTTTATTACAAACTCTTCAATATTGGTAAACCCACTCATTAACAACTGATAATAACCGCCGTTTGTTATAAAGATAACCCCGTTCCTCTCATCACGGTCAAAGTACATGTCACTGACCAGACCGTAGGCTTCTCCGGCATGCCCGGTCAGCCTCCTGCCTGCCAGGGCGTCGGTAATGTGAAACATCAGGCCCATTTGTTTATAAAACCCTTCCAAACCAAAGCCGGACCACTGTATCTGCTGCATTAAATCAACAGTATCCTTTCTAAGAATACGTACACCGTTATAAACCCCGTCGTTGATATGGGCGATCATGAACTTGGCCAGATCCAGCACGCTTGACCTGACCGCCCCTGCCGGACCGATATAGTAATTTCCTAAAGGAAGTTTAGACGCCCGCCGTGGCGGCCTCTGCCCTTCGGAATAAAAGTCGAAAGAAGGGTTAAAACTACCGTTTGCGCTTGTTTCATAGAGAACAGCGATTTTTTGATAATGGACCAGATCTGCAGCTGCGTAGCTGGCGTCCATCCCCAGCGGTCTGAAGATGTGCTCGCTGGTATAAAGGTCAAAAGGCTGGCCTGATAGCACTTCCACCAGTGCGCCAATAATCCCGGCGCCAAAATTAGAGTAATTAAATTGAGTCCCTGGCCGGTAGGTACCCCATGTCAAATTGCTGTTGGCCACACAGCCAGGAAGCAGGATTTCCCGCAGAAGCGGCGGGCATGACGAACTTAAGGATGACGCATAGCCACCGGTATCCAGGATACTGGAGGTATGGGTAAGCAGCATACGAAAAGTAATTTTATCGCTTGGATAAAAGGGGTTTCTCACCTGGTATCCCAGGTAATGGCTGATATCGTCGTCAAGCCGGAAGAGGCCCAACTCCCAGAGCTGCATCAGGGCAGTGGCAGTAATGGTTTTGGAAATAGAAGCGATCCGGTAGACCGTATTATGGTCGGCCGGACGGCTATCCTCTAAATCTTCCCACCCATA
Source organism: Desulfotomaculaceae bacterium (assembly GCA_028696455.1). Taxonomy (GTDB): domain Bacteria; phylum Bacillota; class Desulfotomaculia; order Desulfotomaculales; family Pelotomaculaceae; genus MVQL01. Next base: position 30,168 of record JAQVGZ010000018.1, on the reverse strand, counting down.
GCCTTTGGCCCAAACCACTTGACTATTTCTAATAAATGCAGTAGAAATTCCAACAATTTGGTTTTTGCGCATTTCCGCCAAGATTGCAGCGTCCAGGGCGTTTTGGGGGACATTAGGATAAGGTTTTAAGCTGACCCTTCGAGGGGAGCAAACCGGCTGCGGCCAAAACGGTTCGGCCGGATTGGCCAGATCATCACTACGGGATATCGAACGTGACATAAACATATACCTCGCAAAGTTTGTTTAACATTCCTGCACATAACCACAAAAAGTATAAGCCAATAGTAGTTTATGATATTAAGCTGGTTGACGTTAACAGCCAGGCAAAGACACCGTTTTTCCCTATGGCGCAACACCCAAAAAGGAGCCGCAGGGTTAAAGCCCTAAAGCTCCTTTTTTCTTTACTCGACTTAACTGCGTTCGTTTTATTCGCCAAACAGTATAAAGAACCCATAGTAATGCCTGCATAAGCGGCTGTCTATAGAAACAAACGCTCAGAAGGCGAAAGCAAAAACAGCCGGAATATACGGCTGTTTTTTACGTTGTTTCCCTCATCCAGTGTTTTGGAACCGCCGGTTTGCTGACAATTGTAGCTGCGACAAAAAATTATTCTACCTCGCTCTCCTCTTCCCCCTCTTCATCATTTTCTCCAGATTCGGACTCTCCGGATTCGTTGCCTTCACTGCCAGGTAATAATTGCTCTCCTGCATCCTGTATGCTCTGATTGATATCCTGAACGGCTTTATTCACATCCTGGACACTGTCATTAACTTTATTAATACTATCGGTAACGTCCTGTGCAGTGCTACATCCGGAGACAAACAAAGTGAGCATAAAAACAACAGTTAATAACCAGAGAAATTTTTTTATTTAAGATCCCTCCCAAAATTATTGGTTTTACCTGTGTACTTTCACTTATTATTTTACCAGCGGTTATATTTTACCCCTTTTAAGAAAATTAAAAAACCAGGTACTCATGGTTAATCTATTTCACCTTTTAAACCGATTTCTTCAGCAACTTTTTGCATTCCTTTAATTGTTTCTTCTATAATTACATCCAGTTCCATGCCCAGGCTTTTTGCCCCTGATTCAATTAATTGTCTGTTAACTCCTGCCGCAAAGCCTTTTTGTTTCCATTTCTTTTTTACGGACTTTACATTCAGGTCTAATATACTTTTACTTGGCCGGAGAAGCGCTGTTGCCATAATTAACCCGGTTAGCTCATCAATAGTGTACAGTACTTTTTCCATCTTTTCTTGCGGTTCCACATCTGTACAGATACCCCAGCCATGGCTCTCGATAGCCTGTATATAATCTTCGGGCCAGTTCCTTTCCTCCAGTATCTCTCTTGTTTTCCGGCAATGTTGGTCAGGATACTTTTCATAGTCAAGATCATGTACCAGGCCGATTACACCCCATTTGCCCTTATTTTCTTCATTAAGTTTTTCAGCAAAGTGTAACATTACTGACTCAACAGCCAGCGCGTGTTTAATTAAACTTTCATTCTCATTATACTCTCGCAAAAGCTCTAAGGCCTGAGACCTGTTTGGGATTATTTTTTCCATAGTATAGCCTTCTCTCGGTAAGTATTTATTGCTTGTTTAAGCTGTCTAATAACCGTCATCAGGCACTAAAACCTTCATTGCGCCTGGTGCCAGTGAAACATGCACCGGTGTCTTCGTAATTATTTCGCCATCCACTTCAACATACTGCGGAGGTGCGGCCTCAACTATAACTTCTCTCGCGCGAAATAAGCGAAACTGGGAAGAGGCGGATGCCTTTTGCAATAAGAAGGCAATCCATAATTTTAGCGTTTGCCAACGGCTGGAGGTATCCATAACAAACACGATTATTTCTCGTTCATCAGCCATAGCTTTTGACACAATCGGAGTTATACCAAAGTATCTTCCATTAGCTATAACCACCTGGTGCGTATTAAATTTGAATACCTCATTATTCATGGTTAAAGTGCAGTCAAAAGGACGGTGGGAAAACAAAATTATCATCCCCATTAACCCATACGCCATAGCACCCGTATAAATCTTTAGCCTGCGGGTAATATTCCTGGCCACCTTCGCGGCCACACCAAGGGCAACTATATTTGAAAAATAGTTATCATCCACTTTTCCGAGATCCACACTAACTACTCTTCCTTTGGCAATGACGCTAATTGCCTTCCTCAAGTTTAAGGGGATGTCCAGCGTTCGCGCAAAACTGTTAATTGTACCAAGCGGCAGTATCCCCAGCACCACATCATGGTCAGCAATAAAATTCACAACAGAACTTATTGTTCCATCTCCACCACCGACAATAATAAGATTTGGTTTATGCTTTACCGCTTCCTGAACCACTTCAGGCAAACGCTCGGGGTATCTGACAGGATAGGACGCCGTAATTGAGACACCCTGCCTGGTTAATTCTTCTAGGGCCGCAGAAAAAAACTTCTGTCCCCTACGCGAGCGGGTATTCACGATCAATATAGCGGAACGTTCTTCATCGATCATGTTTTTCAACGACTTTTTAATATCAGTGCAAGGATAAACCATTAACCTGCCCCCGAGTGCTAAAGCTCAACCTATCAATTAAACATATATATTATAGTACTTTACGACCAAAAACTCTTACGCGAATGGCGACGGCGACGATGTGAATAAGAATGGCTTCTTGAACCGGATATGGTGTCAATAATTTTCCCTAAAATACCAGAGCGACGTTTACCTGATCTCTTGTAGTAGTCGCTGCCGTGCTTTCCATGACTATAGTGCTTCCTGCCAGATGATGAGTGTGAAGATCTAGATAAAAATCCCATTAATTTAACCCCCTTTTTCCTTCAATTATATTATTAATAGCAACAAAACAAAAAATACCTGTGGCACCATAATTGAATAATTATAGTCCCACAGGTACTCTAACCTGCAGCTGGCAAGTGCCATCCCAGCCCCACACACCTGAAGTCTAGATGTTTGCTGCTCTGTTAATGACTCAAATATTTTCCATATTAATAGTGTATGATAAAATAAAATCATTTGTCAATATGCAATCTGTTAGTTACCTTATTATTCCTTATTATCCTTAAATTAAATTTTTTTAAAAAATTAATACGGTATGTTCTTTACATAAAATTAAATAATACTTATAATATTGCTAATAGGGTGATTTTTACCCAGTGCTTCTTGATTCTACATTATAAATTAATATTATATCCGGCGATTACCAGATATAAACGTAGTCGCCGTCTTTGTTAATGGGAGGTGGAATAGCTTTGTCAAGACAGATATTCATTACTGAATTAGACAGAGAAAGATTGCAAAAACTTATCTATAAAGCTAAAGAGTTTAAAAAGGGCCATGATGAGTACCTGAGAAACCTTGAGCAGGAACTCAGCCGGGCACAAGTGGTACCCTCTGAAAAAATCCCCCGGGATGCAATCACGATGAATTCAAAAGTATTGCTAAGAGAGTTAGAATCAGGGGAAGAAATGATTTATACGCTGGTTTACCCCGCAGATGCCGATTTAACAAAAGATAAGATATCCGTACTGGCCCCCGTAGGAACAGCGATCTTGGGTTTTCGCGAGGGAGATATCATTGACTGGAAAGTCCCGGACGGTTTAGTTAAACTGGAAGTAAAAAAGATTCTTTACCAGCCGGAAGCAGCTGGCGAGCTGGAAATGTAAAAGCAATATTAGCTAGAAAACCAAGCTTTTTACAAAAGGGTATTGCTGTTCAATACCCTTTTATTTCGTATAATCTGCCATACCCTAGAGACTATCACGAGTATGTATGTCAGGACAGAATTTATTTTTTAATTTATTTAGGGGCAGTTTAAAGTCATGCCCAGGACTTAGATGAGCAGCCAGAACTACAATGGCATGTTTCAGGTAACATCCAGTGCCTGGTAAACACAGCTTCACCTCATCTTTAGCGATATAGGATAATTGTATGCGCATCTACTGATACTAATGTGTACTACTTAAAAGATTTAATAGCTTACAGAGGCTCCAGGGGGGGAATTCCCACTGGTGAATTTTTTTCAAGTATCTGCCTCAGCTATAGGTAGTTTAGTATCTTTAACGAAATCATAGTAGACAATAATGTCCTGCGCCTTGGCGCCAGTTTAGTGTGGTAATTATAAATGGGTGCTCGATGACAAAAAATATACGTTTATTATGCCCGGGTAAAATAATGGCCGATAATATTGACGACAGATAATCAAGGCCAGCACCGGGCCGATTTTTTTCTGCCTGAGACATAAATATACGTTTATTGAACTTGTCCATACATACCGATAATGGCTTCTAATCATATTATATATTTGGCTGGAAATGTTTAAGAGAGTTCAAAAGCCCAAATGCGTCATTGACTCTTTAAAGTCTGATAATACTAAAGCAACACCATTATCGAAGGTGATAATCTTGCGCAAGGCCAAAGCATTAGCCGCCCCTGTCACTGTTTATAGAGTAGAGGGGATTACCTGAATGGACTGTGCCGTCAAGTTTGAGAAAAGCGTAGCGGCTCTCCCTGGTGTAACCAGAGTCAGCTTTAACACGATGATAGGTAAACTTAAGGTTGAGGGTGCAGTCAGCCTGGAGGCGATCCGGGGGGAAGGCAGAAAGGAAAATTACAATGTTTTCCCCGATCACGAGTCACTGGCCGGGCCGGTAAAGCCCCGAATTAATTGGGAGCCGATCCGGGTGGCAACCGCCCTGGTGGCATTATTGGCCGGTTATATCGCAGAGTGGATAACTGTCTCTTCAGCAGTCTACATTCCGATGTATGTGGCTGCCATAGCTATCGGTGGGTGGGGTAATTTCCGTAAGGCCTTTTACTCTCTATCCCGGCTGGACTTCAACATGAGCGTGCTGATGAGCATGGCTATCCTCGGGGCTATGGCCATTGGCCATTGGGAAGAAGGTGCAGTAGTCGCTTTTTTATATGCGATCTCAGAAATGCTGGAAGTCTGGACTATGGACCGGGCGCGCCATGCAATTGACCGCCTCATGCACATTGCGCCAAAAGCAGCCCGAATTTCCCGGCCCGATGGTGAAGTGGATGTCCCGGTAGAGGAAATTATGGTGGGAGACCTTATGATCATTCGCCCCGGTGAAAAAATTGCTATGGATGGGCGCATTATTAAGGGTGAGTCAGCAATTAACCAGGCTTCGATTACGGGCGAGTCGGCGCCAGTGGAAAAAGGAATCGGCGCTGAAGTTTACGCTGGTACGCTAAATATCAGTGGCTCCCTGGAGGTTGAAGTAACCAAGCATGTTCAGGATACCACTATTGCGAAAATTATTAACCTGGTGGAAGAAGCCCAGTCTAAACGGGCGCCCGCCCAGGCTTTTGTAGAACGTTTTGCTGCTATCTACACCCCCATAGTACTAGTCCTCGCTTTAGGGATTATCCTGGCCCCCTCCCTGTTCCTTGGCTATGACTGGGAGCCCTGGTTTTACCGGGGTCTGGCACTCCTAGTAGTTTCTTGCCCCTGCGCGCTGGTAGTATCCACACCGGTAGCAATCGTGAGTGCCATCAGTAACGCCGCCCGGCAAGGGGTTCTGATCAAGGGTGGCATTTACCTGGAAGAGGCTGGCACTATTCAGGCTATCGCCTTCGATAAAACAGGAACCCTGACTAAAGGCGTGCCTGCCGTCACCGACATTATTCCCGCCAGAACCTGCTCCGAGCAAAAGTTGCTGCAAATCGCCGCTGCTCTGGAGACCCGTTCAGAACATCCACTAGCGGAGGCAATTATTAAAGCTGCAAAAGCCCGCCATCTTGCCTGGAGTCCTGCGGAAGATTTTAGTAATATTGCCGGCCGGGGAGCCCAGGGCACAATAAATGAACAAAAAATTTATATCGGTAACCCCTGTCTGTTCAAGTCGTTAGGCATCAAATCCAACTTAATCGATGAGCAAGTCGCCCTTCTCCAAAAGGAAGGTAAAACAGTCATGCTTGTCGGAACACGGCAAGGCTTCCTGGGTCTTATCGCTGTAGCGGATGAGGTCCGTGAAACCACTAAAGCCTCTCTGGCAGCTTTGAGAAGGCTGGGCATCAAGCATACGATCATGCTCACCGGGGATAATGAGGCCACAGCTCAGGCTATGTCTGAACGGGCAGGAGTGGATGAGTATCGCGCTGAACTTCTACCTCAGGATAAAGTGACCGCAATTGAGACTTATCAAGAGAAATATGGAAAGGTGGCTATGGTTGGTGACGGGGTTAATGACACCCCAGCGCTGGCCACGGCGAATATAGGGATCGCCATGGGAGGGGCTGGCACTGATATAGCGCTGGAAACAGCCGATATTGCCCTAATGGCAGATGACCTCACCAAGCTCCCCTTTACTATCAGACTCAGCCGGGCTACTCTGAGGATTATCCGACAGAACATTGCTTTTGCCCTGGCTATCAAGACCATTGCGGTTCTGGCAGTCTTCCCGGGGTGGCTTACGCTATGGCTGGCTATCCTGGGAGATATGGGGGCAACAGTCCTCGTCACTCTGAACAGCATCCGTCTAATGCGATTAAAACCTGGGGATTAGTACCAAATTATCGCCGCTCTCGTAATAATCATCCCTTTTGATATAGACTTATAAGTTAACTGAAAAGCAAGCACGCGGAAGCTGTTAACCAGTAATCAGTACTTATGATTGTTGCAAAGACAGCTAAAACATAATAAAGTGATACTAAAATTATAAATGAAATAAATTTAGAAATATAAGCCTTTTTTGGCGGGTAAAGGTGGCTATTTATGACCGGATTAACTGAAGCAGGACAGAAAGTTTTCGACGCACGCTATGCCTTAAAAGACGAGCTAGGTAGGATTATCGAAACCTTCGAAGAGGCAGTATACCGTCTGGCCCGGGTGACGGCAAGCGCCGAGCCGGAAAACCAAAAGCATTGGGAAGAAAAATTTGCCGGCATAATGGGCGACCTCCTTTTTGTGCCGTCAACACCCATTTGGGCCAATATGGGAAAACCTGACCGGCCGTGGCAGCCTTCCGCCTGCTTTGTCCTAGCTGTGGAAGATTCGCTGCACTCTATGTATGACACCTTGATGTCAACAGCTATGATTTTTAAATCTGGCGGCGGGGTGGGGTATAACTTCAGCACGATCAGGCCGCGCGGTTCCCTGGTATATTCTACCAAAGGAAAAGCCTCGGGCGTGGTGGAGCTTATAAAGCTTTATAATGCTTCCTCCAATATGGTCATGCAGGGCGGCGTGCGCCGCGGCGCGTCGATGGGTATCTTAAATGTTGATCACCCGGAAATCATTGATTTTATTAACTCCAAGCTTGACGGTGGTTTAACAAACTTCAACTTGTCAGTTGGCGTGACCGATACCTTTATGGAAGCTCTGGAAAAAGGAGCCGATTGGCCGCTCCAATTCAATGGCAAGGTACATGAAGTACTGCCGGCAGCTACCCTCTGGGAATTTATCGTTAAAGCGGCCCATGCTTGTGGTGATCCTGGAATTATTTTTCTGGATACAGTACAAGCTTATAATCCCATACAGGATAAACTGCTAAACTGCACCAACCCCTGTGGAGAACAACCTCTTTTACCGGGAGAATCCTGCCTTTTGGGCAGCATTAATCTGGCCAGGATGGTAACGGATAACGGCCAGCTTAACCGAGAGCTGCTCATTGATACAGTCTATCATGCCGTCCGGTTCCTGGACAACCAGATCGACATAGCCAATTACCCCCTGCCGATAATTGCCGAGGCAACCAGAGCAACCCGGAAAATCGGCCTGGGGTTTACTGGCCTCGCAGACGTCTTGATCAAGGCTGGACTGCCTTATGACTCCGAAGAAGGCAGAAAATATGCAGGGGAAATTACCGGGCTGATGCAGGAAACAGCAAGCGAAGCCTCACGGGAACTAGGAAATTTGCGCGGCTGTTTTCCTCTTTGGGAAAACAGCAAATTTTACCCGTCAGAAAAGCGGCGCAATGCCGCCTGCATCACCATTGCCCCCACCGGTTCAGTAACAACTATGGCCGGTTGTGAGGGCTACGGCATTGAGCCAATATTTGCGGTAGCTTATAAAAAATCAACAAACGTAGCAGGAGAATTTGAGGTGTTCAGCCCGCTATTCCTGAAAGCATGCCAGGAGCGGGGAGTGCCCAAGGAGACCCTGGAAGAGGTAGCCCGTCGCGGCACCTGCCAGAACTGTGCGCAGCTGCCGGAGGGTATTTCACGGGTCTTTAAAAGCGCTCAGGATATTGCTCCTGAAGACCATATTTTAATGCAAGCAGAAGTACAAAAACATGTAGATAACGCGGTAAGCAAAACCATCAACCTGCCCGGCTCAGCTACTGTTGCGGATATTGGACAGTGCTATCTTATGGCTTATAAACTCGGACTAAAAGGAATTACTGTCTTCCGGGACGGCTGTAAGGAAGGCACAGTAACCATTGGCACGCAGGATAAGTCCCCGGAGAAAAAGGTTCTCCAGCGCGGTGAAATATTACCTCGCCCCAGAAGCGCCCAGGGCATGACCCATCGTCTTGATACCGGCTGTGGCAAGCTATATCTTACGGTAAACTATCAGCCTGATAGTGGTAAGATTTTAGAAACCTTCATTACTACCGGGTCTGACGGAGGCTGCCTGGTCTATACCGAAGCTACCTCAAGGCTGATTAGCCTGGCTATACGCGGCGGTATAGCAGTTGATGAAATAGTCGAACAATTAAATGGCACTCACTCTTGCCCGTCTTACATGCTCGCTAAAGGGAAGGGTAAAAACCTTTCACCCGGCAAGTCCTGCGCATCAGCTATAGCATACAAAGTGGCTGAGATTAAAGCGGAACTGAATAACCAGTGCCGCGAAAATAACGGACAGAAGAAAAAAGTTATCGATGAGGCTCTATTATGTGAGTGTGGACAAAAGCTCGAAAGGGCTGAAGGATGCTTAATTTGCCGAAGTTGCGGTTTCTCCAAATGCTAGTGACTAGCCCGGATACCACTGCCCTGTTTTATTGACTGTCATTGACCAGGGCTGCACGCACCACCAGGCGCTGACTAGCTCTCCCGACCGGATGACAGGTTGTCAGGGTCAGAGCCGGGTAACCGCAGGGGTCAATTACACTCCAGTCATCTTTAGCAATAATAAAAACTCTTTCGACTCTATATAAATAGTCCTGTCCCTCAAATACAACTTTTATTAGATCATTTTCTTTAAGCTGATCCAGGTTGCGGAACCAGGCCCCGTGCATGGTCCGGTGTCCGGCAATGGCTGTATTCCCCTGACCCGGCAGTGCGGATTCCACATACCAACCAGGGCCCCTGGCCAGGTCTATCAGTGATGTTCCACATACCACCACTGCAGACAGGCCTATTTTTGTAACTTCAATTTTTGCTTCACGAAACTCCGTGTTTTGTGATAACCCGTCAGTATGAAGATCGCAAGCCGGCAGGTCATCATTTTTTTCTGATACTGCTGCAACATTACGGTCAAACAAAGCGATCATTCTTTCCTGTTCGTAGCGGGCATAATACTCTACAACAAGGGGATAGACCATTAGCAATACCCCAATTAAAATAATTATAACACTTAACCTTTTCATAACTAATTGCTGACCTCTCCGATGTCCCTATTATTGTCATTACTTAGCTAATGTGGTTGACGTTGTCGTTCGCTCCGCAGAATTTAATAAGTAACATTGTACTATCTTGTCGGGCAATAACAATTAAGAAAATAGTTTAACTTATGTTATAATTTCCCGCTTATCAACGTAGATATTAACAGAGGTGGGAAATAATGAATATAATTACAGTTATCTTATCATGGTTAAACACATTAAATATTGCGCCACCAAAATTGAAGGCCCGATTAGCCGCGTCCCCTGGGTCTCACACCCTGATGTCGGCCATCGATAATGCCCGGCGCGACTGGCAGCAGGCACTAAGGGAATTTGACCAGGTTGATAACGACTGCACGGACTATGTCATATATAAAATCAACTCTACGGAAAGATACTATATGTTCCTGCTCAAACAAGCCCGGCAGGAAGGGCTTAAGGTATGGCCCACAACCATCGTCAATGTTGCCGCTGCTCCCTCAAATACTCATCCCTAACTTTTTGAAAGTCTTCCCACACGGGTCGCTTCTTGCTGGTATCCCGTAATAAGGCTGCCGGGTGAAAAGTGGGCATGATCTTGATCCCGCTCTTGCTAACCAACCACTTACCGCGCATAACAGTGATCCTTGCCCCCGGCTCGATTAGGTTTTGCAGAGCAGTACTGCCCAGCAAGACGATAATCCTGGGGGAAACCAGCTCGATTTGGCGGTATAGCCACGGAAGACATGCTGCCGCCTCGTCCGTTTGCGGGGCTCTGTTTCCTGGCGGCCGGCACTTAACTACATTAGCTATATAAACGTGGGTAAATCGTTCCATATTCACAGCAGCCAGGATCTTGTCCAAAAGCTGTCCTGCCTTGCCCACAAACGGGCGACCTTGCCGGTCCTCATCACCCCCCGGGCCTTCCCCGATCAACATTAACCTGGCTTCCGGATTCCCCTCTCCAAAAACCACCCCCGAGCAGCCGCTCCGCAGACCGCACCTCCTACAATCCCTGGCTAAGGAATGTAATTCCGCAAGGGTATTTATACTGCTCAAGTCATGATCTTTATCGTAAATAACTTTGTTCAAGCCTAGACCTCCATTATTGCTAATTGATTAGAATAAAATAAAGGAGCTGCCTCTTTAAAAAGTTTCAGCCCTTTAATACTCTCCATAACTTTTGGAGCCAGCTCCCCAGCAAACCACCTTGGAGCAATTCGATATATATATCCTCGTTTCCTTCCGGCACGGGCAACATGTCCCAATGCCGGCCCGGGTTTGCAGGAGCAAGAAAACCACGCCTGATTTTGCCGGCGGCATGACTATAATAATCTACTCTTTGTTGGAAAATAGCCCTCGCCTGGAATTGCGCCAGCTCACTTTTATTATTTAAATCCTCATCGTTAATCGCCAGAATAATGTCCCCAGAGCGAATGCCTGCCCGCCAGGCTACTCCACCGGGCAAAACATCAAGAACCTTAACCCCCCGGTCAGGCGCAACATACAGCGGTTCATTCATAAATTCGAACCTGCGGCTGATTAAAACCACTGCCTCATGACCAAGTGGGGAGAACAGCGCTGCCGTCAACATTACCACTCTGCTATGTTCTGCAAGCACAGCCAGGATTAGCAGGAGCAGGCTGTAAACACCCAGGTAAATTGCAGACAAGCGGCTTTTTTCCACTGGGCTCCTGGCCATGGCCATGTCACCGTAGCCCAGCCCGGCAATTACAGGCATCAAAGTATATACCATATTTTGCGGGTCTCCAGGTAGGCCTGGTTTGATTAACGGCCACCAAGAAGGCATTTCAACACCACCCTGGATTGGACCAGCACCTGCAACGGCCAGAACCACGAGCGGTATCGGCCAGAATTTTTGCAGGGTGAAGCCGCCAGTAACCTTACCGCCAGTGCCCTTGATATAAGCCGGCGCTGCCCCCAAGTGACCACCGGCAAGAATTAAAAGACTCTCGACTATATGCAGCACGGCCACCAAAGCTATAATTTGTGACACATTAACCTGGGGAAACCCTAGCAGTAGACTGGATAGTGATAATATTCCACCTGAATAGGCAAAGCATAGAAAGCGTACATTTATCAACATGAGTAGGATGGCTATCGGCCATAGATAAATGAGACCCGATTCAGATAGGGACAGGCCGATAAAAACCATTAGGAAACTACCAACTAGACCACCTAGCAGCCCAAAGCCAGTTGACATGAACACGTCAGCCCAAAACCCACTGTTTTTCATGCCAAATAGCTCTTCCTTTATTTTTTCCGCACGCCTGTACTGCATAGCAATTATGATCATTATCACCAGAAAGAGCGGTAAAAAATGCAGGTCAGTCAGCATCTGTATAAAAGTCTGCAGAATTAATGGAAAAACCTCAGCAAAGGGAAACAAAATCTTCCACCCCAATTACATCGCCCGGTGCGGTTTAAAGCTAGTCAAAGACTGCGGAGGATTTTCCCACAGATGTACCTGCTGCACACCAACGCTATTACTTGAGGCCAGTAATTCACCGGTGTATTTTATCCGCTTATCTTCTGCTTCATAATTTCTAGCGCCTGCTCAAGCTGAAAGTCCCGGGAGGGGTCCTCAAAAGAGTTGACCTGAGTATCAGGCAGGATCCCCTTTTCGTGGATATCATTTCTAGCTGGTGTCAGGTATCGAGCAGTAGTAAGCTTTAACCCAGCTCCGCCATCTAGTGGAAACACCGTTTGAACAATTCCTTTGCCGAAAGTTTTCGCACCAACCAAGGTACCTGAGCCGGTGTCTTTAATTGCACCAGCTAAAATTTCAGCAGCGCTGGCGCTGCCCTCGTTGATCAGGACCACCAGCGGAAGATCTATGACCTGCCCCTCGGATTGAAAGACCTGTTCTTGCCCTACCCGGTAGTCAATATAGACAATGGGGCCTTTTGGCACAAAATTCCTCGCCACTTCCACTGCTGCAGTGAGCTCACCACCCGGGTTGTCCCGGAGATCTAAAATAATTCCCTGAACAGGCTCGCCCTCTAACTTGCTCAGGACCTCTCTCATTTCATCATCTGATCGCTCAGTGAACTGGGTTATAGAAATATACATGATTTCGGTACCGGGGATTTTACGCCCTTCGACCGTCGGGACACTGATTTCTTCTCTGATCAGGGTACGGGTAAACTGTTGTCCTTCCCGTGTTCCCTGCTTTCTGTCGATAGTCAGCCTAACTTGTGACCCCACCGGGCCACGCATCAGGTTAATGGCTGTGTCCAGGTCAATCCCTCTGGTATCATGGTCATCAATTTTTACTATTATGTCCCCATCCATGATACCCTCCCTTGCAGCCGGTGTCCCCTGATAGGCACGCACCACCATAAGATAATCCTCTTTGACTCCAACCAAAATACCCAATCCACCGAAAGTACCCTTGATTTGCTCTTGGAGCTTGGCAAAAGTACTTGGATCCAGGTAAACCGAATACGGATCATTTAAGGAATTGACCAGGCCCTTGATAGCCCCATCAACCATCCGGGTGTTGTCTACCGGGTGCAAATAATGGGTCTGGATCAGGGTAATGACTTTAACCAGGTTGCCGGCATGCAGGTAATTACTATAAAGGAGGCTCCCCGCTGTCAAAATAACGGCTAGAACAAAAACCACCAGTATTGAGCGCCATTTATGCCCCCCACCGGCACTGAAATTATGATAGCCCAACTTATCTACACCTTCCGATCATGTCCTTACAATATTATACTACAATTTTATGGTAATTAGACTAGTTGGCCCCGAATAGTTAATTTTTGTATCTATTCCTGTGTTAATACTATGTAACTCTCCTATCTTTTGCGTTTTTTCACTTGTTTAATCATCTTTACCAAAGCTGCATTTACTAGTTTTCAAAAAGCTAAATTGAAAGGATTAACCGATACAAACAAAGATTAAAAAGCCACCGCATGGTGGCTATAAATAATTAAGTGGATTAACCGGGTTGCCGTTTACTCTTACTGAAAAGTCCAGGTGTGGTCCGGTTGACATGCCGGTGCTTCCCACCCTGCCAATGGCCTGACCTTTTTTGACTTTCGCACCGCTTCCAACCAGCTGTGACGATAGGTGAGAGTAAAGAGTAGTCAGCCCGCCGCCATGATCGATCATGACAATTTTGCCATAACCGCTCATGTAGCTGGCATCGATCACTACCCCGGACTGGGCAGCTACCACAGTAGTACCAGTAGGGGCAGGGACATCAATCCCGTTGTGCATTCTAGTGCCCCCCATCACAGGGTGCACACGTAAACCAAAGTTGGAAGATATTCTTGAATGCCCCGGTACTGGCCAGGTGAAAGCTCCTGTGGAGATCGGCTGGGAATTCGAGCGCTGCCTGGCGATCTGCCGTAAGATTTCCTGTTCTTTTGCCTCCAGGCGATCAGCTTCCGCCTCAATATTCCACAGGTTTTGATTTGCCTCTTTAAGCAGGGCCTTTTTTTCACTTTGTTTTGCTTCCAGTTCCTTGCGGGCTTTTTCCTGTTCAGAAAGCATGGCCACAAGCTCTTGCTGTTGAACTTCCTGTTTGGCCTTCCGGCTATTTATTATTTCGCGGTCGGCTCTAACTTGATCGACTAAAGCAGCATCCTGCTGGGCCACCCGCTTCAAAAGTTCATAACGGTTCACGAAATCACTGAAGCTTTGAGATTCTAATAATACCTCCAAATAACTGATATTACCTGCCTGATACATATTCCGAATCCTTTTATTTAGTTCCTCAGTGCTTTCCTCGAGCTTTTTTTCAGCCTTCTGGAGTTCTACCTCAGTATTGCGCAAATTCTCTTTGGCTACACTCAGGTTTTTTTCAATCTCCATAATCTGCAGGGATTTTTCATCTATGGAGCGATTAAGAAAAGCAACCTGCTGTGTGTAATCCTTTACAACATTTTTAGCCTTGCTGGCTTCATGATTCTTCTGCTCCAACTGCTCCCTGGTAGCGTCTAGCTGCTGCTCGAGACTAGCCCCATAGGCCACTCCAAACGTACCTGCCAGTAATGCCAGGCTCACCGAACCTATAACTATTTTTTTCTTTAAAAAACCGGTTCCCATCCAGGTTACCCCTCCTGGTATCTCAAAATATTTACACTTTTAAAAACCTGCGCACGGAGATCATACTGCCTGCCGCACCAATGAGCAGCCCCAAAAACAGGAGCCCCTCCATCAGAAGTATAATTAAATCACGGTCACTTACCATTGGCACAAAAGGCAGGGAAACTTGAATGCTGTTAATTATTAAAAAGTAGCCATAATATATGGCAGCCACCGAGATAAAAGAGCCGGCTAACCCTAAAAACATACCTTCCAGCAGAAATGGTAAGCGAACAAACCAGTTGGTTGCCCCCAGAAACTTCATTATTTCAATCTCCCGCCGTCTGGCAAAAACAGACAGGCGAATTGTGGTAGCGATCAGAAAAACAGCTGCCACCCCCAGCAAGACCATGGTAGTGAGCCCAGCAATACGCACCCAGTGACTTAAAGCCATTAACTGTTCAACCACACCCTGGCCATAACGGACCTCATCCACCTGAGCCAGGCCTTCAAACTGCCTGGCTAGGGGTGCTACCTGCTCTACCATGTGCGTCTTGACTCTGAAAGTATCCGGTAGTGGATTTTTTTCCTCAAGGCCAGCCAGAATATCCTTTTCTTCCCCAAAGTCTTGCTTCATTTCCTCCAGCGCTTTTTCCTTGGTTACAAACACATACTGGGCTACTTCGGACAGGCCTATTAATTTGTTCTCAATTTCTTTAATTTGCTCAGGGGTGGCTTCGTCCTTTAGAAATATACTGACTTCAACGCTTGATTCCAAATTATCCGCCACATTGCCTGCGTTTAAAACAATTAAGAGAGACCCGCCCAGGATTAAGAGGGATACGGCCACTACCCCTATCGAGGCTACCGAAAGCCAGCTGTTTCGCAATATTGATTGAAGCGCCTCACGAAAATAGTAGCAGATCGTCCTTAGCCTCATAGGCTGTATGTCCCCTTCTCTTCATCCCGCACTATCTGCCCACCGGCTAATTCTACAACGCGTTTTTTCATATTACTGACAATATCCCAGGCATGGGTAGCCATTATGATGGTGGTGCCCCGCTGGCTAATATCTAAAAAGAGATTCATTAAACCCCACGAGGTATCCGGATCTAGATTACCCGTAGGTTCGTCAGCAATAATTAAAACCGGCCTGTTAACAATAGCCCGGGAGATACTGACCCGCTGTTGCTCGCCACCCGAGAGGTGTTCAGGAAATTCGTTGGCTTTATGCGCAAGGCCAACCATTTCCAGTACCTCAGGCACAGCCCTTTTAATTTCCCGGCTAGACGCCCCGGTGATCTCCATTGCAAAGGCAATATTCTCAAAAACGGTTTTCTGCGGAAGCAAGCGAAAGTCTTGGAATACCATTCCAATTTTGCGGCGCAAATAGGGCACCTCTCGCTGGCGCAGCCGGGTGATATTCTTGCCATTAAAAATAACCTGTCCACGGGTAGGATGCTCTTCACGGTAAATTAATTTCATCAGTGTAGACTTCCCAGCACCGCTGGGACCTACTAAAAAAATAAACTCACCTTTTTTGAAGCGAATGCTAACATCATCCAGAGCTTTAATTCCACCGGGATACATCTTAGTTACATTAAAAAGCTGGATCATCACCCACCCCATAGTGTAAATTATATTTTGTCGTCAACTATCGAACCACTCGACTCCTAATTACCATAAAATGATAAAACCACCCAAGATATAATCTGATTTCGACAAGGTTAAATAAATTCCTGCCAACAGTGCGTGTTTTTCACCAAATCTACAATAAAAATTCTCATTTCTCCAGCATAAATGTAACAAAAAAGCCCCTGCACCAAGCAAGGGCATTAATAAAGGATAGTTAACCTTTTTTTGTAATTATTTCTTCTATAGCAGCTATTAGATGTCTGGGAGTCATACCGTTTTTTTCTAACAGCTCAGCAGGAGCACCTGATTCCCCAAATTGGTCCGGTATACCCACCCGCTTTAGTGGTATGGGACAGTGTTCAGCGAGCACTTCGGCCACTGCCCCACCCAGGCCGCCAATAATACTGTGTTCTTCCGCTGTGACTACTGCACCTGTTTTTCTGGCTGCATTCACAATAGCCTCTACATCGATCGGCTTAATGGTGTGAACATCCAGCACTCCAATCCTAATACCTTTACTTTCTAATTGTTCCGCGGCCTCCAGGGCAGCAGCGACCATAATCCCGGTGGCAACAATAGTCGCGTCTTTTCCTTCGCGCAGCACAACCGCCTTGCCCGGCTCGAACTGAAAGCCTTCCTTGTGCAAAACCGGCACGGCAGATCGTCCCAGGCGGATATATACAGGACCGTCTATGGCCGCAGCTGCTCTTACCGCACCGACCGTTTCTACCGCATCGGCAGGGACAAAAACAGTCATATTAGGCAGCACCCGCATGATGGCGATATCTTCCACCGACGCATGAGATCCTCCGTCCTCACCAACCGTTATTCCGGCGTGGCTTGCCCCAATTTTAACATTTAAGCGCGTGTAGGCAACGCTATTGCGCACCTGTTCAAAGGCACGGCCTGAGGCAAAGATGGCAAATGAGCTGCAAAAAGGGATTTTACCTGCTGCAGCCAGGCCGGCCGCTGTACCAATCATGTTTTGCTCAGCCACACCCATATCAAAAAAACGCTCGGGAAAAGTCTTCCCAAAGTCATAAGACTTGGTGGACTTGGCCAGGTCGGCGTCCAAAGCCACTATATCAGGGTTTTCTCGGCCTAACTGCAGCAGCGCCTCGCCGTAAGCCTCCCTGGTTGCTATCTTTTTACTCATCAAGACAATCCTCCTAATTAAGAGTGCTAATCCTTCTAACCCAATTCCGCCAGCGCCCTCTGCACTTCATCAGGCTTTGGTGCAACACCGTGCCAACCTACCTGGTTCTCCATAAATGAAACACCCTTGCCTTTAATTGTTTCCGCCACAATCATGGTTGGTTTCCCCTTAATATTTTTCGCCTCTGCCAGGGCGCCCAGAATCTGCCCGATATCATGCCCGTTGATATTGATTACATGCCAGCCAAAAGCACGCCATTTATCAGACACTGGCTCGGGGGACATCACTTCAGCTATCGGGCCGTCGATCTGGAAGCCATTATGGTCGACAAAAGCTGCTAAATTATCCAGTTTATAATGGGCGGCTGCCATAGCCGCTTCCCAAACCATTCCCTCGTCCAACTCACCGTCACCGAGCATCACGTATACACGATAGTTTCTTTCGTCCAGGCGGCCAGCCAGGGCCATGCCGTTGGCAGCGGAAAGGCCTTGCCCCAGGGAACCGGTAGACATCTCTACCCCCGGCAGCTTACGCATATCCGGATGCCCCTGCAGGCGGCTGCCCAATTTACGCAGCGTCATTAGTTCTTCCACCGGGAAAAATCCCCTCTCCGCCAGGGCAGCGTAGAGCACTGGGGCCGCATGCCCCTTGGACAGAATAAAGCGGTCACGTTCTGGCCACTCCGGACGGTCGGGGTCTAGCCGCATCTCATGAAAGTAAAGAGCCGCGACAATATCAGCCGCAGACAGGGACCCGCCCGGATGTCCCGAACCTGCTTCACCCAGCATCTTAATAATATGTTTTCTTATTTCTCTCGCCTTTTTCTGAAGTTCGTCGATTTCCCCCATTCTACAACCTCCAGTAATTTATTTATACTCTTTAAAGCCCTCACCGAGCACCTCATGCACATCCGCCAGAATCACGAAGGCATGACGATCAACCTCATAAATGATATCTTTTAAGCGGGTTACCTCCGACCTGTTCACTACTGACAGGAGCACCTCCTTCCCCACACCTGTGTATACCCCACGAGCAGGCCAGGCAGTGGCGCCGCGGTTTAATCCTTCTACAATAGCAGCCGAAATTTCTTCCGGATGATCAGATATAATTAAAAAGGCCTTGGTATAACTAAATCCCTCCTGTACCAAATCAATCAGCCAGGAAGTGACAAAGATAGTAATAAGGGCATACATGGAAAGCTCTGCTGATTCAAAAACGAGCCCGGCCACAACTACAATCGTAGCATCCACCAAAAACAGCAGCTGCCCAATATTAATTCCTGTATATGTGCGCAATATCGCCGCCAGCAGATCAGTGCCCCCGGTAGTGCCATTATACTTAAAAACAAACCCCAGCCCCAGGCCAACCAACACCCCGCCAAACAGGCTGGACAATAAGAGATCTTTAGTGGGAACGGGCAGATAAGGCGCCAGCGCATCAACAATCAGGGAAAGTGCAATCGTACCATAGAGGGATCGAAAGCCAAAATGAAGCCCCATTCGGTATATGGCCATAGCAAAAAGGGGCACATTTAAAACAAGCATAGCCGCTCCAACCGGCACATTAATTACATAATGCAGGATTGTGGCAATTCCGCTGACTCCACCGGCCGCAATTTTATTGGGGATAAGAAACATGTCCAGACCCAGGCCAGTTAGTAAAACGCCGACACTGACCCCGGCAATTTCCCTGATAAAGTTAATGCGCATGGTGTTATACTCCGAAACAAGATGTAACTATACTGGATAAATCTATATTGTCCAGAAGACTTCCCAGCTATAAAAAGTTATATTCTTTTCTCAACAAGAGATTCCTCCCTGAAGTCGAAATTGCTCAAATAAAAAAGACCGTTGCAAGCAGCAACGGCCTTCCACACCCACGCTATCCTTCCTGAACTCGTGCTTTTTCTTTTAAATAGGTGGCAATAAAGGAGTCTATTTCTCCATCCATAACAGCGTTGATATTCCCGGTTTCCTCATTGGTGCGATGGTCTTTCACCAGGCTGTAGGGGTGAAAAACATAGGAGCGTATCTGACTGCCCCAGGCAATTTCCTGCTGGTCGCCGCGCATGGCAGCCAGTTCAGCTTCTTTTTTGCGTAGTTCTAAATCGGTTAGCCTGGCCCGGAGCATTTTCATAGCAGCCAGACGATTGGAAAACTGGGAGCGCTCATTCTGACATGTAACAACAATTCCCGTAGGGATGTGAGTGATCCGAACAGCAGAGTCTGTCTTATTAATATGCTGTCCCCCTGCGCCACTGGAGCGGAAGGTATCAATTTTTAAATCTTCCTGATTTATTTTTACGTCTACATCGTCTTCCACCTCGGGAAGAACATCCAGTGAGGCAAAGGACGTGTGCCGGCGGCCGGCTGCATCGAAAGGGGAAATGCGCACCAACCGGTGCACCCCTTTTTCTGAACGCAGGTAGCCGTAAGCGTTTGGGCCGATTACTTCAAGGGTAGCGCTTTTTGTGCCCGCCTCATCGCCTGGAAGCATATCAAGCACATCAATCTTGAATTTGTGGCGCTCCGCCCAACGGGTATACATGCGGACCAGCATCGCCACCCAATCTTGGGCCTCGGTACCCCCAGCCCCGGCATGAAGTGAGATGATCGCATTACCACGGTCGTATGGGCCGCTTAATAATACAGTCAGCTCCAGGTCCGCCACCTTGCGGGAAAGGGATATAATTCCCTCCCTTATTTCAGTGGCTACAGTCTCATCGTTGTCTTCTTCACCCAGTTCGACCAGTACTTCCAAATCCTCAAAATCCATGGCCAGTTCCTGGAAAAGTGCTACCTTATCCTTTAATTGCGCTATCCGCTGGACAATTCTTTGCGCCTGGTCCTGCACTTCCCAGAAACCGGTTGTTAACATCTGCTTTTCAAGTAAAGATATTTCCCTTTCCTTTTTAAGTATGTCAAAGAGAAACCCTCAAATCTTCTATACGCCTTTTAAGTGGTTCAAGCTCCCTTTTTAAGTCTGTGTACATTATCTCACCTCTTCTTGTAACTGGTCAGTGTATTATACAGCTTCTGCACGGCCGCAGCATTTCTTATACTTCTTGCCGCTGCCGCACGGGCAGGGATCATTGCGCCCGATCTTATTTTCCCGGCGCAAGGGTTTTTTCGGCCCTTCTTCCGCATAGCGGTTTTCTACGACCACCCGCTTTTGCTGCTGTTCCGGCTGAACAACATTTACCCGGAAGATGTAGCGCACCACTTCTTCCTGAATAGTGTTGACCATGTTCTGAAACATCTCATAACCTTCGAACTTGTACTCTACCAGCGGGTCTTTCTGACCGTAGGCCCTAAGACCAATACCTTCCCTGAGTTGGTCCATGGCATCCAAATGGTCCATCCACTTTTCATCAACAATGCGAAGCAAAACCGCCCGCTCGATCTCCCGCATCATATCAGAGCCAAGTTCCTGCTCCCTGCTCTGATACATCTCCCGGGAACGCTCAATCAGAAAAGATTGCAGTTCATGGCGCCCCATTCCATCCAGGTCCTCGGGCGCCAGCTTGTGGCCTGGCAGGTAAAGCTGTTCGGAATACTCCAATAGCCCTTCCAAATCCCACTCCTCTGGATAGACCCCTTCCGGGGCGTAGGTGGCTACCGCCCGCTCTACTGTGGCATCAACCATTTCCAAGATATTATCTTTTAGATTGCTGCCAGTAAGTACCTGCCGGCGCTGTTTATAAATTATTTCACGCTGCTGGTTCATCACATCATCATACTGGAGCACATGCTTGCGGATATCAAAGTTGCGATTCTCCACTCTTTTCTGAGCAGTTTCGATAGATTTAGTAATCATAGCGTGCTCAATGGGCACGTCTTCCTCAATACCCAACCTGTCCATAATCCCTGAAATATTATCTGAACCGAAAAGGCGCATCAAATCATCCTCTAGGGAGCTAAAAAACTGGGTAGCTCCGGGATCACCTTGACGGCCGCAACGGCCGCGGAGCTGGTTGTCAATCCGCCGGCTCTCGTGCCGCTCTGTTCCCAGGATATACAGTCCGCCCCGTTCAACAACAAGGCGACGCTCTTCTTCTGCCTGCTCTCGGTATTTCTCCTGCAATTCCTTACTGATCAGGTCTTCCGTTTCCGAGGAAGCGGCTTCCGGGCTTGCTTCAGGGTTAGTGTTCAGCCGGCGCAGTTCCTGTCGGGCTAAAAAATCCGGATTACCACCAAGCAGAATGTCAGTACCCCTTCCAGCCATATTGGTAGCAATGGTAACAGCCCCCCAGCGCCCGGCCTGAGCTATTATTTCGGCCTCTTTATCGTGGTACTTGGCATTTAATACTTGGTGTTCAATACCCTTATGTTTAAGCATACGGCTGAGTAATTCTGATTTTTCAATGGAAATTGTGCCAACCAGTACTGGCTGTCCATGGTCGTGCCTGGTCACTATCTCGTCAACTACCGCCTGGAACTTGGCCTTCTCTGTTTTGTAGATCACATCCGGCAGGTCCTTCCGGATCATCGGCTTATTTGTGGGTATTACCACTACGTCCAAACCGTAAATTTTCTTTAACTCCTGCTCCTCAGTTTCCGCTGTGCCAGTCATACCGGACAGTTTATTATACATCCGGAAATAGTTTTGAAAAGTAATGGTCGCTAGAGTTTGGGACTCCCGCTCGATCTTGACCCCCTCTTTAGCCTCAATAGCCTGGTGCAGGCCGTCACTGTATCGCCTGCCGAACATTAAGCGGCCGGTAAACTCATCAACAATGATCACCTGCCCGTCCTTTACCACATAGTCCCGATCCCGCTTCATCAAGCCATAAGCCTTTAAGGCTTGGTTCAGGTGGTGGGTAAGCTCAATGTTTTTGTCATCGTAAAGGTTTTCGACCCCAAGCATTTTTTCTACCTTGGCCACTCCGGATTCGGTAATTGCTACTGTATGCGCTTTTTCATCTACAGTGTAGTCGGTATCCCGGATAAGCCGGGGCGTAATTTTGGCAAAGGTATAGTATAATTCAGTTGATTTCTCCGCCTGGCCGGAAATAATTAGCGGGGTCCTGGCCTCATCAATCAGGATACTGTCCACCTCATCCACGATGGCGTAGTTTAACTCCCGCTGCACTAACTGGTCCGGATGGTGGGCCATATTATCCCTCAGATAATCGAAACCAAACTCATTATTAGTTCCATAGGTAATATCAGAAAGGTAGGCACGACGGCGATCCTCCCAATCCAGGCCGTGTACCACCAGACCAACACTTAAACCCAGATAGCGATATATCTGGCCCATCCACTCACTGTCCCGCCGGGCTAGATAGTCGTTCACCGTAACCACGTGAACCCCCATGCCGGTTAAGGCATTCAGGTAAACCGGTAGGGTGGCTACCAGGGTTTTTCCCTCACCAGTCTTCATCTCGGCGATGCGTCCCTGATGCAGCACAATCCCGCCCAGCAGCTGTACATCGAAGTGCCTCATCCCCAGTACCCGGCGGGATGCCTCCCGCACCACAGCAAAGGCCTCGGGCAAAATATCCTCCAAGTTCTGCCCTTTGTCTAAACGTTCCCTGAATACCGCCGTCATACCCTTTAGCTCACCCTCTGACAAGGCGGATACTCTGGGTTCAAAGGCGTTGACCTCGTTTACAATGCGCTGTATCTTCTTAACTTCACGGGCATTATCATCAAGCCAGTTTCTAATGAATCCAAGCACTTATACCACCTCTTAATCCGTTCAAAAACAAAAAATAATACAGGGCTATTATACTTTAATAATTACGATATGGTCAATTAAGCATTATTATCAAGTTAAAAGCGCCCCCTGCGAGGCGCTGCACCAGTATAACAACTTATTTAGTAACCATTATTTTTGATTCTGATTAGAATTCCTGCTCAATTAGGCCGTAATTACCATCCTTACGCTTATAAACTACGTTGACCTGCTCAGTTTCCGCATTGAAAAAAACAAAAAAACTATGCCCAAGCAAATTCATTTGAAGCACCGCTTCGTCAATCGGCATGGGCTTGATGGCAAAGCGCTTGGTCCTCACCAACCTTGGCGCTTCTTCATCATTATCTCCAGGTGTCGTTAAATTAGGAACATTCACTACCCTTACACCGCGTTTTTGTAGTTTACCCTTATATTTTCCGATTTGCCTTTCCAGTTTCTCTACCACCAAATCGGTAGAGGCATACATATCACCGGTGCTTTCCTCACCCCTCAAGATCATACCGTTAACCGGTATGGTTACTTCAATCCGGTGTGAATCCTTTTCAACCGTCATGGTAACCTGGGCGTCACCCAAATTGTCAATGTATCTATCCAGCTTGCCTACGCGCTTTACTATATACTCTTTTAACGCATCCGTTACTTCAATATTTCTGCCGCGCACGTGTACTTTCATGGAAACACCTCCTTTTGGTATCTTAGATCACTATTATTCCCTAAGCAAAGATCAATTCCTGCATATTTTTTAGCAAGCCTAGGGATTTTAATGCCGGATAGCTACTAAGTAAGCAAAAACCCCAGACTGGCTGGGGTTAACCACATTTATATTTTTGCAACGTTGGCCGCTTGCGGCCCCCGGGCGCCTTCGACAATATCGAATTCAACCTTCTGACCCTCGTTTAAGGTCTTAAAGCCTTCTTCCTGAATCGCCGAAAAGTGGACGAATACGTCCCCACCATCCTCCCTCTCGATAAAACCGTAACCTTTTTCCTGGTTAAACCACTTAACCTTACCTAACACAAAAACATACCTCCTAGAAACTTAATTCCGTGGGTCATTAAACTCACGCATAGTCATGTTAACATAGGGACATTACTCTGTCAAGCCTTTCCACATTATACTTCTAATATACATGTATCTTCATCCACTTCTGCTATTGTCGAAAATAAATGTGTTGAAGACTGTTTGTGAAGAAGTTCTTGTGGATAATGTTGATAAGTTTGTTAGTAACTAATAAAATCTATGGTTTTATTGTGAGTAACTCAAGACGTTTACGCAGATGGTGTCGAATAAAGAACAAGTGTGAGATGCTTTTTGTTGATTTTTAAACATACCTGCCGGTGGCTGCCGTAAGACCAAATACCTGTTTCGCCCCGGATTGTTTTAGTGTGGTGGCAACAGCTGACATAGTACTGCCAGTTGTGAAAACATCATCGATAATTAAGATATCTTTACTATAAATGCCAGACCTGTTCGCTACTTGGAAAGCACCCCTTAGGTTTAATTGGCGCGCAGTCCTGTTAAGACCGGTCTGAGCCGGTGTTTCCAGTACTTTTATTAGTGACCGTTCGTCCACTGGTATTCCTAAAACAGTGCCTATTTCTTTTGCCAGCAGGGCAGACTGGTTAAATCCTCTGTGGCGAAGTTTATCCCTGGAAAGGGGCACTGGTACAATCAGATCAAACATGACCGGCATTTCCCCAAACTCTAATACTTCAGCCATTAAGGAGGCAACCGGCCTGGCCAGCCAGCGACTGCCCCCATATTTAAGCCGGTGGATCACCTGCTTTAAATTATCCTCATATGGACCTAAAGCACGGGCCAGGTCGAAGGGCCAGCCATGGACCCGGCATTCGCGGCATAGTGGTACCATATCAGATGGAATAGCAATTTCCGGCCTCATAATCCGGCCACAACGGGGACAATGAGGGGCCATACGGTACTCTCTAAATCGCAACCGGCAGTTTGCGCAAACCACTCCCACTTTACTGGAAGCACCGCAAAAAGGACATTCCGGCCGTGGGGGAAAGAACAAGTCGAGCAGGCCATCAAACAATTTGGAAAGCACCAGGCCGCCTCCTTATTAATGGGATAATCCGATCATCGAAACAACGGCGGCGCTGGCCCTGTCCCGGCCATCTTTTTTGGCCTTTTCCAGCGCCCGCTGTGCTGCTCTGAAGAGACCTGGGACATCACTGGCATCACGCGGATACTCCGCCACCCCGATACTAACAGTGATTCTAGCCTGTCTCCCGATATTTTCCAAAAAGTAGCCGCCTCTAACTTCTTTAATTAAACGACCAGCAACATCCATAAGTGGCCTGCAATCAGTATTGGGCAGCAAGATAGCGAACTCATCTCCCCCGTAACGGCCGGCAATTTCATCTTCATAAGTGCAATCTTCGATGAGACCAGCCAGTTCGGCCAGTAGCCAGTCACCGTACTGACGGCCATAACGGTCATTGAATAATTTAAAATGGTCCACATCAATGATCATTAACCCGACTGACGCTTTTTCTTCACCCACTTTTTCGCATACCTCTATGACAGCTTGATAAAAAGCACTGGAAATTAACAGACCGGTAAGCGCATCTCGAGAAGCCGCGTATTCTATTCTGCTGCCCAAGGCCCATTTTTCGGCATGAATAGCTGCCTGTCCACCAAGGACAACCATAATACGCATATGTTTTTCATCAAAGTACATAGGGGCCTTATCTCCCAGTACAATTATTCCGCTCGCCTCCTTGCCGGAGAAAAGCGGAATGATTAACAACGAGCGCATAACCTGGCACAAGCCAGCTTCATTCCGGGTGCGAGGATCACGTCTGGAGTCGAAAACAATTTCAGGCTTCTGATTAATTAAAGACCGGCCGATAATTCCCTCACCCATATAGACAGCGGTATTTTGCAATTCCCTGGAATAAGGACCAGAAACGGCAACCGGCACGTAGGCGCGTCCATCCCCGGAGCGGAAATAGGCCACCCCGGAATGATAGGAAAACACTCTTTTTGAAACTTTTATGATATAAGCCAGCACCTTTTGTGGTCTGGGCTCTTTTTCCAAAAACATGGCAACCTCATGAAAAAAAGCGAGCTCCCGGTCAGCTTCCCTAAGTAGAAATCTCATATAAAAGCGCATTATTAATTGAAGCACCAGTATTAACGAAAATAATAGCAATAAGCCGGATAGTCCTGTATACGCAAAATTGATTGCCACCAATAAACCCAGGGGAACAGTTAGCAGATAGGTCATCCCATCCCACTTTAACGCCTCCAGCCAGGCCGCAGGTGGGGAATAATATTGCTTTGGCAGCAAATAAAAATAAACCAGCAGGTGGTTAATCACAATATAAGATATGGTAAAGGCAGCCAGCGGAAAAGCGTTGCTCATACTAACCAGACCAGGCACACCCGCGCATAGTTTAAAGACGTATCCCGCCGCAATAGCTGCTAGTACGTATTGACAGGCATTGAATAAAGTTGTGCGCACTGAAACACCCCGGTTGGCAATACCCAGCCCGAAAACTGCGGAGAGACCACTGACCCAGGCAGTTGCCGCCGGCCCAAAGATTAAAAAGGTGGACAATACCAGGGCAAAATTGACTGAAAACTGTCCATGGGGGAGAGCAACCGCCAGCCATTCAGCCAGCATCCCAAGAAAAACAATGCAAATTAAATCCCGTCCCCTGTCCATATCCAGAGCAGGAAAAAGGAGGCAAAGCTGCCAGATCGCCAGGGCTACTACAAGCCAGGTGTAAAAGATATGAGTAAAATTTTGTCTTAACTGCAAGTGGATGCACCTCAAACCCATTATTTCGACAAAACAAAAAATTTACCTGCGTTGAAGCGGGCCAGGTCTGAAAATAAAGGCGCACTTAGAAGATCTTTTCCTTTTAAGCCCCTAGCATCATATTTCAATAATACTGGGTATAAACTGTCTATGTTCACCAGCTTCAGAATATTTATTTCCGGCCTATTTCCAGCGACAGACATCAGCTCAAATGGATATTGCCTCTGCAGGCAGCGCAACACCTCCAGCATTTTATCGCTGGATCCATTATTGATAAACAAGACCTTAGCCTGAGGCAAACTTTTTAATAATATAAACAATTTACGGACAAAACCCTCTATCCATTGCTCCTGGTCCTTAACAATAATGATAATACTGACCATGCTAAAACTGGCCTGTTTGTGGAACCAGATTAGCTTCCTAAGTATCAATATGCCTGATACAATCAACAACACCAAAGACACTAGCAACAGTTTCAACTGTTCGCCCCCCCTTTACGACACTTTATTCCAGGTAACTTGAAGGGGTGTCAACAAAAAGAAAAAGCAGTCTCATTAGAAACTGCTTTGTTAAATCTTTAGGGCAATTTATTAAATTACTTAAATTCCTGCTTGCTGACTTAGTACATCTGCCTTATCCGCGCGCTCCCATGGTAAATCAAGGTCATTTCTCCCGAAATGTCCGTAAGCAGCCAACTGCCTGTAAATCGGCCTGCGCAGGTCCAGATCCTTGATGATGGCAGCCGGCCGCAGATCAAAGTGGTTATTAATCAGCTTCACCAGGGTTTGCTCATCAACCTTACCAGTACCAAAAGTGTCAACCATAATCGATACCGGGCGAGCTACTCCAATAACGTAGGCCAATTGCAGTTCACACCTCTCGGCCAGCCCGGCAGCCACAATATTTTTTGCCACATAGCGTGCCGCATAGCTGGCAGAACGGTCCACTTTAGTCGGGTCCTTTCCTGAGAACGCCCCACCGCCATGCCTGGCCATGCCGCCATATGTATCAACTATGATCTTTCGCCCGGTCAGTCCAGTGTCCCCCTGGGGGCCGCCAATTACAAAGCGGCCGGTGGCATTGACCAGGTAACCGGTAGACTCATCTAATAATTCTGCAGGAATAACCGGTTTTATTACCTTTTCTAGCATATCTCTTCGGATTTCTGCCAGGGTGATCTCAGGATGATGCTGGGTTCCAATAACAATGTTGTCCACCCGTAAGGGGCGGTTACCCTCATATTCAACGGTCACCTGGGTTTTTCCGTCCGGCCTGAGATAGGGAACCAGCCTACTCTTGCGGACCTCAGCCAGGCGTTTGGCCAGGCGATGAGCAAGGGCTATTGGCATGGGCATCAGTTCCGCGGTTTCGTTCGTGGCATAACCGAACATCATGCCCTGGTCACCAGCGCCGATGGAGTCCAGTTCATCACCAGTATCCTTACCATCTCTAGTTTCCAGGGCCTGGTTTACCCCCTGGGCAATATCACTGGACTGCTCGTCAATAGAGGTAACTACCGCACAGGTATCGCAG
The DNA here is from genome assembly GCA_028696455.1 of Desulfotomaculaceae bacterium. Classification (GTDB taxonomy): domain Bacteria; phylum Bacillota; class Desulfotomaculia; order Desulfotomaculales; family Pelotomaculaceae; genus MVQL01. The sequence continues at coordinate 1,740 of JAQVGZ010000018.1, read as the reverse complement.
TCAAAGCCGTACTTGGCCCTGGTATAGCCAATCTCCCGGATAGTTTTCCGGACCACCCGGGGAATATCAACATAACAATTAGTACTGATCTCGCCGCTAACCAAAACCAGGCCGGTAGTAACCAAAGTTTCGCAGGCAACACGGGCGAGTGGATCTTCTTTGTAAATTGCATCAAGAACCGCATCTGAAACCTGGTCGGCAACCTTATCTGGATGTCCCTCGGTAACCGACTCGGAAGTAAATAATCGCCTGGCCATAATTATCACTCCTTATCCTGTACAAACACAATGCATAAAATTAAACCTCCGAGCAGAGGTTTTTAAACAGCGTATTGCAATTCTTACGTTTACATGAAACAAAAACCTTAGTTTACATGATTCTAACAAAACCGGACAAGAAATGTCAACAATAACAGAAAAAATAAATGGGCTGGTTAATCTAATTCTAATAATACAGTATGCTTTCCTATTTTTTTAATTTTTTCCCATGGTACTTCGACATCCTTACCAGCAGATAGAAGTCCAAAATATTTTCTGCCCCCTGACAGCACCAGCGACAGCACTTTCCCAGTTTCCATGTCTATATGAACATCTTTCACCGGGCCTAGCTTGGCGCCATCAACCAGGTTTACCGTATCCCTCAACCCCAGGTCAGAAATTTTAAACATGCTGGTCACCTCCTGCCATTAGAGTATGCCCCTGCTGCTAAAATGGTTCATACCGGCGATTTAATTTTCCTAGTACTGCCCTAATTTAATACAAATATTTAACTATTATTAATCCCGCCAGTAGGAATACCTCTTAATAATTTCCATATGCTAGCAAACTCCTCAACCCTGAGGACAAAGGCAGCTACTGCAAAAACTACCACTCCAGCCGTCATCGCGACACCCACCTGAATGGCCAGGCCAATAATAGAATTCAAATCAAGATATCCGGCCAAAACAAAGCTCACAAAATAACTGACTGCGGCCATTAACCCCGAGGCTACCAAAACTGGCAGGGAAAACTTTAGCAGTCCAGCCCATTTCAAAGGCTCAATCTTTCTTTCCAGTAAGATCATGAACAATGCCGTGCCGGTCAGCGAAGCAAGTGAGTTGGCTAGGGCTAGCCCACCGTGCTGAAGAAATCTGATTAAAACCAGACTTAAGCCCAGGTTGACCAGAACAGTGAACAAGGTAATCTTAACCGGTGTCCTGGTATCCTGAAGCGAGTAAAAAGCCTTGGTAAGGATTATATTAGCAGCCTGTCCGGCCAGACCAATAGAATAGAACAATAATGCATAAGCTGTTAATTCCGTATCCCACCGGTCGAAGGCGCCCCGCTCAAACAGCAGGCTGACAATGGGATAACGCAGCACCATTAAACCGGCACATGCTGGAAACATCCCCAGGATTAATAGCTTGAGCAACCTGACTAAAGTAACAGAAAGCTCGTTGCGCTCACCAGTTGTCGCCATTCTAGTAATCGTAGGGAAAACCGCAGTACCCAGGGCCATTACTAAAAGACTAACTGGAAATTGTACCAGCTTGTTGGCAAAATTTAGAGCAGCAATACTACCTTCCGGCATTCCGGAAGCAATAATTTTTTCGATTAAAATATACGCCTGATTGACCGTAATGGCCAAGACAGCCGGCAGGATTAGGTTAAAAACCTTTTTCACACCAGGGTGCCCGAGCTCAAGCACCGGCTGGTACCGGTAGCCGGCTCGGATCAGAGTAGGGATCTGGATCAGAGCCAT
>JAQVGZ010000097.1 GCA_028696455.1 Desulfotomaculaceae bacterium | reverse complement strand
TAAAGGTGTTTTCAACTAGCATAAAAAGCATCCCCCGGTATATTTTGTTGTGGTGACTTAATTATACTATAGATGGGGGTGCTTTTTGTGCTTTTAACTAGACTTTTTCAGTGGTCTCGGACGGTTCTCGTGGTTTGAAAAAGCTCAAACCACGAGAACCGTCCCCCTGGTTTAATATTCACAGCAGTCAATCTCCCTGCATATTAATTAGTCCGGTGTTAAATTGGCAGGTTCAAAACCAAAAAGAATATTTTGAGACGCTATGCGTTAAACCCATTGATATGTCTTACTATGGTCTGAGGTTTTATTCGCCAAAAACTCTGAATAGCTGGCTAAACGACTACCGCCGGGGCGGGCTTGAGGCATTAAAGCCGGGCTATCGGGCAGACAAGGGCAAGAGCCGCAAGGTAAGCCCTGAGATTATGGAAAAGATCCGGGAGAAAAGGGCTCAGATGTCTCGCATTACCACCATCCTTCTGTATGAGGAGTTAGTTCGCGACAGAGTTATCCTGCCGGAAAAGCTTTCTCTATCTACCTTCTACCGCTTCCTGGCTGCCAATCCTGAGCTAGCCGCCGGGAAAGCCCCTGAGAACCTGGAAGAAAAGGAGCTCAAGCGTTTTTCCCGCCAGTGGGTTAATGAATTATGGCAAACGGATATTATGTTTGGACCATATCTTAGAGTTGACAAATCCAAAAAACAGACCCATCTCTTTGCTTTTATTGATGACGCTTCGAGACTGATAACTCACGCCCAGTTCTCATTTTCCCAGAACTTCGAAGCCATGCGGGCAGTTCTAAAAGAGGCTGTCCTAAAACGTGGTGTACCCAAGATGATTTACACCGACAACGGCAAGGTGTACAGAAGTAGTCAATTTTCTATGCTTTGTGCCGGTTTAGGCTGCTCCTTGATTCATACAGCCCCCTAAACCCCTACCTCCAAGGGCAAAGTTGAAAGGTTCTTTCAAATAGTTAGTTATGTTTTCTTCGATCCGCAAAAAGCTTCTTCTTCAAAATTGTTTCATTGAACATTTTCATTGCTTTGTTCCTACCACTATGCCTCACGGGCTGTTTTTGGGTTAACGCGGACAATCCAAAAGGATATCACGTTTAAAAAAGAAATCACGTTCCTTAACTACAATGAAAACTGTCAAAACGAGAAGGAGTATGGTTTGTATGACTTTACTATCTGGATGTGTTAAGAAAATTTCATTGAAAAATCCCGCAGAAATATGAAACACAATGGCTACCAGGATGTTTCGGTCTGTTTTGTAGTATAGCCAGTTCATTAAAATAACGTAAGGGATGAGACTAACTCCAAAATTTAAGGAATGTATCAATCCCTCCTCTGCTAAATTGGCTTGATAGTAATCTTTAATGAAAGATAGCGGTAAATGCCAAAACGCCCAGAAGATTGCAAACAGTAATGATGTCTTGATAAGGTTAAAGCGTTGACGCAAACAATCCGTACCGTAAGTGTGCCATGCCAATTCTTCAATAATGGGAGCCAGGAAAAGCATAAACCACGCCGGAAATATCCCTGCGGTAAATGAAAAGCCTCCGGAAAACTTAAATTGTTCCGTACTATAACCGAAAAGCAATGAAATGGCTTGAGCCAGTAGAATACTTGCAAGCATTAGGAAAAATGTCGCGAAAAGCTAGCTATTGTAGAGAATTTGGACGGCCTGCAAAAGAACCAGAATTAATGTGTAAACTACTATTTCTGCAACATTTATATAACCTATCAGACGAAAGGGTTAAAGCGTGACGAATGTGCCAAAGACAGAGCAAGAAGGATACTTGTAGTAGGTTTAAATGCTACAGAATTTTGAGCCTTTCTCGCTTTTCTAGACATAATCTCGCGAGCGTATCATAAAGTTTCATAGCTTTGCGCCTAATTACGCATTTATTCCACGGTCTCTTGACATGGGGTCCCCTGCACCCTCTGGACTCCCTATTACTAGGCCGAAATAATGTGTTAATTCGGCTTCGCTTCAAGATTTTACCAGAGGGTGCCTCCCCATATCAAGAGCTTTCGCGGCATAAAAGCTTTTCTTTCTTCGGGGGATAAAACTCTTTACGCTGCAAGCTTTGAAAACAAAAGCTTCTTATATTGATTAGGAGTTAACCAACCTAGAGCGGCATGTCGCCTCTGGCGGTTATAATAAACTTCGATATACTCAAAAATTGCGCAGCCTAAGTGGCCGTTCATCGTAGCGGAGCAAAGACCCTTTACATGGAGAATGCCCGTGTTAGCCTTTTTGGCAAGGGGCAACAAGCAAAGCTATGCTGCCTCCGGCCCTTGGATACACGGGTGCGAGGCTCCATGTCAAGGGCGGCCACGGCTCATATTTTCAAATTCCTGTGATATCAGAAGAAAACCCGCCATTATCAGTGTCTATTTTAATGGGGCAAGCTCAAAGAAACACTTCACCGGTCCACCGACACCACAACTGCACTTACAGCGCCTCTGAACTTGTTGACTATTGGGCCCGGTTCCGGAGCAAAGGAGGTCGGTACACTGAAAGAAATGCTATACGCTAAAACTATAATCGCGATTGCCGCCACCTCTGATAATATAAAAAGCCGGTATGACCGTGCGGCCAAACCGGCTGAAAGGGATTCATAGCGCTACCCGGGGCAACGAATACTTTTAAAGCGAAAAAGCCGTTTTGTGAAACCTAAATAAAACAGGCCTGGATTTCAAGCCTTGCCCCAAAAACGGGTAAGATCAATCCAATGAAGGAAGAGTAGCCCGTTTTAATCTGCCGAAATGGTAATTAACCTGCTATTGTCGTCCCAGTCAACGTTCAACCCCAATGCTTCTGAAATAAATCTCAGCGGCACCAGGGACCTATCTCCGATAATCATCGGCGGAACATCAAGCAAATACTCTTCGCCGTCAACATAGGCAACCTTATTGTTGATCTCAAAATAGATATACGTATTATTGTTTTCCACAGTAACATAGCCACTGGGATCCCAATTAGTCGTACATCCCAGGGCATCCGCGATTTTTCTTACCGGGACTAAAGTCCGGCCGTTTATGATCACCGGCGGGACATCAAAATCAATACTATGGCCATTAACTTCAACCTTGATGTTGTCCGCACCTGACGTTTTGGTTCCGCTAAGGGGAAAGGGAGCTAGTATAGCTATTGGGGATGTGACTGACAAGCCTTCTATCTTGAGAGGCATGAAAGGTTGTGATTGGGTAATCAATCTAGCCAACCTTTATTCCTTTTGGGAACCTGACAGGCAAATATATACTAAAATAAACGTTGAAGGAACGCGGAATGTTATGGAGTGTGCTTTGGAAACTGGTGTATCCAAGGTTGTACACGTAAGCACAGTTGCAGTTTTTGGTAAGCCAGTCGATATTCCTTTTACTGAGGATAGTCCAGTCGGCCCTGTTCGGTTTAGTGAATATGCAGAAACGAAATATTTAGGAGAGCTTGCAGCCTGGGAGCTGTATGAGAAAAAGGGATTACCTCTAGTGGTAGTATATCCTGCCCTTGTAACAGGGTCTGGTGATCCTAAAGCTTTTGGTGGGTATATGTTTGACTTTATAAAGCGTCGGTTACCTGGGATTGTATTTAATAATTCCATTTTAACGTTCGTTTACGTAAGGGATGTAGCGGTTGCCATCCTGAAAGCCTTGGAGAAAGAAAATAACATTGGTGAAAAATACATAGTAGGTAAGTTCCAGCACTCTTACAAAGAGTTAAATCGAATCCTTAGCGAAATTTCTGGTACCCCGTCACCGAAGATACGTTTTCCTAATTCTGTAACGATAACAAGTGCTGCATTACTGACATTATTGGCTAACTTAATAAAGAAACCCCCTTTGTTGCAATTGTCGGTAGACCTAACAAGGACAAACATAGAAGGTATCGTATGCGACGGGAGCAAGGCGGAAAGGGAACTCGGTATAACTTATACCCCCATTCGCCAAGCATTTGAAGAGGCAATTGAATCATATCAAAAGTTAAGCAGCTTTGTTGGGTAAACTTCCATAAATCTATTACGTAAGCAATATATATTAATTCTATAGTGTGATAATTAAAGCATGTAAAAGAAAAGTCCAGCGGTAAAATTTCAAGCACTATTTTCGAAGAAACTGGAAAAACATTAGAAACGCTATATACCACATCAAGAGATTGCCCAGGGGACGTTCTTTTTATGAAATGCAGGATTTCAATTTATCTTTTAATCCTACGCACGGTATATTGGATTTCAGAAACAGGATCCAGGTGACCAAAGAAAGTGCAGAAAAAATTGTAATCAGTACGCCCAGACCTACTACTATGTTTCCCCACGACACAGAAGCTATTGTCATTCCGATGGTTCCTAATACTGTAAACAATGTATTCATTAATGAAGACGCTGATCCAATGTCAGTTTTCTGCTGCTCCAATAGTAAATTGGTATTGAACGGCCTGATTATAGCAACGGATAATGACATCAGAACAAAGGACAGTAAAAATAATATCGGAGCCACGGTTCCAATTGTCATTACCAAAACCCCACTTAAAGTTGATATTCCAAAAAATAGTAGTGTAAATACCTTCTTATCCATAGCGCTTAAGAACCGAACATATATGAATGGCCCGAAAAGCGTAAGTAAAGCATTGGCCGCAAAGAAATAACTGTAACTTTGAGCACTAAGGCCAAAGTAATCCTCATAAATATAGGCTGAAATTGCTATATAGCCCATAAACGGTATCGCACCTAAGGAAAATATTACTGCAGGTATAATAAATCCTCTATTTTTCGCAACAATTAACAAGCGCCCGATGGAACCTGTCAATGTACCCTTATACCTTTCTTCCTCTTTCAAGGTTTCCTGATATAATATGGATAATACTAGGCTTATTATGCTTGTAACAGCCAGAGTCCAAAAGGCGCCTCTCCAATTTGTAAAGCGTAAAATCAAGGATCCAACTACCGGAGCCAGCATTGGGGCAAGTCCGGAAACAGTTTGGCAAACAGCCAATATCGACTCTCTTCTTTTGCCTGAGAACGAGTCCTTAATGATAGCTATTGAAACGGATGTGATACCGCCCGCCCCTATCCCCTGAAGAGATCTGGCTAAAATCAGGAAATATATATTACTGGAAAGTGCACAAACGATACTACACATCATATATACAATGCTTCCCATTATAAGAACAGGCTTACGGCCATACTTGTCACTCAGTGAACCCCAAAACAGCATTCCAACAGCGAAAAAAATGAAGAATGCGCTTAATGTCAAATTAGTTATTGCCGAGCTGCTTCCAAAATATGAATTCATTTGGGGCAATGCAGGCAAGTACAAATCAGTAGAAAGCGGTATAAACATATTCATTAAGGTGAGAAAAGCGATAAGTCCTTTATTCCCCAAATACACTTGGCTGATGTCTGCTGTCAGGTTACTTTCAGCATCTACTTCACATATCGCGATTTGGGTTTCAGCTTCTAGCATAGGTATAGATTCGATCTCTTCATTTTTTTGTTGCATAATAATCACTCCCGCTATAGTTTATGTAGCTCGCTACATAAACACCCAAAAATATCGAAGTCTTTTGACTCCATCCGATTACTCTTGAATATTTGCATAGACTGATTTTAATAATGATTTTAATTCCTGGATCTGAACCTCTGTTAGTCCTCGCAGTAGTTTTTGTTCAGTTGTCTTTCTAAAGTCATCCATTGCCTTATAAATAGAAGCCTCATTTTCGGTAAGATAAATATTTTTAATCCGCTTATCCTTTGAGTCAAATTCGCTTGTTATCAATCCCTTACTCTCCAAGCGCTTCAAAATCCCAATGACGGTAGGATGAGTTACCTCAAAGTAGTCTTCAATATCCTTCTGTGAGGTTTTTTCCCCTATACGTTCACGCAGATAAATTAAAATTCGGGCTTGGGATAATGTTAAATTATACTGTTTTAGATGTTGGTTAGCTGCCTTTTCGATGTAATCAGAAATAAGTTTTACCAATGGAAATATATCGTCAAACATAAATATCCTCCAACAATATAATGTAGCACGCTACAATTATATTGCAGAACAATAAAAATCGTCAACCTTCAATACAAACCAAAGACACTACAAAGAGAGTCTTAAAGGTATCGCTCGGGGGATCATGAACGCGGTGGTGAAGTTAAATGAAATGCCGCTGTGGTAGTTTATGAAGATAATTATGTATAGTATATAGAAACGCTATGTACCACGTCAAGAGATTACCCAGGGGATGTTCTTTTTATGAAATGCTTTTTGGGGATGGGGGGATCTGCAATCTGGAACTTTTCCAGTTTTCAATCTACAACAGCCGAATGATTACATCGGTTGAATAGCTTGCGGCAAGCGCGAGGAAACCCGCATTAAATGTTTCACAAAGATCTTTCATGAACGACCACAGCCATGCTGATGGTTATGCCCAGGATAACGGCCCCGGTTGTTCCGCTGCATACAGCGGCAACCAGTCCGAGAAGCCCCGCCAGCACCCAAATCTTCCGCCCAGCCGGTGGGTTTTTTGCCAGACCCGCTCGTCGGCCAGCGTCCAGGGCGTCTTTATGCCCACGAAGTAGTTGTGCCTGAACTGCCCCATGTAATTGCCAATAATAATGAATCCTCCACTCTCTAACGCCCCGGCAGCCGGGCGGCTGTTTTTAAGCTTTTGTGCAGATGACGCCGATTAAAGGTGAATCAGCGATGTATTTTTCCCCATAAAGATTCGATAATATGTTTTTAACTTTGAAACCGCCATCCTCAAGCTCTGTTCTTATTGCTTCAGGTGAAAAGAAAGACTGATAGATGCGGTAGATCTTTATCTCCGAGTCAAAAACGGCAAAGAGATCGCATAGCGCGGGCAGGTCAGGGTAGAAAAAACTCTTTTCCAGCACGAAATGCGGATGCGGTCTCCAGAACCCCGGGCCAGACGCATACCACTTCGGAGCGGCGCTTTTCCTTCGATTCTCAAAAGCAGTCAGGCTCGGAACATCAAAGGCAAAACAGCCCTTTGGTCTCAAGGCATTGTAGATGTTCTTAAGCAGCACTTTCCGGTTTTCAGGGCTTAGCACGCCGTAATCCTGAGAAATCATTATCGCAGCGTCAAATTGCTCGAATCCAAACGGGCGTAAATAATTTGTCTGAATGAAGCTAGCTTTTTTACCCTGATTGCGCTCTTTAGCGTAGCGGATTGAGTTTTCGGACCTGTCGATACCGGTGGCAATTAAACCTTTACGCTCAAGCAGTGAGCAGTAAAGTCCCGGCCCACACCCCAGGTCCACAATGGAACCGCCTTTATTCAACTGCATTGCCTGCGGCAGGTATTCACAGATTGATCGAATTTTTTCCGGCTTGTAGCTTGCGGCGTTGGTATCCGGTGACAGGTGGTATTCCAGCATCTTTCTTGATATGTGCGGATCATTCCAAAGCTCCTCACCCGGTGCATAGGGAGCAGGACAACAGTCGGCTTTGATCAAGTCGTTTAAATTAAACATAACAACCTGCCTCTCAAAAATTATTTGATAGCAAACTGAAAAAAGGACGCCGCTCCTGACTGATTAAACACCTGGCAACCCTAAATTAGTCTGGCGAGTTTCTTCGGGCAAAAATATTATAGCATTTTGATACCAAAATAAGTTAACTCAGTTTATTTTTTTCCTTTCGCCATGAGAAATGTCCTTACCGTGTTGGACAATGAAAAAGCCCTTTTAATTATTACTTATTGCCAATTGCAAATGATATAATATGGGCAAAGACGCTTCAGGTAAAAATTATCTTAGATTACGAGGGGGTGGGTTTAATATGAAAAGGTGGTTAATTCCAGTTGGTATTATTGTAGTTCTGGGGATAATGATGATCTCAGGCTATAACAGCCTGGTCAGGCTTTCGGAAGGAGTCAACAGCAGTTGGAGCCAGGTGCAAAACCAGTTGCAGCGCCGGGCGGATCTGATCCCGAATTTAGTTCAGACCGTGAAGGGCTATGCCGCCCACGAGGAGCAAATCTTTACCCAGGTTGCTGAAGCCAGGTCCAAGCTGGCAGGCGCCACAACTGTGGGCGAGGCAGCCCAGGCGGATCAGGCCTTAGCCGGCGCTCTGGGCAGATTACTGGCGATCGCTGAAAACTATCCTCAGCTGAAAGCAGATGCCAACTTCCGGGCCCTGCAGGATGAGCTTGCCGGTACAGAAAACCGCATTGCTACCGCCCGAATGGATTATAATAATGCCGTGCAGGCGTATAACACCAAAATCAAGGTTTTCCCTACTTCGCTTTATGC
>JAQVGZ010000017.1 GCA_028696455.1 Desulfotomaculaceae bacterium | reverse complement strand
AAAGCTCCACTTCTAACTTTTTATTTTCAGTTAGTACGGTTACAAGGTCACTCTTTAGTTTATCCAGGTTAACACCAGTACCATCCTGAGCAGGCATAACAGTGACGTTGTCGTTACCACTAATATGAAAGTTAGCATCTATGGGCTCTACTGTAACCCCTCTGGTTATTTCTTTAACCCGTTGTTCCAGTTTTTCTTCATCAAACTTTATGACTGGTATAATAGAGTTGCCGCTTTGTTTAAAGCGCTTACGATCCTGCCACTGTTGGAACAATGAACCACTCCGTCCGGCCCTCAAAGCCGCATCCATGATTGATTCCTCGTCGAGATCGAAACCCACTTCACTTAGCAGTAGCGGCCAACTCTCGTTCTGGTAATGAAGCAATACTCTAGATGCACGAAGGTCCTTCTCCAATTCAGTCAGTTTATCTACTCCATCAGACTTCTTATAGCCTTCGAGGTTAATTCCCATTACTCTTATACCAGGTAAAACTTTTTCTGATGATGAATTAAAAAACCCCGAACTTAAAAAAGCCAGCGGGGTAATGATCATGGCCACAATTAAAAAACCATAAACTGCTTTTTTACGGGTGTTTTTCAAAGACACAACCAAACACCAATCTTCTCCTAAAATTTACACAACTACTTACTACCAGTTGCCACAGCCCTCTTATGGCCTCTTAAATATATATTAGAATTATAACATAAAACTGGATAAGTCCATAAAAGGCCGCTTATGGAAACAAACCAGCAAACAGTCTATATTCATTGCATCACTCTTTTTCCTCTTCAGCTACTTTTTCTTCCCAGGCTTCTGCTACCTTTTCCCATTCCTCGTCCTCTTCAATGTCAACCAGTAATTCATTACCTTCGTCATCGCTGGTAATTTTTAAAATAATAGCTTCATCACTGTCATTCTCTGCTGGTAATAAGATAGCGTATTCGGAACCATCGACTTCTATGATATCAATGACTGTAAAGTCAAGTTCCGCACCTTCTTCGTCAATTAAGGTTATTACCTCTTCCTGTTCGGCCACTGTATACACCTCTCCGATGCGAATTTGATAACAATGTTATACTTTAAATCATTGTATGTCAAGAAATTCTTGCCTAAATTTGACGATTAATTGGCCCATGGGTCTTTTTTCTGCTAAGGTAGTCCAGATATCCCTGCAGTATTAATACAGCAGCCATTTTATCAATTACCTTGCGGCGCTTCGTCCGGCTCATGTCAGCTTCGATTAAGAGTTTTTCCGATGCTACCGTCGTCAGGCGTTCATCCCACAATTCGACAGGTAGCCCAGTTATACTGGATAGTCGTTTAGCAAAAGCTTTAATTTTTTCTGCCTGCGGGCCAGGGCTTCCATCCATATTTCTGGGCAATCCAATTACAATGAGTTCTGCATTATTCTTTTGAGCACACCCCTTGATCGTGTTTATATCGGCTTTGATTGATCCCTTGCTGTTAATTATTTCCAAACCCTGGGCAATGCAACCCATTGGGTCGCTTACTGCAACTCCGATCCTTTTCTCTCCCCAATCCAGGCCCATAATTCTCATGAGGCAGGCATTCCTTTGCTTATTAGTTTGCATACCGCTCCAAGGCATCATTCACAGTTAGATTCTACTTTTCCTTAAGGTAGTTTTTAACTAACTCCTCCAGCAGTTCGTCCCGCTCAAGGCGGCGAATCAGGCTGCGGGCATTACCATGACTGGTAATATAAGATGGATCCCCTGACAAAAAGTAGCCCACAAGCTGGTTAATTGGGTTATACCCTTTTTCTTTTAAGGCAGCATATACTCTTAGAAGAATATCCTGGGCCTGGTTATAGTCTTCGCCCTGGATCTTAAACATCACGGTCTCCTCCGAGGTATTCCAGGACATTTCACCAACCCCCTTTCCCCATATGTTTTTTATAGTATTCGACGGGTATTTTTCTTTTCCTCTATTGCTAATACCCACCTTCTAAAAAGGTATTGAGTGACCTGCCCAGGTAATATATAATGTTTACTAATTCCAGGGAAAGGTGTTTGGTGTGTATGCTATATCGCAAGGCGATAATTACTGATGTAGAGCCTATCCATGCCTTAATAACTTATTATGCCGACCGAGGCCTGATGTTAGCACGGCCACGGTTTATGCTCTATGAAAGTCTGCGTGAAATTTCCATCGCTGAGGACCAGGGTCTATTAACAGGCGCCGGAGCACTAAGTATTGTTTGGGAAGACCTGGCTGAAATCCGGGCGTTAGCCATTGCTCCACAATATACCGGGCAGGGCATTGGCAGCAGGCTGGTAAACATGTTTATTGATGAAGCGCGGGAACTAGCTATTCCACGGGTGTTTGTCCTAACTTACCAGCAAGGGTTCTTTGAAAAACATGGCTTCAAAGTAGTATCAAAGGAAACACTTCCCCAAAAAGTATGGCGGGAATGTGTCAACTGTCCTAAATTTCCCAACTGTGAAGAAATAGCAATGATTATCGACACAAAACTATAAATCTTTGATTTGGCTGTCGACCACTTTGTAGGATGTCTCCAATGCTTCTTTCAAGCGGGATGGGTTCTTGCCGCCAGCCTGAGCCAACTCAGGCCGGCCGCCACCGCCGCCACCCACTATGGCAGCCACTGGCTTAATTATTTTACCCGCATGTAAACCACTTTTTAATAAATCTCTGGTAACAGCCACAACAAGGTTTACCTTTCCATTAGACTCACTACCCAGTACAATTACACCAGTGCCAATTTTGTCTTTCAGGAGGTCTACCATGCCGCGCAAGCTATCCATGTCCGGTGCGGTAGTCTGGCCAGTCAACACTTTTACCCCTTTAACATCCTTCATCCGGTCCAGTAACTCCTGCACCTGGTACCTGGCTAGCCTGGCCTGGAGCATCTCACTCTCGGCCTCCAGGTCTTTTATGTTCTGAAGCAGCCCCTTCACCCGGTGCGCTGCTTCATGCGGCGGCGCCTTGACCAACCGGGCAATCTCAGCAAATTGCTCTTCTTTGCCCTCGATGTAGCTTAAAGCCCCTTCTCCAGTTACCGCTTCAATCCTGCGCAATCCAGCTCCAACACTGCTTTCTCCTACCAGCTTAAACAAACCTGCCTCGGCGGTAGAACGTAAGTGGGTGCCACCGCATAGTTCCAGGCTAAAGTCTCCCATTTTAACCACCCTGACCCTCTCCCCATACTTTTCACCGAATAGAGCAGCTGCCCCAAGTGCACGTGCTTCTGTAAGCGAAGTTTCAAAAACCTCCACAGGTAGGTTGGCCAGCACAGCACGGTTGACATTATTTTCGACACGTTTTAATTCATCCTGGGTCATAGCGGCATAATGAGTAAAGTCAAAGCGCAGTCTATCCGGCTCTACTAATGAGCCAGCCTGATTGACGTGTCCACCCAACACTTCCTTCAAAACTTTGTGTAGCAGGTGGGTAGTAGAATGGTTGCGGCAAATGGCGGAACGCCTGGCTTGATCTACCTGAACCTGAACATAATCTTGTTCTTTGATAAACCCGCTGATTACTTGACCACGGTGTATAAATAAGTTTTCCACTGGTTTGTACACTTCAAGGACATCAATAACCAGGCCAGGATCCAAATCATCAGGAGCAGTAACCCGGGCAAAATCACCAACCTGACCGCCGGATTCAGCATAGCATGGGGTAACATCCAGGATAAACTCGATCTCCTGCCCGACTGACGCTGAATTTACCTTTTCCCCATTTTTTAAGATAGCCAGCACGCGGGACTTTGCCTGCAATGAGTTATATCCGATAAAAGTCGTAGTACCAACCTGATCACGCAAATCTTTGAAGAAAGCTTCCCGCTCAGAAATGTATTCAGTCTCCTGCCTGGCACTCCTGGCCAGTTGCCGCTGGCCTTCCATTGCATTCCTAAATCCCTCCGAGTCCACCGTCAGTCCCTGTTCGGCTGCCATCTCCTGGGTCAGTTCAAGGGGGAATCCGTAAGTATCGTAAAGCTTAAAGGCGCTTGCTCCTGGAATTACTGAACCACCTGACGCTTTTAACCCAGCAATGATCTGGTTCAACATTTCCGTACCCTGAATCAGGGTTTCACCAAAACGCTCTTCCTCAGCCAGGATAACCTTTAAAACATGATTCTGCCGCTCAACCAATTCCGGGTAGGCGCTGCCCATTTGACGGATAACAGTACCGGCCACCTGGCTCATGAAAGGTCCCTGTACTCCCAGCAACTTGCCAAAACGCACTGCCCGCCGCAGCAGGCGGCGGATTACATATCCCCTACCTTCATTTGAAGGTAGGGCCCCGTCACTAACAGCAAAGGTAATAGCCCGGCAATGATCTGCAATTACCTTCAGGGCTAAATCAACATTTTTTTTAACACCATATTTTTGGCCAATCAACCCAGCAGTAAAATCTACGATTTCATGTAATAAATCAGTCTCAAAATTTGACGGCACATTCTGAATCACCGAGGCTACCCGTTCCAGGCCCATTCCGGTGTCAATACCCCTATTGGCTAAAGGGGAATAATTACCTTCCTCATCCCTGAAATACTGGATGAAAACCAAATTCCAAATTTCCAGATACCGGTCACACTCACAGCCTACCGCACAGTCCGGTGCGCCACAGCCTCGCTCGGCGCCAAGATCTACATGAATCTCCGAACATGGCCCGCAGGGTCCAACACCGATTTCCCAAAAGTTAGTATCTTTACCCATTCTCACAATTCGGTTGACTGGCACACCAACTACCCTGTTCCAAATATCAAAGGCTTCATCGTCATCTTGATAGACGGTTATCCATAGCAGTTCAGGTGGCAATCGCAAATGTTCAGTCACGAATTCCCAGGCCCAGGGAATAGCGCTTTCTTTAAAATAATCACCAAAAGAAAAATTACCCAACATTTCAAAAAAAGTATGGTGACGAGCAGTCCGGCCAACTGATTCAATATCCGGAGTGCGTATACATTTCTGGCAGGTTGTTACTCTGGAAAACTCCGGACTGGAAGAACCGGTAAAATACGGCTTAAAAGGCACCATGCCTGCAGCAGTCCAGAGTATACTAGGATCACTTAAGGGTATGAGAGAGGCACTGGGCAAGATCATATGCCCTTTTTTTTCAAAAAAATTCAAAAACATTCTCCTAATATCATGACCAGTCATCAAATTAAATAGCCTCCCGTTCTTCACTTATAAATGTCTATCTAAAAAAACCCGCTTTTTTTCACGTTAATTATACTGAATACCGCTATTAAGTGTCAAGAAAAGGGATCCTAAAAAAGATTAGGCAATCATTACCTTCTTATAGACAAATATTAGGACTACTCTTAGTACAGCCGCTACAGGCACACTCAGCAGCATCCCCGTCAAACCGTAAAGTTCACCCCCTGCAAAGAGGCTAAAGATTATCAGCAGCGGGTGAAGCCCTACTTTGTCTCCCAGTATTTTTGGGGAAATAATATTGCCTTCCAGTTGGTGTATTATTAAAAAAGCAAGCGCAACCTTTATGGCAAGCCACTCTGAATGCAAAAAAGCCAGTATCACAGCTGGTACAGCACCAATTACCGGCCCAAAATAAGGAATTATTTCAGTTGTGCCAGCAATAAGGCCAAGCATCAGCGCAAATTCCATACCAAGTAAGGCCATGCTTAGTGCCGCCATTGCTCCCACAATCGCTGCAACTATAAAATATCCCCTAATAAAACTGCCTAATACCTGGTCTATTTCATGAAGAAGATTACTGATATCTTTCCGCCATTCTTGCGGCAGGACAGAAATGCTCTTGTTTTTTATTAAATGAATGTCTTTTAAAAAATAAAAGGCCAGCACCGGAGCCAGTAAAATCTTAAATACGCTCCCGGCAGCGTCGATTACAACCGCAATTGTTTTGTTAACTTGTTGTAAAACGAGCTCTTCCATCCAAAGGATACGTTCATCGATAACGTGCCTCATTCCCTCTGGAATACCGAGATCAATATAACGAGTCTGAATTGATTGGGTAACCTCCTGGGCCTGCAAGGAGTACTGAGGTATTGTATCGGCCAATTTATGTAACTGCTCAATGAAACGGGGCACACCATATAAAAAAATACCTGCAAAAAAAAAGAACAAAGCCAGATAGACCAACAGGATCGCCCCACACCGCGGCGTGCCCCTTGCTTCGATGGCGCTGACGAGGGGGTTAATTAAATAAGCAAGTAGAACTGCCAGTATAAAAGAGAAAACCAAACCATGAAGAAGATATAAAAAATAAACGAGACCAAGGACAAAGCAGATCAAAAAAAACAACTTTCTCTTTTTGTGCTCTTGCCACCAGGACAATCTTTTCACCACCAAAACATAAGTGGGGAGATTCTCCCCACTGTTTAAAAAACCTAATTATTTAATTCTATAACAAGAATTCATTAAGCGGGTCAAAAGCAACCAAACTACCATCCTCAGCCACTTCGTATATTTGAACACCTTCTTTAGTAATACGATACTCCACACAGCAGTCCCAGCAGTAATACTGGTCAATGCCAACTTTTCCAGTGGCCTTGCCTCCGCAAACCGGGCAGGTCAAAACTGTCGCCCCCTTAACAGCTAATTACTCATTAAAACCCAGTACTTCTATTATGCCCACTTGATTACTAAAAAATGCAGATTAAAGGCAACCGCACGTGCGGCTAACTGGCCTTTTCATGATACCGCTTAAACTGGAACTATACAATTAATCGTAGCGCCACCCACCAGATAATCTCCCAGGTAAAAAACCACCGCTTGCCCCGGTGTGATTGAGCGCTGTGGGGTATGAAAATGAACTTGTAGACAACCATCCGGGCGAGGAGTCAAGGTGGCCGAAGCAGGCCTACTGTTATAGCGAATCTGGGCCTCAACTTCTATAGGGGCAGCTATTTCCTTAAAAAGAATAAGATTTGCCTCTCCGGCAATTAAGTTAGTGCCCAAAGTAGCCTCTTCAGGACCTAGGGTGATTGTGTTGTTTTCTGGATCAATTCTAATTACGTAAATGCGCTCTCCCGCGGCCAGGCCCAGGCCGCGCCGCTGACCGACAGTATAATTAGAAACGCCCTGGTGCCGGCCAATAACCTCTCCATTCATATTGATAAAAAAGCCCGGCTTTTTTGCCTCCGGATTATTACTGGCAAGAAAATGGCGGTAATTGTTATCTGAAACAAAACATATATCCTGGCTTTCCGCTTTCTCCGCCACTGCCAGGTCAAGTTCGGCGGCCATCTGGCGCACTTCTTCTTTTGTATAATCACCTAGAGGCATCATTGCGCGAGCGATCTGATACTGGGTCAGCCCGTACAGAACATAGCTCTGATCTTTTCTACGATCAGCTGGACGCCGCACTGTATAGCGACCGAACTCCGCACTATAGCCAAGCCGTGCGTAATGACCGGTAGCAATATATTCTGCCCCTAAACCCAACGCTTTATCAAGAAGGGCTCCAAACTTTACATAATTATTGCAGGCAATGCAAGGGTTAGGGGTACGCCCGCGCAAATATTCATAAGTAAAATAATCAATTACCTTTTTTTCAAAGACATCCTGAAAGTTCACTACATAATGAGGAATGCCCAGTTTACCGGCCACTATTCTGGCTTCTTCAACTGCTTCTAAGGAACAACTACCAGCATGATTATCAGCAACCTCAGTCTGGTAAGGCTGCCCCATTTGCATGGTAATGCCAATCACTTCATAACCCTTTTTTACTAAAAGGGCGGCGGTAACGGTACTATCCACTCCGCCGCTCATAGCCGCGACAACTCTAGCTTTATTTGGCACATGCTCACCTTAATATTTATATTTTCTATAATTTAACCTTTTTGCATATTTTCTGCAATGTCCACCATGCCTGACGTCACATGCACTCGCCCTTCCTTTTTCAACATCCTGCGTGTTATGGATATAGAAACATAAGATAATACGGTTATCAGAACAATTGAGGCGCCTGATGAAATATGCATTTCATAGGAGAACCATAAGCCAATCAGGCAAAAAGCACTGCCCAGGATTGTCGAGATGAGCATAATCCTTTTTAAATTATAGGTAAATAATTTAGCAATAGCCGGGGGAGCAGTAAATAGAGCAATAACCAGAATAATCCCAACTACTCTAATGAGGATCACTACAGTGATCGCTATTAATACGAAAAGCAGGTATTCCAATATACTGGTTCTAATACCGGAAACACTGACAAACTCCTCATCGAACATGTAAGCTTTAAAAACATTGTATAAAGTTACTATAGTGATAATCACCAATACGTCGAGAACGGAAATGATCCAGAGGTCAAACCTTGATACCGTCAAGATATCGCCAAAAAGGTAAGAGGTCATGTCAGGCGGGTAACCCGGCGTGATAGCAATAAATAAGATCCCTATGGCCATACCCAAAGACCAGAACATGCCGATTAGAATATCCGGGTTGGTAAAGGTCGACCGCTTTATTTTAATTATGGTCAGCGAAGAAAAAATTGAAAATGCTAAAGCCCCCAGGATAGGCTCTATTTTTAAATAATAACCCATCCCGATGCCCCCAAAAGCAGTATGCGCAATGCCTCCGCTCATCATAACCAGCCGCTTCTCCATGACTATAGTGCCGATAATACCGCACGCTATGCTGGCTAGCACTGCACTGATTACAGCGTTTTGTAAAAATTTATATTCGAGTAAAGCATCAATCATATTAATTATACCCCTTCATGAGCACGATAAATCCTATGCGGAACGCCGTGAGCGATTAGATCAACAGGGCAGCCAAAAACGTTTTGGATGATTTCGTCGTTCAACTCCGTGCCACCGTGATAGTGGAGCTTAACGTTCAAACAGGCAACTTGATCGATTAATGATGATATAGCCCAGATATCGTGCGTTACAACTATTACAGCAATGCGGCGGCTTAATTCTTTTAGAATTGAATAGATTAGTGTTTTGGAATACGAATCGACGTTAGATGTAGGTTCGTCGAGCAGCAGGATACGTGGTTCAACAGCAAGAGCTCTGGCTAAAAGCACCCGCTGAAGCTGGCCGCCGGACAATTGCCCGATCTGACGATCGATCAGATGGCCAATTTCCAAATCCTTAAGGATTTGTGACACAATTGTCAGGTCCGCCTGTTTGTAGCGCAAAAAAAGCGGCTTATGCCTTGAAATACGACCCATCAGCACTACATCTTTTACGTTAATCGGAAAGTGCCGGTCAAACCTTATATTCTGGGGTACATATCCGATTTGATTTAGGGACAGGCGTAACGGCTGTCCAAATATCTTGATGCTACCGCTAGATGGCTTCACCAAGTTCAACACTGACTTGAGAAGTGTGCTTTTACCACCGCCGCTCGGTCCAATTATTCCAAGAAACTCTTGTTCTTTTACGTTAAGGTTGACGCTGTCAAGAGCACACAGATTATTATAATATACACTTAAGCTTCTAATTTCAATGGCATATGTCATAGTCAACTAAGAACCTCAGCAAAAACCCTGGCGGTTTTCTCCAGATTGTAAATGTAGTTGGGTGCCAGCGGAGCGATCATTTCGGCCTTTCCACCAATCTCTTCAGCAAAAGCATGAGACTGTTTGCTGTCGATCTCTTCCTGATAAAATATAACTTTAATATTTTCTTCTTTAGCAAAGTTAATTGCTTTCTTAAGTGACTTGGCCGTAGCCTCTTTTCCTTCCTCTTCAAGAGAAACCATTTGCAAACCATAGTCATCGGCAAAATACCCAAAAGCTGGATGATATACTATAAATGCTTTTTCTGATAAGTTTTTCAACGAATTAAATATATCCTGGTCAAGCTTATCTATTTTTTTTATATATGCAGCAGCATTGTTTTCGTAAACTTCTTTATTTGGGGGGTCTATTGCCGATAGTTCCCTTGCTATTGAATTAACCATAACTTTCACTCGTTTTGGTGAGAGCCATATATGTGGATCACGCATTCCGGGTGCAATTTCACGTTCCGGAAACACTTTGGCTACCTCATTATTTAGTGAAATTATTCTTATATCCGGATTGAGGCCTGCTGCCTCAGGCAAAATATTGGCTGTCTCTGTAGGCACACCGATCGTAAAATAAAGAGATGCTCTGGAAAACTGCCCCATCTCCTGCGGGGTGGGAGCATAATTGGCAGGACTCATCCCCGGTGGAATCATGGTAACAACATTTACTAGATCCCCGGCCACTTCCTTTACAAAGGTTGCCTGTGGAACAATTGATACTGCTATAACTGGTTTATCTGAAGGAGCTTGTTCATGCACAACCTTATTATTGTCGCATCCCGCAAATGTACAGACTAAAGCTAAAAGTAAAAATAATAGCAGGTAAAATTCTTTGGTTGTTAAAATCATAAACATCACTTCTTATTTTTTTTTATGACATTTAGGGCAATAGCCATATATTTCATAGGCATGCCCCACCATCTCATATCCCTTTTCTTTAATTGCTTTCAAGTCTTGTTCACTCAATACGCATTGCCTTAAGCATACTGAATCACCACAACCAATGCAAACAAGATGATGGTGACATTGTTCGCCGTTTTTCAATATCTCAAACCGGCTTCTTTCGCTGCTCCTTAAGTTTATTTGAATTAGATAACCCATTTCTGACAAAAGCTTCAAATTGCGGTAGACAGTGTCGAGACTGACCTCCGGAGAAATCACCCTGACTTTTCTCAACACCTCCTTTGCAGTTGGAGGCTTACCTGATTTAACTAATACATCAATGATGGCACGGCGCTGAGGCGTTATTTTATATCCTTTTTCCTTAAATTTTTTGATTATTTCCGGCTGAGTCATTACCTCACCTAAATAAGAATATTATTATTTATTAATATTACTAGTATAATAGTTTTATGTCAATTAGCCGGATTTACAAATTAAATAGCAAAAGTTCATGGTTGGGAGCAAAGCATCCCCAGGGTGATTCTTCATTTTTTTAGTAATTTGCTTTATACTTGAGATTATATAGTTAAAATCATCATCTTATTAATAGAAGGATGAGAAAATTATGGGGAATAGAAAAACAGTAATTATTACAGGAGCTTCCAGAGGCATAGGAAAAGCAACCGCTGAACTTTTCTCCGCAAAAGGCTGGAATGTGTTAATCAATTACTCTGCTTCCGATAAGGAGGCATTTGCCATCCTGCGGAATTTGCAATTGAAAGGAAGCGAAGTGGATCTTTACAAAGCTGATGTTTCAAATAGAAGAAAAGTAAAACAAATGGTTGATTACTGCCTCAACAAATATGGCACTATCGATGTATTGATTAATAACGCCGGGGTGTCAAAGCAAAGTTTGTTCAGCGAAATCACGGTAGATGAGTGGAATGAGATTTTAGCTGTTAATCTTACAGGGGTTTTTAACTGCTGCCAGAGCGTCCTTCCCATAATGCTTAAGAACAAGTATGGAAAAATAATTAACGTTTCATCCATTTGGGGAATGGTTGGGGCATCTTGTGAAGTACATTACTCGGCAGCTAAGGCCGGGGTAATAGGCCTGACCAAGGCTCTGGCCAAAGAACTGGGTCCATCCAACATTCAGGTTAACTGTGTCGCACCCGGGATTATAGAAACTGATATGCTCTCAAAACTTTCGTTTAAGGAACTGTCTGACCTTAAGGAAGCCACTCCGTTAATGAAATTAGGTAAGCCGGAAGATGTAGCAAACTGCATTCTCTTTTTAGCATCCGAAGAGGCAAACTTTATTACCGGGCAGGTTGTGAGTCCAAATGGCGGCTTTGTGATTTGATTCTCCCTAGGTTGTCACATCTTCTCTCTTTATCCGGAGCGAATTTGTTCCGCGACGGTTTGAATGGGCGCCCTCTATTTTAGTCAATATTGCCTTTATTCCCTTTATTGATATCCAATTTTTTTGCTGCCCGGCGCAAGCCAAGAGGCATAATCTCTCTGCTAAAGTTTAATAACCTTCTCTTTACATTAGACAAATTCCCATTGTTAATCACGAGGAATATCATAGCGGCTAAAACAGTCAGTGCCAGGATCCATCCCAAAGCCTTCCACGAGCCTCTGGTTGCCCCTGTCGATTTTTCCGAAGTTGCTGCTCCTTCGGGAGCCGGAGAAGAGGGACCTATCCCCAAGGCTGCAGGTAAGGCCCCGGCAAAAAGATTAACGCCCCGTTCAGCCTCCTCTCTGGTGTTAGTATAAGTACCTGCCTCAATAAGCAGCGCGGTAGGCAATAAATCCTGGTTATAGTTTCCTTTACCAACAAAAATTTCTTTCACAACTTTTGGTTGGACACTGTTAACAGCAGTCAGCATCTGTCTTGCAAAATCCAGATTTGCCGACATGCTCGGGTTTTCCCGTCCTATTACAAGGCGGATACTGGCTACATTCTTACCATCAACTTTAGTTCTATAAAAATTTGGATCAGGAACACCATCACGATGTACATCAAAGATCGCCACCGGGTTGTCCCTCAATAGTTTTACGGCCGTTCGGCGCGAACGAACATAAGCGTTATTGTCGTGTGGGCAATGGGGTGTCTGGTCGTAGGTTACCCCCATCCCAACTTTCTTTAAGGTCTCGGCCATAATTATACCTACTTTGTAAATGCCACCTTTAAAGTTTATGGAAGCAGTACCGTCGGAAGGTATGTATGACTCGGCACTATGAGTATGATAAATAGCGAAGTTGGCCGGCGGGTCTGGCACGTTTCGGGTATCATTATTAATTACTGGAATTTCCTGAGATGCGTAATACTCATTATAAGCTACTATTTGCGGGTCTATACCAATAAATCTAGCTATAGCCCGGTCGTCCTGCACATTGTCTATCCGGTATATGTCTCCTTCGGAAGTATAAATCTGATCACCGATATATATAGCCCTAGACATCATTGACAGTGTATTTCCCTTCTCATCGAAGATAGTGACAAAGTTACCCGGTAACAATTCAGGTGCTTCCTTCGTTAGTTCCTGAAAGAATCCACCGGTAAACACGGTAGAAATGGAATTTTTATTTACTTCAGATTTATTAAAAAGAACAACAAGAAAGGATATAACTACCAGAGTTATAACAATTGCTCCCGCTTTATTTTTCAACTTTTCTGTCCTCCAAAGCAAAAGTTAAAACCAGGCTCCCTGTTTTTAATGATTTTATGTGTATAATAGAAACGCTCCCACTGAATGAAAGCTATTATCCTAATGTGGAAACATTTCTTCCATTCAATGAGAGCCGTTACTATCTTTAATTTGTATTGTGTCAATAATAATAATTTTTAATTCAAGTAATTTTTCCCACGCTCGTGCTCTGTAGTACAATTTTCACAGTCACAAGCGCCACCGTGTTTTTTATTCTTAGGCTTAAATCCTGCCGATTCAAGCGTATTTGACACGTAGCTGCGGATATATTCCAAGTACCTTTCACGCAACTCCCTTTGTTTCTTTTTTTCTTCTACAGTTAGTCCCTGGTTACGTTGTTTTTTCGCCAGGTAGTTGATCTGTTCGAGCAAGTCTTTTGATATCATTTCAATTACTCCTTGTAATTTTGATTTTCTAAAACTCTGCAGGCCTCAATCATAATAGCACACTCAACACGTTTTCTTTGCATCTCGCATACTAATTTATCCGGCTTCATAATGTTACCGTTGGTATAATAAGCGTTTGCGTGGCAGCCACCGGAGCAAAAAAGTTTCGCCCAGCATTTTCGGCATTCCTCTTTGGTAAATATGTTTGACTCTCTAAAGCTGGCCCGCAGAGAATCATTTATAATACCGGTATTTAGGTCCCCCGCTTTGAATTCGTGCAAACCCACCAAGTGATGACAGGGGTAAAGCTCTCCCTCAGGAGTCACGGCAAAATACTCTGTGCCCGCACCACAGGCTGTAACCCTTTTATACAAGCAGGGGCCATTATAAACATTTATGTTAAAGTGATAAAACCTGAAGGGCTTTCCTGATTTTATTCTTTTTATGTAGGCATAGGCAAGCCGCTCATATTCAGAAAGAATGGTGGGAATATGTTCTTTACGGATGTGGAAGTCCTCCCCTGCACCCACTACCGGCTCCATAGATATTTCCCCAAAACCTAAATCCGCGAGATGAAAAACATCCTTATGGAAATCTAAATTTCTAGAGGTAAATGTTCCACGAATAAAATAACTCTTATTTCCTCTTTCTCGAACTAATTGCATAGCGCTATTGAGAATTTTTTCATAACTACCTTTGCCTGCCGCATCATACCTTATGGCATCGTGGACTTTTCTTCTCCCGTCCAGACTGATCACCACATTATCCATGTTTTCATTAATATAGCTTATTGCATCATCATCTAACAGCATGCCGTTGGTAGTAATAGTAAAGTGGAATTTCTTACCGGTGCGAACCTCAACTTTCCTTCCATATTCAACTGTCTTTTTTACAACATCAAAATTAAGTAAGGGCTCACCACCAAAAAAGTCTATCTCCACATTTTTCCTTTGCCCAGATTTGTTGATGAGGAAATCAACCGACTTAATAGCAACTTCCAGCGGCATCAGCTTATTTGCCATACTATAATTGCCTTTTGAAGCAAAACAGTACTCACACCTTAAATTACAGTCATGGGCCACATGAAGACAGAGGGCTTTAACCCCATTATCCAAACTAGCATCATTGATTGCATAAGTTTGCTCTATTTCAGGTGAGAACAGCAAACCTTTTTCCTTAAGTGAGTTTATTTCCTCCCACGATTCCCTGATATCTTCCACGGAATACTTATCCTGCAATATGGCTGCTTGATCATAAACAAAATGGTCCTTGCATTGAATAAGTAAATCAAATGCTGCATTATCAAGGATATGTATTCCTCCACTATTACCATCTATAGCAATATTCAGGCCATTCATTGAATAAGTATGAACCATTTATCAGCATCTCCAAATTAACTGTTTTATGTATAAGCCATAAACACTTTTAATTATAGTTTTATTTACAATAGAATTCAATTTTAATTGATCTAAGCCTAAAGAAAGCACGCCATCAATACAAATAATTTTTAAAAATAAGAAGGACCCCCTAAAGGGGGTTTTCATCATATTTGCTAAACTCGGCAATGGTTTATTAAGTATGTTTGCTGTTCATGCAGGCAACAAGCCTTCCAGAACTTCACTCAATTCCTGAGGCAGGGGTGCTTCAAACTCCAGATATGCCCTGGTTCGTGGGTGTATGAAACCAAGCTTTGCAGCATGAAGAAACTGCCCCCCGAGACTTAAATGAGAACGAGCAGGGCCATATTTTGGATCGCCAGCCAGCGGATGGCCGATATAGGCCATATGTACCCTAATTTGGTGAGTACGGCCGGTTTCCAACCTCAAATAGAGATAGGTATAACCAGCGTAGCGCTTGATCACCTTGTAGTGAGTAACCGCGTATTTTGAGTTTTTGTCTACAACCGCCATCTTCTGCCTATCACCTGGATCACGTCCGATTGGGGCGTCAACTATGCCTGCATCTTTTTTTACTTGCCCGTGCACTAAAGCAAGATACTGTCGTTTAACTTGCCGTTCTTTGAGCTGTTTGGCTAAACCACAATGAGCGGCATCGGTTTTTGCTGCTACAATCAGGCCGGAGGTATTTTTATCCAGACGATGCACGATGCCCGGGCGCGCCACTCCATTAATTCCTGATAAATCCCTGCAGTGAAAAAGGAGAGCGTTTACCAGTGTGCCTGAATAATTACCTGCAGCCGGATGTACAACCATCCCTCGTGGCTTGTTCACCACAATAAGATCGCTATCCTCATAATAAATATCCAGGGGGATTAGTTCCGGCCTTACTTCCAGCCCTACTACCTCGGGGATATCCAGGGAGATCCGGTCTCCTGACCTTACCTTGTAACTAGGGCGGACTGCCTCACCGCTAACCAGAACCATCCCCTCTGTGATCAACTTTTGAATAAAGGAACGGCTTAGTCCCTCAGTAACGTCGGCCAGATACACATCCAGGCGCTTACCGGCACCCACGTTAACCTGAAAGACACTTTTTTCAGGCATTATAATTCACTTTCCTTTTTTTGCTGCTTATCTTCATTTTTAAATAATTCCCAGACCAGCAAGCAGGCTCCGGCAACAATAGCTGTATCAGCTAGATTAAAGACAGGAAAAACGCGAAAGTCAATAAAATCAACTACATAGCCATGCCGTAGCCTGTCTGTCAGGTTTCCCAGCGTCCCTCCCAGAATTAACAGCAAACCGCACCGCAACAGGTACCGCTCCCGGGATAACTTTTGATAACCTAAAAGCACCCCCATAGTAAGTAGCACTGCTACAGCAATAAATAATGGCGTCTGGTAGGCAAGTAATCCAAACGCTGCTCCCGGATTATGAATATACGTTAAATAGAAAACAGGCGGCAAAACCGGGATAGACTCACCATGATACATCATCATCTGGACTATAGCCTTGGATCCCTGATCTAATAACAAAGTCACTAATATTATCAAGGATAACATATCCTATCACCTACTATAATATATCACACTTTTTATGGATAATATTAACATTATTTAAATAAATAATTTTCTTCTTCATGGTTAGAATACAATTAGAGTCAGTAATGACTAGGCCTGGATATTACAGGCTGCAAGCTGGTAAATGTTAAAAATGGTTTTTCTTGATCGTAGTTGATTATCATAAAATCTAAAAACATTTGCCAATAAGCTAAGCTTATTGCTTAGCAAAGTCATTGCAGACTCTTAACATAGAAACCTTCCCCTAATAGGGAAGGTTTCTTACTATTTGATATCCTGGTCATCAGCATCATCGCCGCGTATTATGAATTTCTTAAAACCTGTGCACACCGCGGGCAAATAGTTGGATGGACCTCATCAGCCCCCACGTCTTCATGATACATCCAGCAGCGTTCGCACTTCTGTCCTTTCGCTGGCTGGATGGTCATAGCCAGCCCAGGGTACATCTCAGAACGTTCAACATCCCCTGGCGCCTCACTCAAGGGCTTTAGGGCAACCGCGGAAACAATAAAAATTGTAGGCAATTCCGCTGCCACCGGCTCAAGGAAGTTATAGAGCTCTTTTTCTGCATAGAGGTTAACGGACGCCTCTAAAGAATTACCAATCACCTTGCCCCGCCGGGCCACCTCAAGGGTTTTTGTAACTTCACCTCTAACATCTAGAAGTCGCTGCCACTTCTGCTCAAGTTCCTCATCCAGGTAAGCTTCATTAACTTCCGGCATATTGGCGAGCTGAATACTCGCTAGCCCATCCCGGTTACCAGGCACATAGCGCCAGATCTCCTCTGTTGTGAAGGCCAATACCGGAGCCAGCAAGCGGACCAAAGCATGCAGCACTTTATACAGGACAGTCTGGGCCGCCCGGCGCTCAGGAGAATTGGCGGGGGCAGTATAAAGTCGGTCTTTGATGATATCCAGGTAAAGGGCACTCATATCGACGGTACAGAAACTATGGATAGCGTGATGGACGATATGATATTCATAATCCTGGTAACCGGTAAGGACCCGCTGGATCAGCTTATGCAACTTTAGCAACGCCCAGCGGTCAATCTCAGGCAATTGCTTATACTGTACTTGATCTTTGGCTGGATCAAAGTCATACAGGTTTCCTAAGAGAAAGCGACAGGTGTTCCGGATCTTCCGGTAAGCCTCGGTGATCTGTTTTAAAATTTTTGGTGAAACCGCCAGGTCACTCCGATAATCTGCTGAACTTACCCAAAGGCGTAAAATATCTGCGCCCATTTGCTTAATCACTTTAGCCGGGTCAACTACGTTACCCAGCGACTTTGACATTTTACGTCCCTGCTCATCCACTAAAAAACCATGGGTCAACACTGCCCGGTAAGGTGACTTACCAGTTACAGCTACTGCAGTGGAGAGGGATGAGTTAAACCACCCGCGGTGCTGGTCACTGCCCTCTAGATACAGGTCAGCCGGCCAGTATAACTCCGGCCACACCGATTGTTCATCCAGCACGCCCATGTGACTCGTACCGGAGTCGAACCAGACATCCATGATATCGGTTTCCTTGGTAAAACTTCCGGAGCCGCACTCTGAACATTTTGTTCCCTCAGGCAACAGGTCAGTGGCCTCCCGGGCAAACCAGATATCGGAACCATGTTCACGGAAAAGTTGCTGAAGATACTTGATCGTCTCATTGTTAATTAAATCTTTCCCGCAATTGCTGCAATAAAAGATGGGGATTGGCACCCCCCAGGTACGCTGGCGGGATATACACCAATCGCTTCGGTTCTCTACCATTTTGTAAATTCGCTCTTCACCCCAGTCGGGGATCCAGCGCACCTTCCGGATCGCATCGAGGGCTGTTTTGCGAAAGCCATCAATGGAAGCAAACCACTGTTCGGTTGCCCGGAAAAGAATTGGTTTTTTACAGCGCCAGCAGTGCGGGTAAGAGTGCTGGAAGGTGGCATATCTTAACAAGTGACCTCGACGCTCCAGCTCATCCAGTACTGCTTTATTGGCGTCAAGATAGAACTTTCCGGCAAAAATGCCAGCTTCATCGGTAAAGTGACCCTTACTGTCTACGGGTGAAAGTACGGGAAGGTTGTACTGTAAACCCACAATAAAGTCTTCCATACCGTGGCCGGGAGCAATATGCACACAGCCCGTGCCCTGCTCTAAGGTAACTAGATCTCCTAAAATCAACAGAGATATTCTATCGAAGAAGGGGTGAGCACACTCTACTTTTTCCAGTTCGAAACCCTTAAACTCTTTTAACACCTCAGCTTTTGGTGCACCAATACTGGACAGAAAGCTCTCCATTAAATCTCTTGCCACCACATATTTATCTTTATTAATCTTGAGCAGCACGTATTCAAAATCAGGGTGCAGGCATATAGCTACATTAGCAGGTAAAGTCCAGGGAGTGGTGGTCCAGATTACCACGTAAGTATCCTCTTCTGGCAAAACTCCTTTACCATTTTTCACAGGAAACCTTACATATATGGACGCTGACTCATCATCACCGTATTCGACCTCTGCCTCCGCCAGTGCTGTTTCACAAGAGGCACACCAATACACTGGCTTTAACCCCTTATAAATATAGCCTTTTTTGGCCATTTCACCGAACACGCCTATTTGTCGGGCTTCGAAATTAGGCATCAGGGTAAGGTAGGCCCTGTCCCAATCTCCACGCACGCCCAGACGCTTAAATTCTTCCTTCTGGATATTTACAAATTTCAGGGCGAAGTCCTTACACTTTTTTCTAAACTCATTCAAGTCGATTTTATGTCGTTTTAGCCCAAAAGCCTTAATCGCCTCCTGCTCAATGGGCAGGCCGTGAGTATCCCAGCCGGGCACAAAAGGCGCGTCATATCCGGACATAGAATGAAACTTAACCACAATATCTTTTAATACCTTGTTGAGGACATGTCCCAAATGAATGTGACCGTTTGCATAGGGTGGTCCGTCATGCAGAATAAACTTTGGGCAACCATGGTTTTTTTCCTGGACCTTGCTGTAAAGATCAATTTCATCCCAAAATTTTAATAATTCCGGTTCCCTTTCAGGTAGATTTGCCCGCATCGGGAAGTCAGTTTTAGGTAAATTTAATGTCTTGCCGTAATCCATCTTTTACACCTCACTGATATTATACAATTTGGATAAAATAGTATATATATTGCTTTGCTTGTCTTAGGTTGAATTTATAAGCCAGACAAAATCCATTACAAAAAACAACGATAATAGCCCCGTCCCCAAATAATAGGGACGAGGCTTTACTCCCGCGGTACCACCCAAATTACCAGCTTATAGAAAGCCGGCCACTTGATCGCTGGCTAACGGTAGCGAACCGTCCTGCTTAATCCCAGCATATGGTTTCAGCCGGCGCCTCCCGGGTGATTTTCGAGGATTATCCTTACCGGTTTCCACCTTTTTAACCCGGCTCTCTGAAAGGACGAGCCCATCTACTCTTCCCGCTCATAGGTCAAATGAGTATTTTTACATGAACATATTATATATAAAAGAGTTTAGGCAGTCAACTTCACCAATGTATTAAAGAGACTCACAAAAAACTTAACCGGTAAAAGTCTGGCGCTTTATTCCGCATTTCTTCCCATGAAACATTACTCTAAAGCCCGAAAGCCATTTTGGCTTTTGCAATACCTATTCCAGTAACTTTGATCATTTTATTACGTCCGGTTGAACCGGAGGTTATCTTTACCTGGGAGCGGGAAACAGATAAAAGCCCGGCCAAAAAAGCCCGGCAGGCTTCATTGGCCTCTCCGTCCACCGGTGGGGCAGTAAGTCGTATTTTTAGAGCGTCCTCATGTAAGCCTACTAATTTGTTCATAGACGCTCTCGGTTGAATTCTGACCTTAAAAACCACCCCGTCTTTATCTTCCTTTATAAATAACAAGAACTATCACTACCTCATTCTACAGACTTTTTGAAGCCAGAGTCAGCGCTCACCGCTCATCACCATACCGGCAGTCACATCATTGCCAGTATTTTATGTTATGACATATACTTACGAAATTATGCAAAATTCCTGCAGTTGCACCCCAGATGATTCTGTCTTTATATTTATAAAAATAAACTGTAGTAGTTCCGCGTAACTGCCAGCCTTTTTTATAAGACTGGGGAATGCAGTGAAAAGGAAAACCTTCGACAAAACGGGTTGACACTTCAACCCTGCTGTGGTATGGCTCGTTAGTTAAAAAGAATTTTACCGGGACTAAAAAAACTTCCCCAACCTCGCCGGGGTTGGGTACTATCTGATCAGGCCGGGCAATCATCCCTACGTAAGGATATATTAATATCCCAGTCAAACTGATACAATAATCCAGTTGTCCAATAACTTCAATTTGTTCCCTTTCAATACCTAACTCCTCTGTAGCCTCACGGACAGCTGCTTCCATTGGATTGTCAAATTCACTCTGCTCCACCATGCCACCCGGAAAACAGATTTCTCCGGGTTGTCTTTTTAGATTCTCGGCACGAACCTCAAAAAGTACATGTGGTTCATCATTCACTATAACAATCGGCAGTAAAACAGCAGAAACTAAAAAATCCACCTCATTTTGGAACCTGGGCAACCTATTCCTAAAAGCCCTCTTTAGCTCATCCAATACAACAACTCCCTTACAGCAATACTATTAAAGCCTTTGGAACCTGTGAATTTGGATGTCATCCGCTAGTTATTTTATCTTGTTTATAAGTAGATTAAATACCGGACCAACCGTTGAATTACTTGCAATACAATTAAAGCGACTATTGGTGACAAATCTATCATCCCAATCGGTGGTACAAATCTACGGAACAAGTTTAAGTAGGGATCGGTTATTTCATAAACAAACTTTATTATAGGATGGAGGGGGTTATGTCTAACCCATGTTAAAAAAATCCGAAAAATTATTAGATATGCGTACAACGTGAAGGCTACATCCACCGCAGTAGTAATAACGCTCATTATACACCCCACATATTACTTTAATCGGGACATTTCCCGTGACCGATCGGTTGCAGCAGCTACCGCCTTCATCATCAGCGCCCGTGCGCCTCCTTCTTCCAGGGCAAAAAGGCCCGCTATAGTAGTGCCACCCGGAGTGGTTACCATATCCTTTAACTTACTGGGATGCTCTCCGGTTTCCAAAACCATTTTCGCAGCTCCGGCCATAGTCTGAGCAATTAAAACCCTGGCTGTATCCCTGGGCATACCTAACCGCACCGCTCCGTCAATAAATCCCTCCAGCAGCACATACATATAAGCCGGGCCGCTGCCGCTTAAACCGGTAACGATATCCAGCATAGATTCTGGTACAGCCAACACTTTTCCCACTGCGGCAAAAATGGCCATTGCCTTTTTCACATTCTCTTCATTAGCATACTTCCCCGCACTAACAGCACAGGCCCCTTCACCCAAAAGGCAAGGGGTATTCGGCATAACCCGCACTACCGGCACCGAATCATCAAAAAAGGAGTGGATTATATCAGTCGTAACCCCAGCCACAATTGAGATAAAAGTCTGCTCTACCCGTACCACCGAGCTAACTTCTTTCAACAAAGGACCGATTACCTGTGGCTTTACTGCCAGAATAATAATATCTGCAGCTTTAACCACTTCAGAATTATCGATTGTTACGTTAACGCCCAGCTTATCCTGCAAGTATTCCAGACGATCAGGATTTATATCACTTACGTACAGCGACGAGGAAGCAACCAGACCATTGCGGAGCAACCCGGCCACTAGGGCTTCACCCATAGCGCCACCACCCAGGAAGCCTATTTTCTGGCCTCTTAACGGCATTAAATTATCCCTCCAGTATTACTTATGAACGCATCCATGGGAAAATACTCTTTTCTTTACTCTGATTTTTTAACGCACTGCTGATATCCACATTGTTTGGCACGAAAAGAAAAATGCCATTTCCAACTTTTTGCTGGTGACCATTTAAAGCATAAGTGGCCCCACTGACAAAATCAACTACCCGTTTTGCCAATTCCGGCTCAGCAAGCTCAAGGTTTACGATAACCGGACACCTGTTTATTAAATTATCCGAAATTTCTTTAACATCTTCGAAAGTTCTGGGCTCAATTACCACAACCCGCACCTGTCTTTGTGTATGAAGGTTTATTACGGTTCCTTTTTCTCTCTCTTTTTTTCTTTGCCAGGGTTGTTCATGTATTTCATCATTGCTGTTATTCTCTTCCTCTTCAGAAACCTCGTCGAAGCCAATAATTCCAAGCATCTTGTCCACCAGTTTAAAAGCCATAGCTATCCCTCCAATTAAGTTATTTACTATTTCTCACCGAATATTGCCGTGCCAATTCTTACAAGGTTAGCGCCTTCCTCAATAGCCACTTCAAAATCTCCACTCATACCCATAGACAGATATTCCATAGTTGCCCCAATCCTACTGCTCTCGATACGCCGCGCTAATTCCTTCAACTGCCGGAACACCGGGCGTACTTCTTCCGGGTTTTTTGTCCAAGGGGCAATAGTCATTAACCCTCGTACATCCAAACCAGGCAAACGGACAGTTGAGGCAATAAAATCCTCCGCTTCCGCCAATGAAAGGCCATGTTTAGTTTCTTCACCCGCAACATTAACCTGCACCAGCACCCTGGCTACGATATCATTTTTCATAGCCGCCCGGCTGATCTCTTCTGCCAGGGACCAGCGGTCGAGAGAGTGAATTAAGGCCACCTTGCCAATAACTTTTTTTACCTTGTTTGTTTGCAAATGACCGATTAAATGCCACTCTGTACCGGTGGGCAATTCCGGGTACTTTTGCAAAAACTCCTGCACCCTATTTTCACCAAGCCTGCTTACCCCCCAGTCTATTGCTTCTTTAATTATTTCAGAGGATACGTTTTTAGTTACAGCAACCATTTTTATTTCTTCCGGAAGCCGGCTGGCCCTGTGGGCAGCGTCGTAAATTCGCTCCTGCACCTGGTCCAGGTTATGTCGTATAATCATCATGCTCTACTCCTTATATCACTATTCCACCCGACTGCCTTCCTTTGTAAATAAAGGATTGCTCACATAACGTGTTTCTTCACCTAATCCCTGCCCCGAAACCGCAACTATACCGTTTAGTTTCCCCTCAAGCGTTACAGCCACCCATTGTGCTTTTTTCTTAACGACCAGGTAAATCCCCGGCACACCCTCTTGATAAACAATAGCACCAGCAGGTACCAGGAGTCCTTTAAGCTTATCAGTCGTGACTGTTAGTCTTACTTGCCGGTGATGCAGGAGCGATTCCGGGTAGTTAGCTAGCACAAAGAATCCTGACCACCGGTTACCTTTGTCCCTCACCTCACGGAGTTTTATAGACATGGTACGGCCCTCCCAGGCTGCCGTAAGCCAGCCATGCTTGTCCGCCAGTTCAGGTGGAAGGTCCGTTTTGGGGATTTCCGTATAAATGTTCAGCAATGCCAGGTTGTCAATAATCTTAAACAATGGCTGTCCTTTTTCCACCTGTTTATTAATAACAGCCTGCTTAACGGCTAATTTATCCTGGTAAGATAAATCCAATAGCTCAAGGTTCTCGGGTGCAAGGATATTCTCCAGGCCATCCAGATGACGGCAAATAATGCCCGCGACTGGGGTAAACACACTTACAATGCTGGACTCCTGATCAGCAGCGGCTATTTGTGCCGCCCTGGCCCCAACACTCAGACGAGTACCATCTTCTGATATAAATTTTAGCTGTCCGGTCACCGGGGCTGTAACAACCGTTTCTTCTTTAATTAGAATTCCTTCCAACGTTGTTGTCGCGGTTATTTCCTGAATAGTCAGAAACTGTACCCCGGCAATAGCACCGACGATAATGCCCCGTGAAAAAAAAAGTATAATAAATATTAGCGCGATCCCTAAACCTATTTTTTTGAACAATGGCCCCTTGTTCAGCTTTTTCCTCCGCACAGACAAGGATAAACTAGGATCCTGATTATCCATAACACTACCCATTATCCATAACGTTATACCAGATGTATTTTAAAGATTCTTATTCGACGGTCAGAAGATGAATCCTTTTGATAGCGCCCACTTATGTTTCTTGTTTTCAGCGCTAATATGTTCTAAAATTGACAAATTGAATCGGAATATCAAATTCATAATCTTTGATTAATTGCATTATAGACTGGAGGTCATCTCGGTTCTTGCCACTAATCCTAACTTGATCGCCCTGAATTGTGGCCTGAACCTTATACTTGTTTGCTTTAACCAGTTTGGTGATCACTTTGGTTTTTTCTTTATCCAGTCCCTGGACCAGGGTTACCCGCTGGCGTACTGTATCTTTGGCAGCAGGTTCCATTTTTCCGTATCTCAAAGCTTTAAGATTAATGCCCCGCCTGACCAACTTTGTTTCAAGAATATCAACCACGTTTTTCAGTTTAAATTCATCATCACCAACAAGAATAAGCGTTTCTCCATCAAAATTGATGCTGCTTTTACTCCCCTTAAAATCAAACCTGGTATGCAATTCTCTAACCGCCTGATCAACAGCGTTATTAACCTCCTGCATGTTTACCTGGGACACAATATCAAAAGTATTTTCTTTAGACATGTTTACACCTTGCTTTGTTTTATTTAAATGTACAACTTACCGGGTTAATTGTCAAAGGTCTCCTAAATTCCATACAACGAAGTTAATTATTTTGACTGGAAATTTCAAAGGAAAACTAGCCGAAGTGTCGAAATTACTAATGATTAATTTAGACAGGAGAAGAAGTCGTGGCAATTTATTCTTTTGACGGTGCAGATTTGAAGATGATGCTTCAGGGCGCCGTCGAACTCCTAGGACAATCAAAAGAAGAAATTGACTCTTTGAATGTTTATCCTGTACCGGACGGTGATACCGGCACCAACATGTATCAAACCTTGCTAGCAGCAGTTTCTGAAGCGCAAGCATTAGCATCAAATCATATCGGAGCGGTGGCAGGGGCAGCAGCACGCGGCGGACTGATTGGCGCCAGGGGCAATTCGGGTGTGATTCTCTCCCAGATCCTGCACGGGGTCGCGGATACCCTTAATGGCCTCGAGAGAGCAACAGCCTCTGATATTGCCAGGGCCCTGTCAGAGGGCGCCAGAGTGGCTTATCGAACAGTGATGAGCCCGGTTGAAGGAACAATTCTTACTGTAGTGAGAAAGTCAGCCGAAGGCGCAGCTGACCGGCACAGCGCAGATTTACTCAGACTGATGATTACTATCTTAAATCGAGCCTTAACAGCTCTGGAGGAGACACCGGAACTACTTCCCACGCTAAAGCAGGCGGGAGTTGTTGACGCCGGTGGCAAGGGCTTTGTAGTAATTTTGGAAGGCTTTTTACGCGCTCTTAAATCTGCTTCACCCTCATCTCCTGCTTCCAAAGCACCATCTGCAGTAAAGCTTCCTGCCCGGCCAAGCCCGACGGCTTTTCAAAAAGGTAGTCAGGTGATCAGTTACACTTACTGCACAGAGCTTCTTGTTAAAGGACAAAACCTACCCCTTGATACGATCAAGAATGCGCTAAGTTCCTATGGGGACAGCCTGATGGTAGTAGGAGGGGATAGACTTGCCAAAGTACATATACACTCAAACAATCCCGGACTGGTACTTGAGTGCTGCCTTAAGCACGGTGCGCTCGATGATATAAAAATAAACAATATGGTTGAACAGAACCAGGCACTTGTCCCCAACACTGAGCTATCTGATATCAGGAGATCCTTTGGGATCATTTCAGTGGGCGCTGGTAACGGTATCGAGGCAATTATGAAAAATCTTGGTGCTGACAACGTTGTTTCCGGCGGTCAAACATTAAACCCAAGCACCGGTAGGATTTTAGAAGCAATTGACGAAATTGGTGTTGATAAAATCATAATTCTCCCCAATAATAAAAATATCATCCTTACTGCGGAACAAGCCGGCAAGTTATCTGCTAAAGAGGTATCGGTTATTCATTCTAAGAGCATTCCGCAAGGGCTTGCCGCCCTCCTTGTCCTGAACCCGGAGGATGATTTCGAAACAGCCAGCCGCAAGATGTCAGAGGCTATTTTTTCCGTCCGCTCCGGAGAAATCACTGCTGCAGTACGCGACAGTGTTTCCCGCGAGCTTATAATTAAGAAGGGTGATATCATCGGTCTGGCGGAGGGGGATTTGAAATGTACCGGAAAAGATTTAACTAAAGTCCTCGAAGAGCTATTGGGAACAATGCTGGAAGGTGAAGGCCGCCTGGTTACCCTTTACTACGGTGATGCCGTAACCAATAACCAGGCAAAAGCACTATCCGAAAAAATGCGCATTATATATAAAGATCATGATTTTGACGTGCAAAGTGGCGGGCAACCTGTTTATTATTTTCTTATTTCAGTTGAATGAGCTATTTATTCAATAAAGAAAGGTATACCATACCAATGAAAAAGGTTTTTATTGTAACCGACAGCACTGCTGATCTGCCAAAAGAGCTGTGTGACGTATACAACATTACAGTTGTACCGCTCAAAGTAGTTTTTAATGGTTTTGGACCGCTTTTGGACGGTGTAGACATTGATTCAGAACAGTTTTACCATCGGCTTGTGGAGAAACGGGAATTATCGGTCACCTCTCAACCCACGCCAGCAGAATTTGCAGCCACCTACCAGAGGCTGCACGCGAAAGGCGGTAGCATCATCTCCATTCATATCTCCTCGGCAATGAGCGGTACCTGCCAGTCAGCCAGGATGGGTAAAGATATGGTTCCTGATGCTGACATCGAGGTTATCGACTCGAGGTCGGTCAGTATGGGGCTGGGACAGCTTGTGTTGGCAGTCGCCTGTGCTGCCTGCGCTGGCAGATCAAAGCAGGAGCTATTAGAGATTGTCCAGAGATTAATTCCTAAAATGAATGTTTTCTTTTTTGTTGACAGCCTGGACTACCTGGCGCGCGGCGGTCGGATTGGCAAGGCACAGGCTTTTTTAGGGACTATTTTAAACATTAAGCCACTTTTGTTCTTAAAAGATGGTATTGTACACCCTTATGAAAAAATCAGAGGCCGGACTAAGGCAATGAACCGGTTAATACAGGTTGTAGGGGAAAAAACAGGTGGAAAACCAATAAAGTGTTCCCTTGTTCACAGCAATGACCCGGAAGGAATAAAACAACTTCGCCAAAAAATAATGGCGAAGCTCAACTGTGACGAACCTATTATTTCCACTCTAGGTGCTGTAGTAGGAACTCATTCAGGTCCCGGAACTCTAGGTGTTACGTTTTACATTCACGATGAGTAAGTAGTTGCTTTTTATTTTTTATTTAACTACTAGTTTACCCTAAATTCGTGGCTTTTCACTTCCCCGGGACTACCCAGTGCACCGATATCCTGTCCGTTTAACTTTGCTGTAACCGCCCCGGCGTTGCCAAGTTTTACCGTTATATTTTCTTTACCTTCGAAGCCCTTTGACTGACCGGGGAGTAAAGTACCTTCAAAAGCTACGCTACCGTCCACTGTAACAAGCATCCAGCAATCGCTGTCATTAACGGTTAGTTCGATGTTTACTGCAGGAGTTTCTTCAACTGGTTGAAGCCCTCCTGGCGGAGGGGGGCTGCTATTTGGAGATACCGGCTCCTGATTTAAGCTGTTTGTAATATAAACACCCAGAATGAATAGACCGGCAATTATGGCAATAGCCGCAATAGCTGATAACAGAAAACGGTTGTTTCTCTTTTTAGGTACACTACTAGTCCTGGTCTCTGTTTTCGTTATTTTGCCGGGGCTTTCTGAAACAGCTTCTTTGATAAAATTTTTGTTATAAACTTCCACAATCTCACTTGCATCAAGCCTCAAAAAACTGGCATAGGTTTTCAGAAAAGCTTTAGCATATACTGAACCTGGGAGAATCTGAAATTGCTCTTCTTCAAGAGCGTGCAGGTATTTACGACGGATTTTAGTTTCTCTTTCGACATCTTCCAGCGTTATACCCCTGTTTTCCCTTGCTTCTTTCAATTTCCGTCCAATATCCAATAACGGTCCCCCCCTAAACAAGGGTAATTGCCCTTGCTTTAATTAATCTCTATTAAAGGTTCGATTAAATTGATCTAAACTCATCAGGATAGCTCTTGGCTTACTTCCCTCGTAACCACCAACGATCCCTTTTTGCTCCATAATATCAATCAGCCTGGCCGCCCTTGCATATCCTATACGCAATCTTCTTTGCAGCAGCGAAATGGAAGCATGACCGCTTTCAATAAGAATCTGCACCGCATTGGGTAAAAGTTCGTCTTCCATTTCCTGAACACTATCTTTATTGGGCTCCACTTTTAATATCTTATCATTATATACGGGCTCAGCCTGGTCTTTAAGGTAGTTAACCAAATCCTCCACTTCCCGGTCCGACAGGAAAGCGCCCTGGACTCGTACAGGCTTGGCAGCCCCAACCGGGAAAAATAACATATCCCCTTTACCCAGCAGTTTTTCCGCACCTGATATATCAAGGATTGTCCGCGAATCAATCTGCGATGAAACAGCAAAGGATATACGGGAAGGAATATTCGCTTTAATCAGACCAGTGATCACATCTACAGATGGCCTCTGTGTTGCAACCAATAAATGAATGCCGGCGGCCCTGGCCATTTGCGCCAGACGACATACAGCATCCTCAACATCTGCCGGCGCTACCATCATCAGATCGGAAAGCTCGTCGATAATCACGACTATTAAGGGCAACGGAGACCGGTCGTTGTTACCTGGCTCATTATTATTAAATTGCTGATTGTAGCGGGTTATATCACGCACCCCTGCTGCTGCAAACAGCTCATACCGATGTTCCATTTCTTTAACTGCCCACCTCAAAGAGGCAGCTGCTTTTTTTGGATCAATAACCACTGGTGATACCAGATGGGGTATTCCGTTATACATGGTTAGCTCCACCATCTTGGGGTCGATCATCAGAAATTTTACTTCTTCAGGCGTTGCCTTAAAAAGGATACTGACAATCAGGGTGTTAATACAGACACTTTTACCAGACCCAGTGGCGCCGGCAATCAATAAATGCGGCATTTTGGCGAGATCAGCAACAACAGGGTTGCCCGCAATATCCTTGCCCAACGATATGGTCAGCTTAGAATTAGCCTGATTAAACTCCTGTGTTTCCAGAAGGTCCCGTAAATGAACCAGAGCGGTTTCTTTATTCGGTATTTCAATGCCGACGGCAGCCTTTCCGGGAATCGGCGCCTCAATGCGAACACCTGGCGCGGCCATACTTAGAGCGATATCGTCCGCCAAACCAACAATCCGGCTGACTTTAACACCAGCAGGCGGCTGTATTTCATAACGGGTAATTGCGGGACCACGGGAAACCTGGATCACCTTCCCTCTAATCCCAAAACTTTTCAGAGTATCCTCTAATATTCGAATATTGTCATTAATATCTTTATTAAACCGTGTATTCTTTACTCTATACGGGCGAAACAAAATGGAAAGCGGAGGCAACTGGTAATGTTGATTTTCCGGAAAGACCGGCCTCACCTTTAGGTTTTCAGCTTTTTGGCAATCAGGCGCCTCTACAGGGCTTTTCACAGGGGCTGGCGCCCTTTTCTTTTTGGCTGACTGGTCATCTTGCTCTTGTTCGTTTACATTCTTTCCTGACACCAGTGAAACTTCCAGCGCGGTAAACTCATCCCCGTGATCAATTATAACAGGCGCAGGCTGCTTTTTTTCTGTCTCCTCTGCCTCCCCCGTAAAAAGGTAGTCATATAGCCTACGATAACCCTTTCTTGCTCCCTCCCGGACTTTAACTGCAACTATTTGGGCTACTGCTACCAAAGAAATGTTTGTTAATAGCAGTAAAGCAACAATTCCTGCAGTAGCCAGGATAAGATAGGTACCGAAAGTTCCAAAAGATTCTCTTAAAAAGTAGCTTATCAGCGCGCCAAGAATACCTCCCCCATCACCGTTTATTCCTGCATTGAAAGCATCCTCCAGCGGGATAATCAGGTGAAAAAAGGATAGCCCGGTAAAAAAGAGCAAAATCACCCCATACATTCTCTGAGACATAGTTGCACGGCTTCTCCGGCGCACCAGCCTTACTCCCATCAAGAACATCAGGAGGGGAAAGAATAAACACCCCTCACCGGCAATATTTCTCATGAGCCTGACCGCAAAATCGCTAATTAAACCGGAGGGCTGGGAAAAAAGGCTGACTGTACCCAGCACACCAAGAGCAATAAGAATAACCCCGCATATCTCATATTTAAGCTTTTCTTCAAGCTGGCCATGTTTTCCCATAAATTATCCACCCAAAGATAAATATACCATAGCCGCCACTAAAAGTCCTTTTACATCAGCACAAAAAATAGTCCTCTTTCAAATAAAGAGGACTATTTTCCGTTATTTACTTCATCCTTGAATATAATTACCGGGAGACAATTCGGATTTTAAATAGTCAGATGGCTTTGTGCTCAACAATTTTACTATTCTTTTTCTTCCATTGTCAGCATGCTCCACTAGCATTGAAACCCCATAATAATTTACTTCCTGATAAACCGTGTATGTAATTTGATCAAATCCTTCCAGCACTAACTCAAGTTGCATGGGGGTATATAAAATCATCTTGGAGGCCCCTCTCTATTGAAGTTCTAATGTGCTTCAATCATATTATTAAGTTTTTTTATCGCTTCTCCTATACCGCCCACCTCATTGATTAGCCCGAGCTCTACCGCTTCATCACCGATCAGCACTGTCCCGATATCTCTGGCCAGTTCACCGGTGCGGAACATTAGCTCACGAAACTTCTTTTCTGTTATATTAGAGTGCCCTACGACAAAACCCACTACCCGGTCCTGCATCTTATCTAAATATTCATAAGTCTGGGGAACACCGATAACAAGGCCGTTTAGGCGGATTGGATGTATAGTCATGCTGGCGGTGGGGACAATAAAGCTGTAAGTACAAGACACCGCAATCGGCACACCAATAGAGTGTCCGCCCCCCAGGACAACAGACACCGAGGGTTTGGACATACTGGCAATAATTTCTGCTATAGCTAATCCAGCTTCTACATCTCCCCCCACTGTATTAAGAAGAATTAATATACCTTTCACTTCCGGGCTTTGCTCCAGCGCCACCAACTGGGGAATCATATGTTCGTATTTAGTGGTCTTATTCTGAGGCGGGAGCACCAAATGTCCTTCAATTTGGCCTACGATAGTTAGGCAATGGATATTGCTCTTTACCTCAGGAAGTGGGGCTGAGCCCATTTCCTTTACTGAGTCAAGAATACCTTTGGCACGACCGGTCACCTTTTTACCAGGATTGGGTTCACGTTCCCGCTCGTCCTGCCCATCCGGTTCTTTCCTCCGATCGGGCTCGGGAGCTGGATTTGGATCATCAGGTATAGTACATAAGGCAAGACCATATCGGTTATTCACATTAAACACCCCTTAATATACGTTGGGAAAATCAGCCGGCCATGCCTTTAGTATGCTTTAAAAAAACAAAAATACACGGTTTAATTATATGGTGGTGTTTGGAAACTATTAATTGTGGAAAGAGATTACGCAGCTTAAACTGGCTTTCGTGGATAAAACCGCTTAAATAAAGAACTTATATTAATAATTAACCGTACTAAAGGGTTTTTCAACCGTTCTTCAAGTGCTTTTAAGCCATCTCTAGTTGCAGCTAATTCCTGCTTGGCCATGTATTGAGCCCGTTGGTACTCTTCTTCTGATCTAAGCGCTTTTTTTAGATCGCTACTAAGTTTGCTTATTTCCTCCATCATTCTGCGCTCTTCAAGCAATGCCGCAGCTCTTTCCCGCTCAAGCTTTTGTTTTAGCTCAACAATTTCTGTTTGTAGTTCAGCTACTTTGTTTGCATGCTTTTCCCTTAATTCCATCAATTTTGATTTGTTTTCCCTGTCTTTCCCCTTATATTGCTGCAGTTTGATAAAAAGCCCTTCCTGGTTACTTTGATTTTTGGAAAGCAATACTCTCATTTTTGCTAAGTCTTCCTGCGCATCCCTGGCTCTTTTGACCCACAGGCGACATTGATATAGAATGCAGTTTGCTTTTGACTCCAACTTCTTAACATGTTCCCTGTAACGGAATATCTCTCGCTTGCGCAATGAGAGCAGCAGGTCTTTTTCCGCCATTTGAGTGAGTAGATAATCATGTTGGCCGGCCAATTCCATTTTCTCTGCCAGAGCAGCTGCTACCTCCCTCTGGCCAGACATAGCCTCGCGCAGGCTGTTTTGCACAGACTCAATTTGATCTTTCCATCGTGAGCGCTCCTGGCGCCATCTCAATTTTTGTTTGCTGAGCAAATTGAGGAACCTCCGCAAAACATCATCATAAAGTAGATGGGCAGTTGGGTTATAGCTCCAAACTTCCTCACCGACGAGCTCAAAGTAGGGAAATTTACGCAGCACGCCATCAATGGTCTTCCTTTCCGTAAATCGCCAGGAGCTAATTACATCCAGAATTTGCTGAACGGATAGGCCGCCCGGGTGCATTTTCATCGCCTTGATGATCAAGTGCTTCAAAGAATAATGATTGGTCTCAACCTCCCATTCACTGAGCCCCCAGTAGCCGTTATCAAGTTGAACAAATCTCCCGTCCGAGATTAATAACGCCTCTTCGGCCAGCAGAGTTTTAGTTTTTCTTTTTTTAGCATTTGCTTTTTTCATAAGATCGCGCAGGTTTTGCGGTTGTCCCTTCTTTAAGAGCAGTGCGTA
The DNA here is from genome assembly GCA_028696455.1 of Desulfotomaculaceae bacterium. GTDB lineage: Bacteria > Bacillota > Desulfotomaculia > Desulfotomaculales > Pelotomaculaceae > MVQL01. Next base: position 1,806 of record JAQVGZ010000017.1, on the reverse strand, counting down.
AAACTGATCGTTTTCTCGTAATCCCTCTAAATTTAAACGCCAGTTATCCCTCTCCTGGGAAAAGCACGGGTGCTGGCTAAGGCATAATTTTACCTTTTCTTCTACCTGAGGTAGGGAGTAATCTTTAAGCATTTTTCGATGGACATAAGGGGTTAGTTCAGCTACTGTGAGCGATTCGAAAAAGAAAAGTGTTTTCTTTAAAACATCAGTCAAAGAATTTAGTCTCCCACCCATTTAGATTTGTTCACCATCCTTACAATTATTGAAAAAATGTTTATATTTATAAATTCATCTGGCTTTTCATAATACCTTTATTTTCCATAAAGATTTATACAATATTTTCCATCAAATTATGGCAATTACTTACAAAATATATAGACATCTACCGGACATAATAAAAAGGCAACGTCCCTGTTAAGGAGATGGTCTTTATGAGAGAGCTTGAAATAGTTGATAGTCCTCAAGGCACTACCAGAGGTGAGGTAAACGTGGAAGGACCGGTGCAGGCTGAGCTTCTGGAAAAAATGCATTTAAATAAGGGACTAACCAGCTTTCGCCCCCCGGACAAACAATTGGAAGCCTTAATAAAAATATCGAATTTACCTGAGGGAATGATCTATACAGCTAGAAACGATGAGGAAATCATCGGTTACCTGACCTTTCATTACCCGAGCAAGTACAGTAGGTGGAGTAAACACCCGCGGGTTTTAGAACTGGGGGGAATTGAAGTCAGCCCGGACTGGCGAAGAAAGGGAGTCGGCTCAGCACTGCTGGAGGAAGCGTTTGCCAACCCGATTGTTGAGAATTATATCGTGGTGGCTATCGAATTTTGCTGGCACTGGGACTTAAGAAGAACTAATTTGGGATTATCCAGCTACCGGAAAATGATGATCGATACCTTTAAAAAAGTCGGCTTAGAGAAATATGCCACCGACGACCCGGATATTACTGAGGAGCCGGCTAACGTGTTTGCGGCCCGAATCGGCAAAAATGTCAGCCTGCAGGACGTTTCACTTTTCGAGAGCATGCTGTTTTTACATTAATAAATTAAATCTAATAAACATAAGTGAGAGTTGTACAATATACAGGGAGACGCAAAAGGCCTGCAGCTTCACGGCAAGCCCGGTCTGCTGCAGGTCTCAAATTATTGATTAAACGCTGTAATTGGGAGCTTCTTTTGTTATCATAACGTCGTGAGGGTGACTTTCTCTCAAGCCGGCCGCCGTACAGCGCATGAACTTTGTTTTTATCTTTAGCTCCAGGACATTACGGCAACCACTGTAACCCATGCCGGCGCGCAAACCACCAATCAACTGGTAGACCGTCTCAGCCAGGGAACCTTTAAAAGGCACACGTCCTTCCACACCCTCCGGCACTAATTTTTTCTCATCCTCCTGGAACTCCTGGAAATAGCGATCCTTGCTGCCGCCTTTCATGGCAGCGAGCGATCCCATACCACGGTAAACCTTAAAGCTACGCCCCTGGTAAATCTCAATATCTCCGGGGCTTTCTTCCGTACCGGCCAGCAGGCTGCCAAGCATCACTACATCCGCTCCGGCAGCAATCGCCTTCACAATATCTCCTGAATACTTGATCCCGCCATCGGCGATTACCGGAACCCCGTATTTTGCTGCTACTTGCGCACAATCATAGATAGCGGTTATCTGGGGCACTCCGATACCCGCCACGACCCGCGTTGTACAAATCGAACCGGGGCCTATTCCTACTTTAACCGCATCCGCACCCGCCTCAATCAGGTCCCGAGCTCCGTCAGGAGTAGCAATATTCCCTGCAATAACATCTAAA
>JAQVGZ010000016.1 GCA_028696455.1 Desulfotomaculaceae bacterium | reverse complement strand
GGTGCTTTAATTTGGCGGAACAACCCAATCTTCGCGAAATGGCTAATATAATTTCCAACCTCAGACAGGAAGCAGAAAAGTTAAAAACATTAGGCGCCGGCGTTAAATGTGTTGAAATGAATGTTGTTAGATTGTCTGCGGCAATAAAAATGTTGGAGCTTGAAATTAATGAGGTTGCTGATATTCTAGATGCCTGATATTTGTACGGTTATTTCCGGGAACCGTCATATAATGTTCGGTTTATTTTGTTGACATATGATGCTTTTCAGTACATAATAATTATTATAGTGAACATCGTTTACTATAATAATTATTATTATTTTCTACGTGCAAATCAATAAGAGGAGGGTGAACATGTACTTACCGGATTTTGAGTATTACGCCCCATCCAGTTTGCCGGAAGCATGCGGGCTTCTGGCACAATTTGGCGCCAGGGCAAAAGTAATCGCAGGCGGCACTGACGCCCTACCAAAAATGAAACAGGAGCTTATGGCCCCCGAGGCCCTGGTATCACTTAAAAACCTCAGCCAGCTCACTAATATTTTTTACGAACAGGAAAAAGGGATAATTATCGGCTCCCGTGCCACTCATAATGACCTGGCTAATTCACCTGTCCTGCAGGAAAAATACCTTTCCATTTGTGAGGCCGCGCACCACATGGCCAATAACCAGGTCAGGAATAGGGGAACCGTGGGCGGCAATATTATTAACGCGGTGCCTTCCGCCGACCTGCCTCCGATCCTGATTGCCCTTGGCGCTATAGTTAAGCTAGTTGGAACCGGGGGAGAGAGGACAGTGCCCCTGGAAGAATTTTTTAGCGGCCCGGGTAAGACTGTGATCAAACAAGACGAGATTTTAACCGAAATTATCCTTCCCGACCAGCCCTTCACCGGCAGTACCTACATGAAATTCGGGCTGCGCCGCTCCGGCGCCCTGGCTGTAGTCGGGGTGGCTGCCGCGGTAGTTATGGATGGGGATATTTGTAAAGATGCCCGGATTGTCCTGGGCGCTGTTGCCCCAGTGCCCATACGTGCTAAAAAAGCAGAAGAATTGCTTAAAGGTAAATCTGTTACAGACGGGCTCCTGGAAGAGGTCGGTGTGTGCGCTGCCGGAGAAAGTAAGCCTATATCTGATATACGTGGCTCGGCTGAGTACCGGCGGGATATGGTGCGGGTTTTTACCAAGCGTGCCCTGAAGAAAGCAATTCAAGAAGGACACTGCTAAAAAAGGGGGGAATAAAATAGATGCAGGCGATTACAGACAATAACGGTGTTAAGCGCTATCTGATTACTTTAAACGTCAACGGGGACAGTTATAGCAGGGTTGTTAAAGCTAATACCACCCTGGCCAATTTCCTGCGTGAAGAACTGGATTTGACCGGGACTAAAAAAGGTTGCGAGCTGGGCGACTGCGGGTCCTGCACCGTCCTGTTGGACGACAAACCGGTGGACTCCTGCCTGGTTCTGGCGGTAGAGGCAGACGGGCGCCATATTACCACGATTGAGGGACTGGCGCAGCATGAAAAACTGGATAAGCTGCAGGAATCCTTTGTAAACAATGCTGCAGTACAGTGTGGTTACTGTACGCCCGGCATGATAATGTCTGCCAAGGCTCTCCTTAACCGCAATCCTCATCCCAGCGAACAGGAAGTGCGTGAAGCAATTGCCGGCAACCTGTGCCGCTGCACAGGCTATGTTAATATTGTTAAGGCCGTCCTGGCTGCGGCTGACGAACAGTAGAGGAGGTGCAAGCATATGGAAAAGAAAAGAAGTTCTTATACAAATTACAAACCAGAGGATATAAGTGGGGTTAAACTAAGTGAAGAGAAATATTCAGTTATAGGAAAGAGTGTGCCCAAGATTGACGGGCGGGTTAAAGTTACCGGCCAGGCAAAATACACCGGAGACCTAAAATTTCCCAATATGCTGGTGGGGAAAATCCTTACCAGCCCGCATGCTCACGCCAGAATTTTGAGTATAGACACTTCGGAAGCGGAAAAACTTCCGGGAGTTAAGGCGGTAATAACACATAAGGACGTACCCAGCCTGAAGTACGGGATCAGCCCGGCCCGCTGGGATGAAAACATTTTCTGTATTGATAAAGTCCGCTTTGTGGGGGATAAGGTCGCAGCCGTGGCCGCTGTCGACGAAGATACCGTTTATAAGGCATTAAAGCTGATTAAGGTTGAATATGAAGTTTTACCGGCAGTATTTGATGTGTATGAGGCCATGAAAGAGGGTGCGCCTCTAGTGCACGACGAGTACCCCCGCAATCTGAACGCTGAAATTCACCAAAACTTTGGCGATGTGGAAAAAGCGTTTGCGGAAGCTTATTACGTGCGCACTGACCGTTTTGTGGGAAATCGAGCCTATCAGGCTCCCATGGAGCCCCATTCGGCCATATCGATCTGGGAAAATGGCAAGCTGACTGTTTATTGCAGCACCCAGTCACCGCACTACTTTCAGTATTACATCGCCCGGGAGTTCGGTATGAAAATGGGTGATGTGCGGGTGCTCAAGACCTTTATCGGAGGAGGCTTCGGGGGCAAGCTTGAGCCTACCGGTCTGGAGTTTGCCGGGGCTGTTATAGCTAAGATGACCGGCCGCCCGGTCAGGATGTTCTACGACCGGGCCGATATGTTTGCCCATAACCGCGGCCGCCATAGAGTGCATATGGAGATCACCACCGGCGTGGATAAAAACGGCAAGATCCTGGGGGTGCACGCCAACTTTATTCAGGACGGCGGGGCTTACACAAGCCTTGGCATTGCCACCGCTTACTATGCCGGGGCTATGCTTCCCCTGACTTATGATTTTGAAAACTTTAAATTCGACATGTTGCGAGTTTATACTAACCTGCCGGCCTGCGGCGCTCAACGAGGCCATGGAGCTCCCCAGCCTCGGTATGCTTTTGAGAGCCACCTGGATCGTATTGCCGAGCACCTGGGAATCGATCCGGTGGAACTGAGGCTGCGGAACGCCCGCAAACCCAATACAGTTACCCCTAACGATTTCGGCGTTCAGTCGTGTGAGTTAACCGCCTGCATTGAGAAAGCCCGGGAGATTTCTGGCTGGAATGAAAAGAAAGGTAAACTTCCCAAGGGTAGAGGGATTGGGGTGGCTGTAGGCAGTTTCGTCAGCGGCGCCGGCTATCCTATATACCGGACCGACCTGCCCCACTCCTCGGCCATAATTAAGGTAGGTGAGGACGGTACGTCAGCTACCCTTTACACCGGCGCTAATGATATTGGGCAGGGTTCGGACACAATCCTTTGCCAGATGGCCGCCGAGGCAATGGGCTTTACTTATGAAAATATGAAAATCGTTGCTGCCGATACCGAGACTACCCCCCTTGATTTTGGAGCTTACTCCAGCCGTCAAACCCTTATGTCCGGCGCGGCCGTGAAACAAGCTGGTGAAGAGGTTAAGGCGCAGATTTTAGAAATGGCCTCAGTCATGATGGAAGTGGACGTTGGGGACCTGGACTGCCGGGAAGCAGTAGTATTTTGCAAGTCAAACCCTGAAATCAGGAAGTCTTTTGGGGAAGTAGCAAGGACGTTCTTTGTTCAAAAAGGCCCGCTGGTGGGACGTGGAGTATATTCCCCGCCTAAGCTTGGAGGAAAGTTCAAAGGAGCGGCGGTAGGAACCTCGCCGGCTTATAGCTTCGCGACGCAAATCAGTGAGGTTGAGATTGACGAGGAGACCGGGGAAATCGATGTCAAAGAAGTATGGGATGTCCACGACTGCGGCCAGGTAATTAACCCGTCGCTGCTTCACGCTCAGGTCCACGGTGCTCTCTATATGGGTATGGGAGAGACGGTTTGGGAAGAAGTTGTATTTGATGATAAAGGAAAGATCCTCAACCCTAATCTTGGCGAGTATCGTTTGCCGACGGCGTTAGACATGCCGAAAATATCTTCTGAGCTGGTGGAAAGTTATGAGCCGCTAGGGCCTTGGGGCGTTAAGGAAGTAGGCGAAGGAGCCACTATTCCTACTATGGGCTGTTATAACAATGCTATTTACGATGCCACGGGGGTGCAAGTGAATAGCCTGCCATTGAGCTATGAAAAGGTCTGGCGGGCTTTAAAGGAAAAGAGAGAAAAGGAAAAAAATAAAGAAGAATAAGTAAAAAATACACCTGCAGTAACCCTGCAGGTGTATTAATCTCAAAATTTTTATGGCTGCGGGACTAGGGCTCGAACCTAGGCTAGATGATCCAGAGTCACCTGTGCTACCACTACACCATCCCGCAATAACTCCCTGCCCATTTTTAAACTATCACAAAGTATACCATACCGCCTTAGATAATGCAAGCTTTGTTAATGGGTTCAATTAAGCTTCTATATTAAATTTTATCTATACCCCGCTGTTCTTCTAATCCTTCCCGCCATCAAGGTCAAGCTGCTCGATAAAGGCTATGGCCCGATCCAGCCGCTCCAGTGACTTTTCTTTTCCCAGGGTGACCATTACATCGAAGAGTCCGGGGGTCATGGTACGGCCGGTGAGGGCTAATCTGGTGGGATGAATCAGATCACCTGCCTTAATCCCAAGCTTTTCACTCAATTGCCGGTAAGTAGCTTCTGTTGTCTCCAGGTCGAAGTGCTTCACCCACTCCAGCACATGCCGGGCTTGCTTTAGTAATTTGGCTGCACCGGGCTTGCTGAAGTATTTGAGCACGCCTTTCTGATCATATTCGAAATCATCACTGAAGAAATAAGTAGAGGCATCCACGATTTCGTTGATCGTCTTGACTCTGGTGCGCACTGTTCCGACCACTTCCATGATGTAATAATAGAAGTGGGGCGTAATCTCCTCCGGCACCAGCCCGCGTTTTTTCAAAAGGGGGATGACCAGGCCGGTGATCAGGGTTAGATCAGCCTCGTTCAGGTAGTGGCCGTTGAGCCAGGTCAATTTTTTTAAATCATAAATGGCCGCAGTTTTGCCCACGTGCTCCAGTGAGAATTGGTATACCATTTCCGCCGGGGACATGATCTCCGCATCCCCCTCCGGGGACCAGCCGAGCAGCGCCAGGTAGTTGATCAGTGCCGCAGGCAGGTAGCCCTGCTCCCTGAATTCTTCCACCGAGGTGGCGCCATGTCGCTTGGAGAGCTTGCTTCTGTCCGGCGCCAGGATCATGGAGACATGGGCAAAGACCGGCTGGGGCTTGCCCAGCGCCTGGTAGACCAGGATCTGCCGCGGGGTATTGGAGAGGTGCTCCTCGGCCCGCAGGATATGGGTGATCCGCATTGCCGCGTCATCCACCACAGTGGCAAAGTTATAGGTGGGGTCACCGTTGGACTTCATAATGATGAAGTCATCCAGCAGTGCGTTGGCAAAGGAAACATCACCCCGGCAGTAGTCGTGCACTACTGTCTCACCGCTGTCGGGAACCCTCAGCCTGATCACCGGCCAGCGTCCCTCAGCCTCCAGCCGGTCGCGCTCGGCCGGGCTTAGGTAGCGGCAGCGGCCGTCGTAGCGCGGCGCCTGTTTGTCCGCCATGGCCTGTTTGCGTCGCTCGGCCAGCTCTTCCGGCGTGCAGTAGCATAAGTAAGCCTTGCCCTCAGCCAACAGCTGATTGGCCGCCTGCCGGTAGAGCTCAAGGCGCTGAGACTGGCAGTAGGGCTCATAAGGGCCCCCCACACCTGGACCCTCATCCCAGAAGAGCCCCAGCCACTTCATTGAGGATAGGATCTGCCCGATGGAGTCCTCGGTAGAGCGTGCGGTATCGGTATCATCTATTCGCAACACGAATTTACCTTCATAATGACGGGCAAAGAGCCAGTTAAAGAGGGCCGTCCGGGCTCCTCCGATGTGCAGGCGGCCGGTTGGGCTGGGTGCAAATCTCACACGTACTTCGCTCATATGCAATCCTCCTGTATATATGCATATAGTGAGTTTACCACAGGATGCGACAAAATAACAGTTTTACCCTTGACTAAATGGTATACTTTACCGCTGTCTTTTTTTTATCATATGATATAATTTATCTTGGAATAACACTGGAAAAACCGCTTCCGGTTCGTATATAGGATTTAAGAGCGGTCAAACCCCCCCGGACCCAAGCTTTTGATGCAAGTGGAGGTGGTCTCCGAAAAAGGAGGGGAGTGAATACTTGTTTCCTGTACAGGATATGGATGCTGACATAAAAAGAATTCAACAAGGGGACAGCTTGTTTCGGGAGAGTTTTTTAGAAGCCTGCCGTCCCTTTGTTTTTAAATGTGCGTGTAAATTTGCCAAGCGGATTCTGGAATGGGGTCGGGACGATGAACTGGCCATAGCGCTGATTGCTTTTAACGAAGCCGTCGACCGGTTTTGTTCTGATCATGGGGTTCCCTTTCTTCCTTACGCCCGGAGAGTGATTTACAGCAGGCTGATTGACCACTACCGGCAGGAGAAGAAGAATGCTGAGGCCAATGTGCAGCTGCCATTTTCGGACGATGGTCAGAATAATGCCGAAATTGCCGTGGCCTGGGATAATTACCGGGAAGAAGTTGTTGCCAGGGAAAGGGAAGAGGAGATTAAGGAGTATGATGAGCTGCTGCAAGAATATGGGGTGTCCTTTGTTGAGCTGGTCAGCTGTTCACCGCGCCACCGGGAAACGCGCCAGTCGTTAATCCGGGCAGCCTGGGAGCTGGCCGAGGCAGGCAGTTTGTTTGAAAAATTTGCGGCTAACAAAAAGCTGCCGCTGCTTGAGCTGCAAAAAAGCACCGGCATAGGCCGTAAAACGCTGGAAAGGGGCCGCAAATATATCATTGCGATGGCTGTTTTGATTTACCGGCGGCACGACTTTTTATACCTTGCAGATTATTTGAAGCTGCCGGCTCCTAGTTTAAAGGAGGAACTGAGTTGAAGACCAGTGGTATGATTGTCAAAATTACCGGCAAGTCTTGTATTATCCTGACCCGCGAAGGTGAGTACAGGAAAGTGCCTTTGCCCGCGGGCAGTACCAGGTTGGGGCAACTAATCAACCTGGAAGAGAAAAGGAAAATACCATATATCAAGTTGTTGGCGGTGGCGGCGTCGGTGCTCATGATCGCCCTTTGCGGGCACCTCTGGACGGGACAAATGCAGCCGGCAGCAGCTTACCTGACTATTGATATTAACCCCAGTGTGGAACTAGGGGTGGCGGCAGACCAGAGAGTCGTTTCAGCGCGCGGTCTCAATAGCGAAGGTGATTCCCTGATGCGGGAGGTGCAGGTGCTCAAGCTCAATTTGCATGAGGCTGTTGAGCAAATCGTTGCCCAGGCGATAAAGAATCAGTATCTTGCAGATAACGACGATAATGTAATCCTGGTAACCATAACTACCGGTCAGAACGAAGAAGCGCCCCTGGTGGATGTAGATGGCATTTATGAATCCGTAAAAAGCCAGCTCGCCATTAGTCCCGTGAATACCGAAGTGATTATTGAACCGGTAGAAAGCTCGGTCCGGCAGGAGGCTGAAAAAGCCGGCATCTCCACCGGCAGGTATATTTTGCTGCAGAATACGGCTAAAAAAGGGGTGAAGATCAGCGCCAGTGAGATCAACTCGATTAATTTAGGAAAACTGCAAAAGGAAAAGAAAGTGTCCGTAATTGAGTTGATCCGGGAAAATAAAGCGGTCAAGGCTACTGATAGCAGTAAAAATCAAGAAAAGAGATCAATTAATCGAGGAGTATACATGAAGCTGCAAAAGTCAGCGGGCGCTTATAGTGAACAAAATATTGAGTTTCTCCCCGAAGGCAAAAAAAAATCAAATAACTACGAAAAAATAGCGGAAACTAAGAAAAATGATACCAGCAGCAGGAATAAAAGCAGCAGGGAAAACAGCTGGGAGAAGAGTAATAATAAAGATATTAACAGGAAAAATGAATGGGGCAATAACAGAGATAATAACAAAAACAATAACAAAGAAAACAACAGGGACAACAATAAAGACAATAGCAGAGAAAATAACAGGGACAATAGTCGGGACAGCCGGGATAATAATGAGAAAAATAATAGGGAAGGGAACAGGGATAATATTAGAAATTACTAAAGCTGCACCTGAACACCACCGTTACGACATCAGATCCGGTGGTAATTTTTTTTGTGGTTACAACTGCCGGCAATAGCCGGGTGGTTTATCCTGGTATACAATTACACTGGTAGAATATATAATAACTTTTGGAAGCTGCGCATACATACGCTGACACATACCAGGCTTTGGCGGTCCTGGCCTGCCGGGTAAGTGTACTGAAAATTTTGGGGGTAAGGAGTGAGTGCGATGAAACAGATTTGGGCGCCCTGGCGCAGTGTTTATATCGGGGGTGAACACGATGATCGATGTATCTTTTGCAAGATCCTGGAGTCAGACACGGATGCGGAAAACCTGGTCCTGTTTCGGGCTGAAAAAACATTTGTTTTGATGAACCGGTATCCCTACACTAACGGCCACGTGATGGTTGTGCCTAAAAGGCATGTGGGAGATCTTGAGGATTTAACCGATGAAGAAATGCTGGAACTTTTTAAGAACACGCAAAAAATGATCAAGGCGCTGCGCTCTTTTAATCCGGAGGGGTTTAATGTCGGAATTAATATGGGTAGTATTGCCGGCGCCGGTGTGCCCGGACACGTGCACGTGCATGTGGTCCCCCGCTGGGGCGGCGACACCAATTTCATGCCGGTGTTCGGGGATGTCCGGGTAATATCCGAGTCTCTGGAGGTCACCTATAAGAAGTTGCTGGACGCATTGGCCAGACTTTCCTAAAATCAATAATGATGGCCTGTGAGCTAAAAATCAAAATGACTCGGCAATTTTAATCAGCTCCGGCTCGGGAAGGTTGCCGTTAATAGTGATGACATGCTGGTCCTGCTCCCAGGTCAGGCTTATCCCGCCACCGGGGGCCGGGTTTTGTAAGAGCGCGTCCTGATTGTTGATCCTGAGCGCTTTACCGACGGTTAAACCCGGGGCGGCAGCCTGGTTTTCCCAGGCCGGGCTTTCTTCGATAAAAAAGTCCGACTGACCGTCCGAATAATTAAGGCGGACCGCAGCGCCCCAACGGTCGACCTTAATCAGTTTTACCCCTGCCGGCAGATAGTCCGGCCATAGTGGGACGCCGTCCGACCCGGCTGAGCCGTCAGCGTAGTCTAGCTGCGCTCCGCTGTCCGGGACTGCAATTAATTCCGATATAAGCTCCTGGTCTGCCGGCTGGGTGCCCCTGGTTGAGATTTGAGGGACTGTTTCCCTATTCGACCCGGGCCCTTGACCGGCGACTGGTTCGGCCGTTACTTCGGTCCCAGACATAATACCCGCCCCTGGCGGCGAGGCCTGTTTCAGCGCGCCTGTGGTGTCGACGGCCGCGCCTGCACCTTGTCCGGTTTTCATTAACGTGCTATATTCTGTCTGCTCAATCGGCTCCGGCGCACCGGCAGCTGTGTTTGCTGTGCCTCCCACCCTGGTATCTTTAGGTTTATTAGTCAGGTTACTGTCGGCCAAAATCACATCTCTATCTTGTATCTCAGCTTCTTCCCCCCCAGCACTTGCGGTCGGGCCGGCACTATCTTCTAGCGACGTTGCGGCGCCCTCCGACAAACCACCGATGGTACCAGACGGGCCGGCATTTTCAACCATTGCCCGTGATGGCCGGTCAGCTGCTAAGTTTGCGAAGGGCATGCCGCCGAATTGCTGGTGGAACAGACCGTAGGCGGCAGCAAAGACGAGCAGGGCGGCGGCGATGCCAGTATAGCGGCCAAACGGCTGAAGGCGTTGGAAAAAAGAAGTCCGGTAGCCAGCCCGGTCAACCCTGTCCGTAATCCTCTCCAGGAGGCCTTCCGGCACGGGTATTTCCTCGAACATAAATTTGACCTCCCGGCGCAGGCAGGCGTCCACGTGCTTCATTTTTTCAAATTCCTCCCGGCACTGGCTGCACTGGGACAGGTGAGAGTCAACTGTTCTTTTTTTGGCAGGTCTTAAATCGCCGTCCAGGTAGTCATTAAACAAGTTTCTGATTTGCTCACAAAGCATTTTTCTAGCCTCTTTCTAAAATCTCTCGTAAGGTGGTGCGCGCGCCAGCCAGACGGGACTTTACCGTTCCCACCGGTATATTCAAGATTCTGGCCACTGATTTAACATCAAGGTCCAGTTCATAATACATGACCAGTACGGCACGGTGGGTGTCACTTAGCCTTCTGACGGCATTTTTCAGTTCCATACTCTGGTCGGCACGACTCACCCAGTCTTTTGCCACTGCAGTTTCACGGTCTGCCATTTTCCCCAGCAGTACCCCCTCTCGCCGTTTTCTTCTGAGGTGATCATAGCAAAGGTTTACAGTGATCCGACTGAGCCAGGTCCGAAAAGATGATTCCAGGCGAAAGTTCGCCAGTTTACGAAAACATATTAAAAAGGCGTCCTGGGTCAAGTCCTCTGCCTCGCCCTGATCTTTCAGGACGGAATAGGCTACCCGGTAGATATAGCCGGCATGCCTTCGGGTTAGTTCAGAAAAGGCTTCATGATCACCGGTCTGAGCCGCTAATATCAATTTGTGCTCGCTCGCATCAACATTCATCATTAATCTCTTTCAGATTATTTCTGTCTTATAGACGAAAAACAGATCGGCGCGGTTCAAATAGAATTATTCAAATTCCACCGAATATTACCATTGCGTGGTTAAACCTACCAAACTAAAAATTTAATGGGCACAAATAGGCGTTGCCCATTTATGCCCTGTCTATTTCATAATTTTAAACGCTATTGATATGTTCTAGAAGGCATGTTTATTTCCTTTAAATTTTTATTATATTTAGCTTATGATAATTATCAGGTATATGGTGAACAATAATAGAGCTTCGAGGATCGCCACGTAAAAATCAAGTGGGATACACCTATTAAGTGGGATACACCTATTGCAGAGGCGGCCGGGTTAGCGCAGTAAAGAAATAGCTAACAAATAAAAACAGGGTGGTATAGTTGGAATTTTGGTATTGGGAAAGCGTTGTTTATTCGATAGTAGTATGGATGGCCGTATTTGTTTTTTTAGATATTGAGCGTATTAAAGCCCTATGGCCTATAGGATTGTTGTCATCTGTATTGTTGCTGACTTCTCATTTCTTCTTAAGCTCACTTGGCTCAGCACATTTTAACGAGGGTTTCCTGACCTTGGCCGGAGTACCGCTTTTTCATTTGTTCTGGAGCTTTGGGGCCGGCCTGCTATTGATTGGTTTTATGCCCAGGGAATTTATAAAAAAAATCCTGACACTGCTATTATTTACGATTTTAGCACTGGCCCTGGACATGTTGTCGGTTAGGGTTGGCGGCCATGTTCACGATAACTTTACCTTCTTACATTCCTTTGTTTTTATTCTTTATCGCTTGGTTACACTTGTATGGATTGCTGAAGAATTGCTTGGAGAGAAAATGTATGCTAAAGGAAACCGGAAGGAGACTGATTACCGCTTGCGTAATCTCCTTAAATTATAAATTAAAACCAGGGGGACAAAACCAGGGGGACGGTTCTCGTGGTTATCCTTATGGTTCGAATTACTACGCATATAAAACCAGATAGAATGGCATAATTAAAAAAACCTGGAGGTGATTTTATTGGAGCTTTCATTAACTGCCAAAGAAAAAATGCTTATGCAAGACCAAAAAGCTCATGAGGAACTTTGTGTCCAGAAATATCAAAATTATTCCAATCAGGCACAGGATCCACAATTAAAACAACTTTTTAGCTCTTTGGCTCAACAGGAGCAACAACACTTAAATTCCATCAATCAAATTTTAAGCGGTCAGCTTCCTAACACTCAACAAAGCCAAAGAGGACAGCAAGCACAAGGATATCAGCAAATTACTGGGCGTGGGGCAATGGCAAATCAGGCCGACGCTACGTTGTGCAATGATATGCTTACTACAGAAAAGTATATTTCCGGCACATATGATACTTCTATTTTTGAATTTACCGATTCTAACGTTCGCCAGGTATTAAATCATATCCAAAAAGAAGAACAAGAGCATGGAGAAAAAATTTTTAAGTATATGGAAAGCAACGGAATGTACAATCCTCAATAAATTTCTGCAGTGTCTGCGCTTCTTACAGTAAAATCTCTCCAGCCACATTGATGGCTGGTTTTTTTTGACCAGGCCACCGGTTTAACCGGTGGCATTGAATTTGATTATGAGCAAATAAGCTGATGTTCACAGCTAGTTTGACAAAAGTGGAAGGTGGTTTTTAGTAGGTAATCAAGATGACGGAAGGCAAGGGTAACGCAGTTGCAACGGAGCCGTGATTGACAACACTAATTTATTTATTTATGCTCAGTTATGTTAGAAGATAATTTTGGGGGAGGGGTTTGTTTGACAGGTATTGAAACGACCGCCGCCTGCTCTAAACCGGAGGGGCTGGAAAAACTGACCGTAAAAGTGGCCGGCATGTCCTGCTCAGCCTGCGCCAGCCGCATAGAAAAAGCGCTTTCTAAAACAACAGGCGTTGAGGGCGCCAGGGTAAACTTTGCGGTTGAAACCGCCACCGTGGATTACCGGCCGGAAGCGATAAGCCCGGAGAAGATTTTGGACAAGATCAAAGAAACCGGCTATAAGCCGGTAATGGGACGCACCGAACTGAAGCTTTCCGGGATGAGCTGCGCTGCCTGTGCCGCCAGGATCGAAAAGGGCCTTAACAAACTGCCCGGCGTCACCCGGGCGGCAGTAAATCTCGCCACAGAAAAAGCCGTAGTGGAATATAACCCGGCCGGGATCGATGTGCCGGGGATTAAAAAAGCCGTGGCTGACATAGGTTACAAGGCTTTTGAAGTGGACGATCGCACTACTGCCGAGTTGGAACGGGAAGAGCGGGAACGTGAAATCAGGCGGCAAAAGTTTCTGTTGGTATTTTCCGGTGTTTTGTCCGCTCCCTTGGTGGTTGAAATGCTGGCGATGGTTTTGAACTTGCACCACGTAATCCCGGCTTTTTTGATGAACCCTTATTTTCAATTTGCCGTGGCCACACCGATCCAGTTTATAGCGGGGTCCAATTTCTATAAGGAAGCTTACGTGGCCCTGCGGGGGCGAAGCGCTAACATGTCGGTGCTGGTAGCTCTGGGCACTACCGCCGCCTACTTATATAGTGTCGTAGTTACCTTTTGGGGCGGGCGGATTGGGGTGACCGGGGTTTACTACGAAACTTCAGCCGTCATCATTACCCTGATTCTATTGGGCAAAACTCTGGAGACCATTGCCAAAGGTAGGACTTCCGAGGCAATTAAAAAGCTGATCGGGCTCCAGGCCAAGCACGCGCACGTGGTTAGGGACGGCCGGGAAATAGAATTACCCGTGGAAGAAGTGGTAGTAAGTGATCTCGTCGTGGTTCGCCCCGGTGAAAAAATACCGGTGGACGGGATCGTGAAAGAAGGCTATTCTACGGTGGATGAATCCATGCTTACCGGGGAAAGTGTGCCGGTGGACAAGAAGGCCGGTGATGAAGTGATTGGAGCGACAATAAACAAGCTGGGAACTTTTAAGTTTGAGGCGACCAAGGTAGGGAAAGACACCGCCCTGGCCCAGATCGTCAAAATAGTGGAAGAAGCCCAGGGCTCCAAGGCGCCAATCCAGCGCATGGCCGACGTGATCTCCGCCTATTTCGTGCCTGTGGTAGTAGCGTTTGCGCTGGTCACTTTTTTTGCCTGGTTCTACTTTGGCGCGCCCGGTAATTTTACCAGGGCACTTTTAAATTTTACCGCCGTACTGGTGATTGCCTGCCCCTGCGCCCTTGGCCTGGCCACTCCAACGTCAATTATGGTAGGTACCGGCAAGGGAGCGGAAAACGGTATCCTCATTAAAAGCGGCGAGTACCTGGAAAAAGCTCATAAACTGACGGCGATAATCCTGGACAAAACCGGAACCATTACCAAAGGGGAGCCAGCTTTGACGGATCTGCTCCCTGCGCCGGAATATAAAGGGGACGAGAGGGAACTGCTGCAGCTGGCCGGCAGTGCGGAGAAAAATTCCGAGCATCCGCTGGCTCAGGCTATTGTCAAATACGCCAAAGAAAAAGACGCAGCATTAAATGATCCGCAGCAATTTGAGGCCATCCCCGGTCACGGCGTGAAGGCGGAAACCGAAGGCAGCAGGATTTTATTGGGCACTAGGAAACTGATGCAGGAAAATCAAGTTGACATCGCGGAGCTGACCCCAGCTATTGAAAGGTTGGAAGGAGAGGGCAAGACGGCCATGCTCATGGCGGTGGACGGCAAGCCCGCAGCCATCATTGGTGTGGCGGACACCATCAAGGAAACCTCAAAAGAGGCCATCGCCCAGTTAAAGAGCGTGGGCCTGGAGGTGTGGATGATGACCGGGGATAACCGGCGCACTGCCGAAGCCATCGCCAGGCAAGTGGGGATTGAAAACGTACTGGCGGAGGTGCTGCCGGAGGATAAAGCAGAACAAGTTGAAAAGCTCCGAGGCCAGGGTAAAACCGTTGGCATGGTGGGAGACGGTATCAACGACGCCCCGGCCCTGGTCACCGCTGACGTTGGCTTTGCCATTGGCACCGGTACCGACGTGGCCATTGAAGCTGCGGACATTACCCTGATGCGGGGAGATCTGAGAGGGATTGTTGCCGCCATTAGACTCAGTCGGGCCACCATGAAAAACATCAAGCAGAACCTTTTCTGGGCTCTGTTTTACAACACCGTCGGCATCCCTGTGGCGGCGCTGGGCTTTTTAAACCCGGTTGTCGCCGGAGCGGCTATGGCTTTTAGCTCGGTGTCGGTGGTAACTAATGCTCTGAGACTGCGGCGTTTTAAGGGTGAGTGATTGAGATCAATAACGTAAAGTAGTTTGCCATTTTACGGGTTTGAAAAAAAGAAATGGAAATCATAGTAGCAGATATCATAGCAGCAGGTATCCAGTACTGGTAAAATATTTATCCCAATGAAAATACCTGATGGGGCTGCATACCGTTTCATCACAAGCCGGGTATATAAAAAATGATAAAATAATTAAGGCCGGGGCATACAAATGAAAGTATATTATAGTTCCAGTTTATGGGGGAAGGGGAAAGGGCTTTGCGGAGTGCCGCAGAGGGTAAACTGGCAGTTTGAGTACGCGGGAAACATCCATCGCATTCCTGTTTTATATCGTTTTTCAAAAGGCATTGTTTTTGATGTGATCAGTTTTTTGGACCAAGAAAAGCTACGTGCGTTTTTTAAAAAGTATGAAGCTGTTGAAGAAACATTAACACCATTGCAGCGGCGCTGCGCAAAGCAGGAGCATCCTTATCAAGCCATACCAATAAGAAAAATATGGATGAATGGGAAGCAAGTAGAAAGCGGCTATTCTTCCAGCAGTACTGTCAGCGCACCGTGGGCACGGCAGGATGATCAGTTGGCGCCTGTGCGTAAAGCATATGCGTCCGTTCTAAAGGATACTGCCTGCTTTGCCTGTCAGCGTTTTTGCGTGCCATACCCGGAAACAGACTCTAAAGTAGAAAAATTACTGAGGTTTTTCCGACTTAATAGAATAAGCGGCGTAAAACTATCTACGCAGCCTGTCCATTGGTTTTCTCCGTTGGATATTCATTTTGAAATATCGAAGAGAGAAGGCCAAAAAGAGGTTTGCTTTGTACATCCTAAAACAAGAATCACACATTCATTGTTCCTCCAAAACCCCGAGCTTATAGAAATGCCAATGGGCAGAGACGTAAATCGCCGTTTTTACGCTGTACAGGCCAGGTATGAAATAAAGCCCGCTTTGCCTCAAGGGGACTCCCTGCAGTTTAACAGCAGCATCCAATACTCAGTCCCTCCAGGAGACAGGTTTAGCCCTACCACTGCTGCATCCATTGGTATCATTGGCGGGGCAAATGGTCCTACAGCCATTTTTGCCGTATCAAAGAATAAAGAAAAAACGGCTCCCCGCGGTCTGCATGGATTACCGCTGCACAGTTGTTTCTCTGTTCCGGGTTTCAACAAGGAAGATACCATGAATTTTGTTCTTGAAGGCATTAATATGAAAAACTGTGACGGCAAGGAGTACAACTTTTAGCGCTTTGTTCCAAATTCCGTCAATATAACTTTCTCTCGGATTGCCGGCCACAGTATAAAAGTAAGGGTATAAGCACCCTTGTGCATTACGGATACTGCTGTAATAGCCGGTTTCCACGCCAAAATCCTCAACTGCCTCACATAATTCAGCATCAATATCCTTTTCTTTATACTCGCCATCGTGATATTCAATAAATGAAGACGGGTGCTGCTAATAAGCTCCACTATAAATGGTATAAAAACTAAGCTACCCATGATATTAAATATCATTTAATATTAATGGGCTGATTTTTTAGTTTTAGCGTAACTTTTTGCAGTGAAAATTACTTTAACTAGATAGAAAGGTAATACCAAGTCATGAGGACGGAGGTGATTGATATCCAACTGGAAAATGAAGCGGAAATAATTGAAAAAGCTAAAAAAGATGTCCGATCGTTTATGCTTCTCTATGAGCACTACCTGCCCCGGATTTATAAATACGCCTATTATCAGGTAATTGATAAACAAGAAGCGGAGGATGTGGTGTCCCAGACTTTTTTGCAGGCCATGGAGAACCTCCATAAATATACCTACAGGGGTATTCCGTTCGGACACTGGCTATACCGTATTGCCTCCAGTATTATTTACCACGGCCAAAGAGATAGAAAAAACGAGTTTAGCACGGCGGACCCGGTTCAATTGGCGGGAGGGGAGATAGTTGCAGAAGATAGGCTGGACCTTCTGCTGCTGCTGCGCACTTTGCCCGGGATGCAGCGGGAGGTCCTGACGCTGCGCTACATCCAGGACTTAAGCATCCGGGATACAGCGCGGATTATGGCTTGCTCGGAAGGATCCGTCAAGCAACTTTGTTACAGGGCCATAAAAACTTTGCGGGAAAGGATGAATGGCAATGAAGAAGACAGATAAAATAATTGAGATTGAAAATGCGCTCAGGGCCCTACCTGAAGTGCGGCCGGACCGCACCTTCCAGGAGCAGCTTGGCCAGACGCTGGCAAAACGTCATGCGGAACTGGCCAAAGAACGGAGGAGCAAGAAAAACCGCGGAAACATTCTTCGGTTTGGTGCAGTGGCAGCAGGTTTGCTGATTGCCTTAATTAGCACATTAACTTTCTATCCGGTGCAAAAACCGCCGGGCTACACCACGGGGCCGTTGTTTTTGGCCACTGCCCAGGCTACAGGTGCCCCCGGGCTTACCTTTGGGGACAATCTTGACAGTATGCGCCTGGTGAAGTTTAATGTCCAGGGCGCATTGCCGGCAGGAGAGCGGGAAGGTACCATTGTCAAGCTAAAAAAAGCGATCAATACTGAACAGGATGTCCTGGAAATGGCTGCAGCTATGGGGATTGAGGAGCCAAAGGTGTCGGACAAACAACCCAGGGCGCCGGACGGGCCAGAGGAGCCGGAAACAAGCTGGGTGATGGTGTCGGGGGAAAATGGGCGGCTCTCAGTCTGGCTTAACCAGGGTACCTGGCTTTATGAGCAGGAAGCGGACAGTATAGTAAAACCAAGCCAGCCGGTATCAGAAGAGGCAGCCAAAGATATTGCGGTCCAGTGGTTGGCAGCTACCGGGCTGTTGCCCCAGGGTGAATACGCGGTGAATCAAACCCAGTCTCCGGAGACTTTCTTTGAAACGGTGATCAAGCCAGCCGAGGGTCCGGAAGTGACTATTGTAGGGTCAGCGCCGCAGATCAGGGTGATCGTCACTGAACAGGGCCGGGTGGTCAGCGCCACGGGCACGTGGTTTGAGCAAGACGGCTCGGAAAAGGTACGGCTGGCCGGCTATGAGCAGGCACTGGAGGCCTTGAAGCGCGGCGAAGGGGTTTTCGAAGCCAGGGGCTACCGGCCCTTTACCGCCGGAACTGCTGAAATTCAGAAAACCGGTGCCGCTTATCAGTTGGCATATTCCCTGGACTTTACTCCGTACTATGTGCCGGTGGCTGTTTTCGAGGGTGAATTTACCCCGGAGGGCGGCACGAAAGAAAACTTTACAGCCTTTGTTTCATTGCTGGAAAATAACCAGCGGGAGAATGCCGGTAATTTCATCTTGGATGCAGCATTGCCGCAGGTTGAGTCGTTTAGTTCGGGTATCGCCGAGCGGGGAAACGAGGTGGCCAGGGCCGAGCTGCCGGTGCTGGCCCGGTATTTCGGGGTGGTTGGGCAGCCCGATGACAGCGGTGGCATCTCCGGTGAAAATGGTAAAATATCACCGAGCTCATGGAATGGGGGGTGGCTCTATCGGTCACCGCTGATCGGGGTCAGACATTGCGGCACTCCTGTTCCTGATGATGTTGCCGTCGCGTCAGCTAATCAAATTGTTGCCGGCATTCCGGCCCTGCCGGGTGATTTGGGAGAGCCTTTTGTAAGGGCCGGCGCAGGTGATGATTTTAAATATGTGATCTACCCGGTTATTTACGAGGGTAAACACGTATTTAGCACTGGTGGGCCCGGCTATGAGTCCAATATAACAGTACAGGTCGGCCCCCAGGGAGAAATATGGTCGGTTCAATGTAGTAAACCCATGGTTCTGCTAGAAGAGCGACAGCCTTTAATCAGCCCTGAGAGGGCATGGGAAAAACTACTTAAGAATGACTTCCAGATTCTCATCGAAGATTTCTTTGGGTTTATTCCGGGGAACCGCTTTGCCGCAACTTACTCAAAAGTTACTAAAGTAGAGTTAATTTATAAGCCTCGTCATACGAATATGGCCCGTAATGAAAACTATGATCTCATGTATATGTTTACGGGCACTGCCAGGATCGGGACAAAGGATGTCCGGTTTAAGGCCTTTGTGAATGCTATTGATTAGAAAAAGAGTATATCTTAATAGCATATAAAAGAATTCTGCCAATACGAATATGCACTCCTGCAAACGGGGTGCTTTTCGCATTGGTTAGGTTACTAAGCCAAGGGGATGGTTTAGACAGTCAAAAGGTTTCTATTTGCTCAAGCCACTGGGCGCTGGCAGAGTTGCCATCTCCAGAGAATAGACATTGACTTTACCACCTTTGGAGGGTAATTAGATACGGTATTGACATAATGGTAAATGCTATATTAAGTTAGGAATAGATCAAGAGAAAAGCGAAACTTCCCTCGTTAATGAAAGGAGATTTCCTTATGAAACTTGGCCCCAAGGGCAGACAATGGCTTAAAGGACTGCATATCTTATTTTGCTGCACCTGGATAGGTACCGGCCTGTCTATGGTATTACTTGGATTTCTTACAAGTCATGTGCCAAATGGCGATGAATTATATGCATTTAATTTTTCAATTAGATTATTAGATGACTACATTATAATTCCTTCGGCTCTTGGCTGTTTAATTACTGGATTTCTTATAAGTTGGTTAACTCAATGGGGGTTTTTAAAATATAATTGGGTTATTTTTAAATGGATTGCCACAGTTGCACAGATATTATTTGGAACATTCTATTTAGGCCCATGGGTTAATGGAGCTTTAGCAATTGCTGATGCTGAAAGAATAAATGCCCTTCAAAATACCAATTATTTATATTTTAAGGAAATGAATAATTTTTTAGGTAGTATACAGGTGGCATTATTGATTGTATTAGTGTTTATATCTGTACTCAAGCCCTGGGGTAAAAGAAATAAAGCTACTACTGGTAAAAAGTAATGATATTTGCTCTGCCGCGCTATATTAAGATATCTGTGCAAATCCCACCCGGTCACATTTTCTTAAGGATACCGGAAGAATAGATTCGGCGGTGGTGTAAAATTACACCTATAATGCTACAATTGAGGAAGGTATAAAGAGTGACCGGAGCGGATTCGTTAAAATGAATGATACTGTGGCATCCCCCCCATTGATTTGGTTTTTTGGGGCTGGAGTTTTGTTAATTGGGTTATACGCCTTTGCCATTGAGCGGTTCTGGCTGGAGGTCCGGAAATTAAGCGTATCACTTTCGATGTTGCCCCGTTCCTACGCTGGGCTGCGCATAGCTCTGTTTAGTGATGTTCATCTGAGCATCTTTTATTCACCAAAGCGATTGTCGGGTGTGGTTGAGCTAATTAACCGCGAGCACCCTGACATAATCTGCTTTACCGGGGATTTTCTGAACGCTTATGCAGGTACGGGTATGTTGTTGGAAGCGGCGCCAATCTTACGCAAATTAAAAGCCCCCTCCGGTAAGTTTGCCGTTTTAGGCAACCACGATTGCCGGGCTGGAACCAAATACGTGAGCCGGGCGTTGGAACTGGGTGGCTTTCATGTCCTAATCAATGAGCATGCGGTTTTAGAAAAAAAGGGTGGCCGGCTATTTATAGTAGGTCTCGCGGATGTTCTAAAAGGCGGGCCGGACCTGGCCAAAGCAATGGCCGGAATCCCGGAGGAGGCCTGCAGCATACTGCTGGTTCACGAGCCTGACTTTGCTGACAGTGCCGCCAGTCGCCCGGTTAGCCTGCAGCTATCCGGCCATAGCCACGGCGGACAGGTCCGCCTGCCCTATATAGGTCCACTGATTACAACCAGGCTCGGTCGAAAATATCATTCCGGTTTATATAAGATAGATAAATTATTGCTCTATACCACCTGGGGGGTGGGGACAACCCTGTTGCCGTTGCGTTTTTTTTGCAGACCTCAGGTCGCGATCATTACCTTGTATTCAATTAACGGAGATTAAATCGTTTATTTTAAAAACACCAACACCTAACGCCTGGTTATCCCATAGAATTTTTTTAACCATTTCATAGTGTTGTTCTTCACACTTAAGCAAAATAACAATCTCGGAAGACTTCTCCCCGGTCTTTTTTTTACCTTTGCTGTGGTGTAGTTTACTAAATGAATTGTCCAGTACAAAACCTAATAGTGCCCCCGTAAACAGCCCGATTAGTCCCCATATGATCGGTCCCCAGCTTAATATGAAACCGTAAATTGCCCCTAGCAGCATGAAGATTGTTCCCAGTACGGCAGCCCCGTCAAAGGCGCTAAACCCGTCCGCACGGTGGATGCTGTCCAGTGTTTTTCTTTCCTCAACCCTTTTGTCCAGGGGGATCCCGCCGATATTTTCTCTGGGGATCCCCCTTTTTTCCAAGTCGGTAATTGCAAGCTCAAGATAAAATGAATAATCAAACGTAGCTACGACAAACATCTGCCAAATTCACACTCCAGAGATTGATACAGGTTTTTGCTTTGGTAATTATCTTTGATAAAGCGGGATTGCTCCATATCGAAAAGCTTGTTGTACTCAACCGTGTTCATATACGCGTCATAAATGGCAAAACCGTACAGGGAAGGAAAAAACAGAAGCCATTGCGGGTCAAGCAAAGCTACAGCATGCTCAAACGCCCCTACTGCTGTGTAGTGGATGGCAGGCAGGAGGTGAGCAAAGTAGGCGACAATAACGAACTTTACCAGCAAAAAAAAGAACGTAGGTATGCGATGGGTGTATAAATGACCCAGGCCCGGGGCCAGCGCGGAAAGTGCTGCCGCCATCCAGGGATTTTTCTTGTCCAGGTAACATATTTCCAGGGCGCTTAATTTAACCGGAGCAAAAGATGAATCTTCCTGGTCTGCCAGTATGGAAAGCTTATTTAAATCAACTGTTAAACCGTAAGTTCTCCAAATAGACATTATGTACACGGCCACATAAAACAAAAAAAAGTTTAAGTCGATAACCTCTTTAGCCTGTTCAAACCTTCCCGTCAGGGAGTACACGATTGCGGTGTTTAGTTTACAGGAAATGTTGATGAACAACTCCCAGCCTACTAAAAGAAACCCTTTAACATAGCTGCCCAGGATGATGAAGCCATACCCCGGAAAAGCTGCGGACCACCAGGCCGTGACCCAGGGGTTTTTTATATGAAAGTAGTTCACGGTAAAAGGGCTGATTAACCCTTTGGGCCGGCGTTGGTTTCTGATTGATTGAGGCTGTTTCTTCTCCATAATGCATACCCTCAAAAGCGCTTTCCAAGCAAACTTTAAAGTTTAAATATATAATCGGAATTGATTGGCTCCTTTGGCTTGTTTGATTTATCTTGCCCCTTGGACATCAAAAATATATTTGAGTAAAAATTCTCGGAATTTACATCATGAAAATAGCCAGGGGGGGGGGTAACCAGGGGAACCGTCCCCCTGGTTACCTTGCGCCGGTAAATGAATTTAAAATTATTTTGAGCACGGCATGGTAATAGGATTCTATGGTGTTTATCCCGTTATCCTCTAATTGCAGACGTTCATTTTCGGAATGAAGATCTTGAATTGTGGGCCCAATGGAGATGCACTCAACTTTGGTACCGCACCTTTCTATAATCCACCCGCATTCCAGGCCGGCGTGGATTACTGTTGCTTCCGCCTCGGGACCATATATTTTTTGGTAAACTGATTTAGCAATTTTTAAAAGCTCAGAAGAATCATCAGGCTGCCAGAGCGGAAAATGATCAATGTTAATTGTTGGTTCAAAGCCAAAACACCTGGCCATATTCATTTGAATGTTATTTAAGCATGAAAGAGCTTCTATATTGGAACTCCGGTTAAAAGATCTGATTTGCAGCTCGCCATCACAAATTACGACGTCGAAAAGATTAGTTGATGTTTCCACAAGGCCAGGGCGGGCCGGGATCATGCTAATCACACCATGCGGCAATTGCTTCAGCAAGAGCAGCACAGAATCAGTGCAGGCCGCCGTCATTGGCAACTCTTTAGAGTCAGCAACCCTTACCGAAGCACTGAATTGATCTTCGACAGGCATGTTTGCCGCTCTTGTTAAATCCAATAATTTGTTAATATCCTCAACGAAATTATCTGCCTGAGCCACCGGAACAGAAACCACTGCCTGTGCTTCGGCAGGAATTGAATTTTGCACTACACGGTCCGTTCTGTTAATAGTGTGCAGAAGCAAATCGTAACTGTTGATCCTGCCTGCCGCATCAATCCGGTTTATCCTGCCATTTAATCTTACCAATATATCCGTGATAATTTTAATGGCATTTTGTCTGCCTTTATTTATATCAGCCCCGGAGTGACCACTTTTTAACCCAGACACGGAAATGCGGAAGATTTGGCTGCTTTCCATACTTTCTCTACAGGCCACTTTTCTTTTATATACACTGGCGCAGCCGCCAGCGCTGCCATAGATAATTACTTTTAAATCCGCCGCATCAAGATTGATGAATTTTGAACCGGTAAGTAAATTTACATCAAAATTCCTGGCACTGGCCATGTCGGTTTCTTCCTGGACGGTGAAAAGGCACTCCAAAGGCATATCTTGCAAGGTCTCTTCTTCTAAGACAGATAAAATTGTAGCTACGCCGATGCCGTCATCCGCGCCAAGAGTAGTACCCCCTTTTTCAGGATGGGCAAGATCCTTCAAGGCTCTCAGCCAGGTGATGTTGTTCTCGGTATATTTATCTAATTTTAACGGGAAAATTTTTTCACCGGGAACGGCTACCATATCCAAATGGGCCTGCAGAATAACTGGCAATTTGTCTGCATAAAGGTTAGCACCTTTTCGTTGCAGGAAGATTATTCGCTCGTCCGGTTCTTTTGCTTCCGGGTGATAAAATTTGACTTGAACCTTACCCCTGTTGTCGGTATATTTGTTTTGAATAGCAGAAACTTTCTTGATGACCCATTGGCGAAGCGGATCTTCCCCGCCTGACGGGTGAGCTTTTTGGGTTAATTCAATAAAGTAATCACTGATTATCTTAGGTGTAAAAAAAATGTCTTTGTTATTCAAAAAAACTCCCTCCTCGTTTTTTTATTAATCTGGGATAATCTGGTTCCCCCCGCCGGGATTGCTTAAAGGAGATAAGATCTGGCCTAAAAATATCTTGCTATGGAGAAATACGACCATAACTTAATAGTTTCCTGCCTGGTAAAGACTTCCGTTTGATCACCTAGAGACCTAGGGGGAGCCGAATAATGAATTGACAGCATAAGTATTATTAATTATAATTGAGAAAAGTTAGCACAAATGAGAATTGTGTAAAAAATTCAACATAATGATGATTATATCTGGCTGTTTTTTAAATAATGAGACTTATCTACAGTAAAAGACTGCAGGTGAGTCTCTTTCTATATTTTCTATTTAGAAGACAAAGGTGAATAAAAAATGAGTTTATCCGAATTATTTATTATTGCTATTGGTTTGTCAATGGACGCATTTGCAGTCGCGGTTTCTAAAGGATTGTCTATGAGGCGGATTAACATAAAGAGAGCAGGAATTGTAGGCCTATATTTTGGAACATTTCAAGCAGGGATGCCTTTAATTGGTTATTTTTTAGGAGTGCGGTTTCAAGACAAAATTACATCTATTGACCATTGGATCGCACTTTTATTACTTGTAGTTATCGGTATAAACATGATTCGAGATTCAAAAAAAAGCAAACAGGAGATTATAAGCGGTTCTTCGTTTGCTCAGAGCGTGGACGACTCACTTAGTTTCAGAAATATGTCTGTTCTTGCAACTGCAACCAGTATTGACGCTTTAGCGGTAGGAGTAACCTTTGCATTTCTTAAAGTAAATATTGTTCCGGCAGTTTCATTTATCGGTATTATAACTCTTATATTGTCGATGATTGGTGTAAAGATAGGGAATGTATTTGGCGTAAGGTACAAATCAAAAGCAGAATTTGCAGGGGGGCTTATTCTAATCCTTATGGGTATTAAAATTTTGCTAGAGCATACAGGAATAATCAATTTTTAGAAGCAAAATTCCGTAGAAACCACAGGAAAAGTTTGGCGCTTCCAGGTTAAAGAGGAGGGTAAAGGAAAAAATGAATGATCTAGAAAGAAACATACTTGTACAAATCATGGACTTCAGCAAAAAAATATATGACCAGATGAACCGGATCCACCATAATTGGGATCATATAATGCGGGACTACAGGAGAGCAGAGATAATTTGCGCCGAGGAAAAGGCAAATGATTTCGTCGTGCTTTCAGCTATAACTATGCATGATCTGGGATATCTATTCGGCCCCGAAGGCCACGCCCTCAGCGGAGCAAGGGCATGCAGGGAAAATATTTTGCCGGAATATAACCTTCCAAAGCCAATAATTGAACAGATATGTCATTGCATCGAAGCCCATGATCCGGACTCCGGAGTGCTGCCGCAGACTATTGAAGCTAAGATCGTTGCTGATGCTGATTTACTTGAGAAATCCGACTTGATGGTTATAATGGAAGGATTATTTAATAATGTTGCCCGGGAATTCAATATAACTTATCAGGACTATATCAGGCTGTTTCTCCGAAAGATGAAGCCAAACTTTTATACAAAGAAAGCAGAAGAAATGGATAACGGCAGGCTGGAATTAATCAGGAAACTTTTTGAAAAAGCATAATAATTGGTAAAGGATGAAGGCGATGGAAAAGGAAGCTGACGGCATGCCAATTCTTGATCACTTGACATGTTGCCTTATAGCCATGTGTCAAGATTAGTGATTTATCCCTTGAGAAATGCTGCGACATAGCAAACTTATTTTTCACCAATCAATAAGGCCAACCATCTGAGGCAGTTCAGTGATTGGCCTTATTTAATCCATTTTTGCCATCCAGGCTTTAGCTTAAATTAGCTAAAGCCCTTTTTATTTTTGGTTTTAAGTGTGAATTTTGAAACATAAAATGCGATGTAGGATAGATTAATGCGGTCATATCCACATGTTAAAAATAATGTGTTTTTTTGGATTTTGTATAAAGAGAGGTGAACAATACGGAAGAGGGATTACAAAATCCGGTAAAAACACTTATTGAAGAAACAATAGAAGGTTTAGAGGAACCAACAAAATCAACAGAAGAACCAACAGAGGAACTTGTTAAAGAATCTTTTCTAATTGGCGGACTGATTCTTCTTTTTGCTCTATTAGTTATTTATTTAGGAATGGCGCAATATTTTAAACATCATTTTTATTTTAGCACTGAAATCAATGGTATAAATATTTCAGGAAAATCTTTAGAGGCTGCAAAGGCAGTGATGGCATCAGAACTTAATGATTATACCCTTAACATAAAAGAGCGGGAGGGTAAAATTGAACATATAAAAGCTGATGATGTGGGATTAAAGTACGACTTAGATGAAGAAATTGAAAAAATAATGGCTGAGCAGGATGGTTTTAAATGGGTATTAGCGTGTTTCACCAGGGGAGATACTAAAAAGACGGTTGTATTAGAATTTGATGAGAAACTACTAAAGGAACGAATCAATCAACTGTCTTGTTTTGAACCAGGTAGTATAGTCGAACCTAAAAACCCCAGTTTTAGGTATGCAGAAAACGATAAATGCTATGAAATTATAGATGGAGCTGTAGGAAACAAGGTGGATAAAAATATTTTATATTCTTGTGTGGCAGATTCAATACGGAGCATGGAAGCTGAAATAGACTTGGAATCTATGGGTTGCTATATAAAGCCACAGTATGATGCAAAGTCACCAGAAGTCTTGGAAGTTAAAAAAACACTTAACAAATATGTAGCAACAAAGATTATTTATACCGTTGAAGACAGTATAAAAATTCTAGACGGGTCCCAAATAAATCATTGGCTTGAAATTGATGAAAATTTACGAGTTAAAGTTAATGAAAAAGAAATGGAAGATTATATTAATATACTTTCTGATATTTTTGACACAGCAGGCAAGGCGAGAAGTTTTGTTACATCATCGGGAGAAACAATAATAATAAGTGGTGGTGATTACGGTAGGTCTATAAATAAAATTGAAGAGAAAAATTACCTCATTTCTACTATTAAAGAAGGAAAAACTATAACAAGAGAACCGATGTTCATTCAAAATACCTTAGTCTATGATAATAATGATATAGGAAATACCTATGTAGAAATATCTTTAGCAAAACAGCACTTATGGTTTTATAAAAATGGCTCTTTAATAGTAGAAGGTAATGTTGTTACTGGAAATGTAAGTAAAAATCATTCAACACGTAAAGGAGTTTATAGTTTAAAATATAAGGCAAGAAATGTTGTACTGAGAGGTCCGGGTTATGCTGCTCACGTCGACTTTTGGATGCCATTTGATGGAGCTATAGGGATACATGATGCCAGTTGGAGAAGTGTATTTGGACTTAATATTTATTATACAAATGGCTCCCATGGTTGTGTAAATGCACCTTACAATGTAGCAAAGCAGATATTTAATAATATTACACCGGGTACTCCTGTCATTTGTTATTAAATTTTACGTTTTCCTGTATTATTTGGAATGACATCATTAGTAAAAACCTTAAATAGTTAAAATAATATTTTTGATTTTGCATAAACTATTTTAAAAAGGAGAATATAATATATGGCTGAGAATAGTATAATTTCCAAGGAATATGATTTAATTCCTAAAGAATATATGCATCACATCGCAAACTCTGAAATACCTCCTGAATTGCAGCCGTTTGTAGAACCCGCACTGAATAATTTTAAAAATGAAATCGCTATAGAATTACTTGGCGTCGATTATGAAAATATTGATAAGGGGAGCTTACCCAGCAGGATGAATGGGTCTGTCGGCGGAAAAATGGTCAAACAGTTTGTTAAATTCTCTGAGGCTGTGCTTGCATATAATTATGCCATAAATCATAACCTTTTATTAAAAGATAAAAATTAGCGGACGGTTAGGTTTAATTCTTAATTCTAAATACGGATATAGTAAAAACCCTGGGACGAATGCCCCGGGGTTTATGTCTTCATCAGGAGCGAATTAGTGCTATTGCATGATTTGACAAGTGAGCGGATATTACTTACCCCGCTGGTGTTTCCTGGCCAGCTGGGACAGCCGTCTTTGCAGTTCGCTTCTCAGGCAGCCAGGTGGCAGCATCCATTGCCAGTTGCCTTCGCTGGTGCCGGGGGTGTTGATTCTGGCTTCGCTGCCCAGGCCTAAGATATCCTGCAAGGGAACAACCACCCAGGCAGCGTCGCTTTCGTAGACGGATTCGATTAATTCTTCACAGATCCGTACCAGCTTTCCTTCGTCCATCCGGACTCCAGAGGCGGCATATTCCTCTTTGACCCAGCCTAGCAGGGTATCGTTGTCGTGAGTTCCAGTATAATAGACACGCTGGGTCGTGCGCTGGTCCGGCTCCAGCGGCTCCGCGGTGGTAAACTGCAGCACCTGCATCCCCGGGAACTGGAAGAGATGCTTCAGGTTTTCCACTTCCGGTGTGATCAAGCCCAGGTCCTCGGCGATAATTGGCATCCGGCCAAACTCTTCTTCCAAAGCTTCAAAGAGCCGCTTGCCCGGCCCCTTCAGCCACCTGCCGTTTTCGGCAGTCACATCATTCGGTCCGACCTCCCAGAAGGCCTCAAAGCCGCGGAAATGATCAATACGGATGAAGTCATAGTTTTTGATAGCGCGCCGGAAGCGCTCTTTCCACCAGGCGTAACCATCCGCGCGAAGGGCGTCCCAGTCGTAAAGGGGGTTGCCCCAGAGCTGACCGGTGCTGCTGAAGTAGTCCGGCGGCACGCCGGCCTGGCCCAGCAGGGCGCCATTGCTGTCCATTTTGAAACACTGTCGAAAGGCCCAGGTGTCGGAGCTGTCCGGCGCGACATAAATGGGCAGGTCCCCGATGATGCGGATGCCGTGCCGGTTGGCGTAGCTCTTCAAGTTGAGCCACTGCCGGTGAAATATATACTGCAAAAACCTTTGGTACTCGATTTCCACCGCCAGTGCCTGCGCGGCTGCAGCCAGGGCATTTTTCTTCCTGGCAGCCAGGGGTTTCTCCCACTGTTGCCAGGGCAGTCCGTGGCGCTCTTTTTTCAGTGCCTTGTACAGGCAGTATTCCTCCAGCCAGAACTTTTCTGATGCCAAAAACTCCTGGTAGTCATATTTCTCTTCCAGCCGGCTAAAGCGCGAAAAGGCTTTTCTCAGCAAGTCTTCCTTGGCGGCAGGCAAGGGGGCTACCTGGGCGAGCTCCGCTTTTGTCAGCAGGCCTTGCTCATGCAGCGCTTCCAGGCTGATTAAAAGCGGGTAACCGGCAAAAGCCGACTCGCTCAGATAGGGCGATCCCGTGTTGTCCGCTGGATTAAGCGGCAGCACTTGCCAAAGTGAATGGCCAGCCCGGGCCAGAAAATCCACAAAGGCATAGGCTTCCTGCCCCAGGTCCCCGATTCCCCACCTGGAGGGCAAAGAGCCCGGGTGCAAGAGGATGCCAGCCGCCCGGTCCAGGACTTTTACCGTCCGGGCGCCTGGACTGTCGGCCCGCTTGCAGTAAACTACGGCCGCCTGCAGCGCCGGCAGCTCAATGCTTATAGCTGTTTCGGGCTGGTCTGCAGGCCGGCGCAATACCCGGCCGGTCAGGAGCTCGATCACAATCTCCGGCCGGGCCTCCGGGACCAGACCCAGTAGCTCTTTCGCCAGCACGACAGTCTTGCTGCTGTTGCGGTGCCGGTTCACAATTACCGTGATGGACTCCTTCTCCGACATGCGCGCGAAGCCAAACAAGTCCGGTTCCAGAGCCAGGAACTGCAGATCGCCTTCGATTAAGACACTGTATTCGCGGCGTAGGGTGGAGACTCGCTTATACCAGGCCTGCAGCTCTTGGTCCTCCTGACCCCAGGGGAAAGGCCCCCGGTTATAGGGGTCGGTGTATCCTTCCAGGCCTGCTTCATCCCCGTAGTAAATACACGGGACCCCCGGAAAGGTGAACTGGATTAGTGACAATAGCTTCAGCCGTGCGACGGCCAGGCGCCTTTGGCCTTCGCTCAGCCGGTACTCAGCCCGCTCTTTGTCCAAAAGGTGATCTGCTGCCGGCGCCTCACCCAGCATGGTCAGTGCCCGCACGGTATCATGGGTGCCGATGATATTAAGCGCCGCGTAAAAGTTGTGCCGTGGGTAATTCTCATAAAGCTGCTGCAGTTGGCGACGCACATCCTTGGACTCAACCTGGCCCAGTAAAAATTCGAGCAGAACTTTACGGAACGGGTAATTGGTGACGCTGTCCAGTGATCCCCCGTAGAAATACTCCCGCTGTTGGTTGTAACTGATCTTATTAGAGGCGTCCTCCCAGACTTCACCAATCATCACGGCATCATCGTCTATCTCGTGGATGGCGTCGCGCAGTTCGCGAATAAACTGGTCCGGCAGTTCATCGGCTACGTCCAGGCGCCAGCCTTTGACGCCGTGGCGCATCCAGTGGCGAATCACGCTTTGCTCCCCACGGTAAATAAAGTCGCGGTAGGATGGCTCCATTTCGTTGACATCGGGCATAAAATGATGTCCCCACCAGCAGGTATAGCGGAGGGGGTACTGCTCAAATTTGTACCACTGATAATACGGCGAAGCCTTGGACTGGAAAGCGCCCAGGTCGGGATAATGGCCGTACCGGTTAAAATACCGGCTGTCACTGCCGGTGTGGCTGAACACGCCGTCTAAGATAATGCTAATGCCCCGCCGCCCAGCCTCCGCGATCAACAGTTGAAAATCTTCCTCCGTCCCGATCAACGGGTCGATGTTATGGTAATCCGCTGTATCATAGCGGTGATTACTGGCGGCTTCAAAGATGGGGTTAAAATAAAGCGCGCTGACGCCCATTTCTTCAAGATAGTCCAGCTTGGAGATGACACCCAGCAGGTTCCCGCCGAAAAAGGTCCATCGCGCAACATCGCCGCAGCTGTCCCTGATGTAGAAGGGGGTGTCTTCCCATTCCAGGTGTATAAGAGCGCCCGACTTGTTGCCCGGGCTTAATGTCCTGGATCCGGAGCGGCAAAAGCGGTCGATGAAAATTTGGTAGACGATGCCCTCATTAAACCACCGGGGCGGGTTATACTTGGGCTTGAAAACCGTAATCTGATATCCCGGTGAGTAGTCCCCCGTCCACAGCTGGCCAACACCGCCGGCTTGTGCTGCGTTGTTCCCGTATTGGTAAACCCTAGTTCCGTCCGTGATCACAAAGTCATACCAGATTAGCCCTGGTGTTTCAGGCGCCTGGTAAACCGTTTCAAAAAAAAACTGGCCAGGGCCCGCGGGCAGCGTCAAATTAGCAGCCATTGGCAGCTCTTTTTTCGTCCCCTGTTGCCATACCCGAAGAGAGCACCGGCAGCGCGCAATTTCGGCGGACTGCTCTTTTTGCCCGGGGTGGCTCGCGTCTGGCTGCAGGCCGGCGAGCAGCCTCAGTTTGATGTTTTGCCCGCACTGGACGGCGCCAAAGGGGCTTCTGTATTCCGCCAAGTGGGAGTTATGATAAAAACACAGCTTCCGTGGACAGTCTGACATCATTATCGTCTCCTAGCTCTGCTTCTGCAAGAGAGCAGAGTAAAGATTATATATTGTTCTGCCGGGCGCTCCCGGCTAAAATCGAGGAGAAAGCTATCCCCATAAATATGATGGCATTTGAAATAATATTCGCTTGTCGATTAAATCGGGCATTTTTCCAAGCTAATTCTTATTGTATCACATTTTTTGGTGTATTTGACGAAATCATACTAAGTCTAAGGGCACTCACCGGCGATGGCCTGAAAATCGATCTCAAAATTACATAGCGTATTGCTGTCTTGGGCAAGCTTTAACCAGGTTGTTTACAACGCAGACTTCTGGGGTGGGGAGTCAATTACTTTTGACTCGGCCACCTATTTTATTTTTATACGTTAACTATAACTGTGGCATTGCATTATTTATGAGGAGTGGTGTTGATGAGCGGTAATCACCAGGCCACATTAGCTATTGCAGTATTTTTGATTACCTATGTGATCATTGTATCCGAGAAATTTCACCGTATGGTGGCAGCCCTGGTCGGGGCGGTGGTGGTGGTATTAACTGGACTGATGACCTGGGATAATGCCATAAACGCAATAGACTTCAACACTATCGGTCTGTTGATTGGTATGATGATTATTGTGGGCATTACTAAAAAAACCGGGGTTTTTGAATATATGGCTATTAAGGCTGCCAGGATGGCGGGTGGAGATCCGCTCAGAATTCTTGTCTCCCTCTCCCTGATCACAGCTGTTCTCTCAGCTTTGCTTGATAACGTCACAACAGTACTATTAATTGTACCGGTTACCTTTGCCATCACCAGGCAGCTCCGGGTAAACCCAATGCCTTTCCTTTACGCTGAAATAATAGCTTCAAATATCGGAGGAACAGCCACGCTGATCGGAGACCCTCCCAATATTATGATCGGTAGCGCCACCGGCCTGGGGTTTATGGACTTTGTTCTCACCTTGACCCCGGTGGTAGTGGTCATTTACGTGTTGACAATCTATTGGTTCCAATTACTCTACCGGCATCAACTTGGCGCGGGAAAAGACATGTGTTCTGATATCATGCAGCTAAACGAACGGGCGCAGATCAAGAACCCCCTGCTTCTGCGCCAAAGCCTGGTTATACTGGGATTGACCATTCTGGGATTTGTCGTGCACCAGTATGTCCACCTTGAATCTTCGGTCATAGCTCTGACGGGGGCCAGTTTCCTGCTCCTGATCACCAAAGAGGATGTTGGGCACACCCTGCAGGCAGTGGAGTGGCCGGTGATTTTCTTTTTCGCCGGACTTTTCGTGGTAGTGGGGGGGCTGGAAGAGACAGGGGTTATTGAATCGGTGGCCAAATGGGCTTTGGCGGCAACCGGCGGCAACCTATTGCCGACTGGTTTGCTGATACTGTGGTTGTCCGCTTTAGCCTCGTCTTTTGTGGATAACATACCCTTTGTAGCGACCATGATCCCGCTAATCCAGGATATGGGACGTCTCGGAGGTATTACCGATCTGAATCTCCTTTGGTGGTCATTATCTTTGGGGGCTTGTCTTGGCGGCAACGGAACCATCATTGGGGCTTCCGCCAACATTATTGTTGTCGGCCTGGCGGAGAAGGGAGGTCATCTAATCAGCTTCATGAATTTTTTAAAAATAGCCTTCCCCATGATGCTGATGTCCATTATAATTTCTACCGGCTATCTGATGATTTGGCACCTGTATGGCCATTTGCCTGTGGCTGGTGGAACACTTGGCTTGGGAGTTATCCTGACATTGCTCTTAAAGCCCTCAAAAAACATGCTAATTGGACCTAAAGGAAATGAGTCCAATGCTGGGCAGCATTAAGGCAGGCAGGTGCCCCAAAAGCGGCGGAGCCGTATTCAAGGATAGCATTTGATAATTAAGACTGAGCATTTAGCGTGGTGCAGTACATAATTGGTGACACTACCTAATCCCAACAGCATTCGTTCTATAGCTCGCCGGTTTGCTGAACCCATAACGATTAAATTAATATTTTCCTTTTCAGCATAACGGACAATGGCTTCGCCGGGACTCTCATTAAGGATAACAGAACATACTGGGATCCCTTCCTTTCTGACCTTCTCTTCAGATTCTTTTAAGATGTCCGTAAAAAATTGACGATTTTGCTCTTCCAGATCCTTAAGCATGCCAGAACTGGTCACGGATGATAAAAAATGAGGCATTTGCACTGAGACCAGCAGGCAAATTTCGGCCTCGCTCCCTTTGGCAATTTCAATTGCAGTTTCTAGGGCTTTATGAGCTTTTTTACCATTATCAAAGGCAACCAGTATTTTTTTAATCATAGTGTCCGTCTCCTTCTGATAATTTGTACTTTACAAATTAGAATAATACCTGTTAAGCAAAGTGTTTCCAACCAGCCCGATCAGTATAACCTCCAACTTTTATGAATTGGGAATAATCGATCTAACCAAGCATATTCCTGAAAACCTTTATAAGGGGCTAAGGGAGACTTGAGTTTGAAACTATAAAACTAGGTTATCTGCAGAAGATCTGCAGAGTCTGGAGGGGGTAAACAAGCGGGCAGATGAGGGCGCGTAGTAGGATGGGAAAGGAGAGTTCATTATAAATGGCCTCTCCTATTATCATTTCGGGGTATCTATGCAGCAGCTTTTATTGCGCTTGATCTATAAAAGAAGCTAGTTCCCCAGGGTTTCGCTGATTTCAATAGCAGCTTGTATTAGCGCCGTAGTAGCCATACTGATTTTTTCCTTGGTCAAAGACTGGCTAAAGCCCACCATCCATAGCGCTGTTGCTGGCCACCCCCAGGAATTTGGAATGGGCGTGCAAATTGCATTAACTCCACGGATATACTCCTCAAAATCTGTTGCATAGCCCATCCTGCGTACGTTCTGTATTTCCTTATGGTATTTCACAGGATCAGTTATTGAGTTTTCGGTAAATTTTGGAAGGGTTTTTTCTTTCAAGAGTTTATTAACCACAGTTTCCTCCAGGCCTGCCAGAAAGACTTTCCCTGTAGCTCCTGCCAATAAAGGAATCCTGGTTCCAACAGGTGAGGAAATCTTTAATTCCATAGGACTATTGCACTTATCAATAATTGTTATACCTTGCTTATCGAAGATACCAAGAAAAATAGTTTCCCCAAATTGCCGGGTTATTTCTTCCATTAGCGGCTTCGCAACTGTTCTCAGGTCCACTCCACCCAACGCCTGATTACCTAAGTGAATAAGTGACGGACCAAGTCTGAACTTTTTTGTTTCCGGTTTCTGGCGAAGTATACCTATTTCAATAAGCGCCTTGGTTATTCCGTAAACAGTGCTTTTTGAAATATTTAGTATACGTGAGAGGTCGCTAATACCTAATAATGACGGGTTTTTGGCAACCTCATCTAGAATGGAAAATATCTTATATACAAGAGGAGCGTTGTAACTGCTGCTTTCTTTGATCACGTCTTTTTCGTCCTACTCTGAAAATTTTAGTGTGGCACTGGGGCAACAGCGCCCAGGACAATCCGGGCATCTTTACAAATATCCCCATCCAGTAAGTACATGGTCACCCCCCTCTATCGATTTACAACTTAAATAAATAATAATAATTATTACAGTAAACAATGTTTACTGTAATAATTATTATGTACTGGGAAACATTATATGTCAACAAATAGACCCTAAATATTTATCCCATTCTATTTTATTGTTTTTACAAATCAGGCATCTAGAATATCAGCAACCTCATTAATTTCAAGCTCCAACATTTTTATTGCCGCAGACATTCTCACAACATTCATTTCAACACATTTAACGCCGGCGCCTAATGTTTTTAACTTTTCTGCTTCCTGTCTGAGGTTGGAAATTATATTAGCCATTTCGCGAAGATTGGGTTGTTCCGCCAAATTAAAGCACC
>JAQVGZ010000096.1 GCA_028696455.1 Desulfotomaculaceae bacterium | reverse complement strand
TACTAAGCATAGACAATGAATATAACTTGTTATTCATTACATTTTTTGAACTGTACGAGAAAAGTTATCCCATTGGCGCTGGTTTCTACTTTTATCTTTGCGTTATGCCTGGCCGCAATGCCATAACTACCCGTTCCATAATCTTTAGTAGTAAAGAAAGGTGTACCTATTTTCTCAAGCACGTCAGGTTTAATTCCTTCCCCCTGAAGGCTCAACTGGTCAAGGCGGGCAATCTCTTTTTCCAATTGCCTGGGCTCAGTAATATCATTTATAGCGCTTAAGATATATCGCTTGCCGCCAAGTTCAATGATGTCTGCTGATAACATTCCTACATGCACCTCTCCTGACTTCATGCGGAAGTTAACTTCCAGGTTATGACTAACTCCCTGTTCCATGACTATGTGTATTATTTTAGCACGATCCTCCGGCTCTACATAAATATTTAAATCTATTGTTGTACGGCCAATTACTTCTTGACGGGAATAACCGAAAACACTAAGAAAACTGTTGTTTACATCAATACGTCGTCCATCTGAGAAAGTTTTTAAAAAATTGCATTAGGACTTGCATTAAAGGCTTTGGAGAAGAGATAACCTCGGCAGGGATACCGATATATATGTATACGTCTTCACCCCTCTCCGCACCGAGTAGCGGT
Source organism: Desulfotomaculaceae bacterium (assembly GCA_028696455.1). Taxonomy (GTDB): domain Bacteria; phylum Bacillota; class Desulfotomaculia; order Desulfotomaculales; family Pelotomaculaceae; genus MVQL01. Next base: position 7,858 of record JAQVGZ010000096.1, on the reverse strand, counting down.
CTGAAAGCATAGAAGCGCATTATGTCGTCTGTATCAGTGCTCCCAGCCGTGCCCTCGTCTTGCCGATTAAGAACGGTTTGAACTATAGGTTTTTCCGACATCGACTCCCAGACCCATTTCTCCGGGTCGGAGTAGCGGGCCAGAACCGTGCCGTTTTGGTCTATCACGGTTAGGGTTGTGCCCGGGGGTAGCGCTACTTCGGCAGCTAGCTGGTTGAGCCAGGCTAGATCCAGCACGTTGACCAGCACTGCCTGTACCTGGCCGGTCTTGTCAAGGACGGGGTAGCCGAGGTATAACGAAGGCTTGCCGTTTGTGCGGCTAATATGATAATCACCGATGACAAAGTCGCGTATCTCGAGAGTACGTTGGAAGTAGGCCCGGTCGGCTTGGTTGGTGCCTTTGATTGGGACGGCGCTGCATAGTAAGTTGCCGTCTGGGTTAAACAAGGCAATGTTTACATAGATCGGATTCTTTTTCAGCAAGTCGGATAATAGCTTACTACACGCAGCGGGATCACCGCTGCGCACTTCGGGCAGTTGCGCCACAATGGTGAGGAACTGGTGTGCCCCTTCAATTAACCGTTCTTGATCACTGGAAGCTACCCGCACCAACTGAAGCGCTCCTTCTTGCGCTTGAGTTACGGCCATTTGGCGCTGTTCGGTAGCCGTGTACAGTATCAGACCCAATGCAGGGAGAAAAACCCCCCTCTTACCATAAGCAAATAACTGTTGGGTTGGCCACCCGGCTGTCACAGTAAACACTTTAAACTCATGACATTACGTTCCTGACTTTGTAAAGGTTTGACGCTATAGAGGTACAACTTCTTACTCCAGTTTGACTTTGATCATTGCAAGTACTTATTTGTACCAATATCTGTTTTTTTAATATAAATCGTTAAAAAACTTTCATATGGAAATATTTATCACAATAATTTACAATATTAAACCGCTTCAGGGCGAAAAACCGGAAGCGGTAATTTTTTATTGCCACTCTTTAATAATTTTCCCACATTGGTCAAATAACCCGCCGACCCCAGAGAATGGTAGAATTAAGTGAGGATCCAACTCAACCGGGGTCCAGTGCCCGACTAGACTTAGCTTTGGAATTTCTTGGCAGGTACGATGACTTGCCGTTTTTTTATATCAATGATTCCTGAAGCGGTAATCCTCAACCCTGGTAGAAAATCGCAAACCAAAAACAACAGAGTATAGAAAAAGTCATTATAATGGTAGCCATTCTCTCTAACCTTTTCCTTTAATTCTTTCATTTCACTAGCAACCGTTGAAAAAGAACGGTCGCTAGCTACCCCACCGATATTAAGGGGCATCCGGAATGAAACGTGGCCATTTTCAACCAGTACAATTCCACCATTCATTTCGGCTACCGCGGAGGCGGCCTGGGCCATAGATGAACGATCCATTCCCATGACTAAGCCGGCGCCACATACCAGTGGTTTGTCGCCAAGGGCGACGGCAAGGACTTTGAGGAGATAGCGGGGGAAACCGGCGCGACCTACACCCTCCCTGCGTTGGAACCTTCAATGAACGGCTGGATGTACCGCTGCGCAATCATCGAAAACCCAGGGACAGATGAGGAAATATCTACCCTGGCCGATCCGGAAACTCTCAAGCTCACCGGAGAGGGCGTGCCTGAACCCGTGACGATGCACGAGATAGGCAGCGCGAATGATTTGACGGATGCGCTGGAGAAGGTGTCCGACGGCAGTTGGAATGCACACGATCTGAGACTGACGGCGAATATCGATTATTCCCTGCCGATCACGCTGAGCGGCTGTAGTTTAACCGTTGACCTGAACGGACATACGCTGACTGTACAGCCTGACCGCACGGCACAGCCAAACGTGGCCCCCATGAGCAGCACAGCCGAGATTGCTGCGGTCTATGCTGCTCACTTCAGCTGGCTGAAACTGACCGGAGATGGCGCATTAAACGTGATTGCCGGAGATGGCATTGACTACGGTGTCTATGCGGGTACAGGCAGCAATGTCAAAGTGAACGCGGTGACATCAGCTGGCGGTAGCAAAGCGGTCTATGCGACGGGCGACGGCGCGGTGACTGTTGACAGCATCACGGTGGCCGGGGATAACGCTTACGGCGCAGGGTGCTTTGACAGCAGCAACATCAAAGTCAGCGGCGATGTGAAGTTACGGGTGTTTCCTCTCATGGCGTGTATATAGATTCCGAGAGCGGTGGTCTGCAGTCCGTCCTCATCGGGGGGGATGTCACGGTAACCGGTGACAAAAGCCGCGGGGTATACCTGGGCGCAGAGGAAGCAGTTCTGAGCGTTGAAGGAAGTGTTACAGTCACCGGCGGCGTTTCCGGTGTTTCGGCAGGCAAGGGTGAAGTCGCCATCAAGGGCGATATCACCGCACCGGATTATGCAGTAAACGCTTGGCACGGCGCTTCCGTCACCGTGCAGGGCAATGTCGTAGCCACGGAGAAAGAAGCCACGGCTGTAAGCTCATCAGGAGCCGATGTGCATATACAAGGCAACGTGACCTCATCGGGCCAAGACGGCATGGGAATATATGTATCGGCATGGAAGCTGGTTGACCCGGCCGAGGGTGCGAAAGTTACCGTTGACGGCAAGATCAGCGCCGCCACTCCCCTGCGGATGGAGAGCTTGCCGGTAGAGGAAAGCGAGCACACGGAAACCACTACCAAGGAAGACTATTACACCTTTACAGATGGAACCAACACTGTCTGGGCAAAGCCCGGCTCTTTTCAAAGGGTAGTCACCGGTTCATCCGGCGGCGGCCGAGGAACAAGTGCTCCTGTGGAAACACCCAAAACGGAGACAAATGTTGCCGGAAATACAGCGACAGCTGCCACAACAGTTACAGTTGCCGTAGACAGCAGCGGCAATGCAACGGCCATAGTTAACTACACACAAGTAAGCGATGCTATCAGTAAAGCGAGGGAGGAAGCCGAAAAGCAAGGCGAAGGCATGGTAGCCAGGGTTGAAATCAAGGTGGAAGCGCCCGCAGCTGCCACCACCGCAGAAACAAGCATCCCTAAAGAGGCGGTAAGTCAGGCCGCGGAAGCCGGGATTGGCGCATTGACGATATCAACCCCGGTTGCCCGACGGGACAACCGGGAAACCGTTGTCAGACTTCACGGATACAGAGAACATTGCTTCCTGAGCAAAAGAAGCCATGACGCATCTGGTGGAAACCGGAACCATCAGCGGAAACGAAGGCAAGCTCTCCCCAACGAGTACAACGACCCGGGCAGAAATGGCACAGGTCCTTTATAACCTGCTGGCCAAATAGTCCGGTAACTACTGTTGACAGCGACATTTGGCAATTTAAAGGTGGCTTGATGACCGCAGAAGCGAAATCTTCTCATTTTGTGTACGCTTCATATGGAGGCGCCTCCTCAATTTGGTTTTGTGCCTTTTTCTTCCGTCGCTCGGAGCCCTGATCATAATTGCCCAAATGTATTTAAAAAAAACCGGAGGCGGTTTTGAACTTGCCCTTGTTTATCGATTGAACGGATCCTATAATATCCACAAGGTAATGAATTATTGTCTATTTATTAATTTGATTGTTACAAAAATGAGGGAATACCATGTCAAAACAAATGAATCGCGATGAACTGGAAAAAGCAGTCCTTGATTCGGTAAAAAAGATAAACATTGAGAACGCCGCCCATACCGCGCCGGTCTACTCTCTTACGGAAATACTGGCGCTGAAAAATATGACCGGGCTGCGCCGGCTCGGGAAAGCGCTCCGCGTTAAACATCAAAGCAAACTCACGAAACCGGAGCTGATTTCCGCCATCGTCGAGACAATGAAGCAAGAAAATACCCTCCGTGACTGCCTCTACTCCCTCGATAAAATGGAATGGGAATTCTTTCAGAAAGCAGCCGTCATAAAACATTTGCGGACTGACAAAGTTTACATCGACTCCTATTTCACACCCCAAAGCATGGGGCTGCTCCAATGCTTCTATCACAATGAAAAGCTGTGGTTCGTGGTCCCTGACGAGATCAAAGTCATTTACCGGAACCTTGCGAAAACTGACTTTCCGGAGGAAAAGAGTTTTCACGGCCTGCTGAACAACTACGCTATTGCCGCCGTTTCACTTTATGGCGTCATCAGCCAGGACGATTTTGTGGCGCTGTTCAATAGTCAAAACGAGCGGCAAACCAGCATTGACGAGATGTTCCCCATCCTGCTCAATTATGTCTGCGCCGGCGCAGGATACTGCTTCTGGGATGAGTATATTGTAGACGATGATTTTGAAGAAGACGACTTTGCCGGCGTACAGCAGCTGGTGGCCGCGAGAAAGGGCAAGCCAAGATATACGCCGCCAAGGGAGGAATTTCTTAAATATGCCGACTGGGATTATTACGAGGTCACGCCGCAGCACATTGCCCTAAAAAATCAGCTTGCTAAGCTCATTGCCGACCCGGATACGGTTCTGGATCTCCTCGACGAAATCCACGATATGAGCGCGGCGGTGGCAGGGACGCAGGAATATTTTGACTTGCTGGATGCGGCCGGTGTTGTGTTTGATAACACGGAGCAGGCGGGCACGATGGCGCAGCTGCTCTTTGATGTGGCTAACAATACCAGGTTGTGGTTCAATTACGGCCATACGCCAAATGAAATCCACTCTCACGACAAATACAAACTGCAGCCGATTCCCGCCGCTCCACATAAAAGCAGCCAAAAGACCGGCAGAAATGACCCTTGCCCCTGCGGCAGCGGTAAAAAGTACAAGAAATGCTGTGGGAAATAACGTGTTTCCCGTTTGTTTTGGATAGTCAATTTTTGATGACCTCTTGGTACTGTACACCCGAATGGCACCCGCCAGATCAGGCCGCCCGCCAGGTGTTGGACGATATCTCGTAACGGCGAGCTACTACACTACATTACCTACTTCTTGACATTCGCGAATGATTTGTTCTTTAAGTTCATCCGAATACTTGTTTGCCTTCTTCATAAATTCAAACCCCCTGATGTTCTTATGCTATCATGCTACAAGGAGTTCTTCCAAATCCATTGGGGGGCTAAATAGCAACCATTACACGATGTGCAGCCAGTCACGTCTCGCGTAAAGGATTCTTTCAACGTCAACAATATTGGATTTATCATCTACCGAGAAGAAAACAATGTAATTCTTCACAAGCAGTTTGCGATACCCCATCACCTTGAGACGATCATCAGATACAAGAGGATATTTCTCCGGCATGTCCGATAAACCAGCGATAGCTTCCTCAATGGTGTCCATCATTTTCAGCGCAGTCATCGGCGCCGACAACTGCGCAGAGATATATCGGACAATATCACGTAAGTCATTTTCGGCGGGTTCTGATACAGCAATTTTATATTTTGCCATCGGTAATTTCCTGCCGAATATCGCGCATTACATCTTCAAGCTGACGTTTTCTACCCTCCTTTACCGCTGCTCTTCCTTCATCGAGCAGGCGGTAGAGTTCGAGTTTGCCGTTGAGCATCTCGTAAGTCTCAATGCTCATGACCACCAAGTCACCTTGGCCATTTTTGGTTATGAAGATGGGTTCCCTACTCTCGTGGCAGAATGTGGATATCTCGTTGTATTTGTTCCTTAAATCTGTACTGGATTTAATGTTTGGCATGAGATCACCCTCTTTATTCAATCTAAAGATATTATGCATGAATTTCTTTAGGATGGCAAGAGACAAAAGCCTTTATCTCCCAGACAGTGTTCTACTTAAAAGATATAACGTTCTCAAAAGGTCGCCTGCCCATTGTTGAGCACTAGAACGTTAAAACGGGTATAAATACAGATAATGCGTATATATTTAACTAGTTAAGGTCTTTGGAGGAATTTTGAAAAAGAATATCGAATCCTCTTAATAGCAAGAAAGATGATGCTGGACGACAAACCAGAGATACTTTTCAGATTTCTTTTTTACCTTCCGGTTCTTCGGTATTTGAAAAATTTCTTGCCCGGACAAGTTTTTAAATCCTCCTGTGCCGATCACCCGTGCCCAAGGGTTGAAAACTCTACGCGCGCATACGCGCTTACGCGTGCCCATATACCCTATATTACTTATAGCTACAACATTTAATAGATGAATTATCGGCACATAGGCACAGACACGGCAAAAATGCTGGTAAGTAAAGGGCTTGCGGCTATGCCGGTGGCCGTGCCGAAACGCCCCAATGGCATAATGGGCACGTGCCGAAACGCCCAAACGGAATAATGGGCACGTGCCGGACCGCCTTATGGCATGCGTACAAACACCCTCTGTCATGGAAACAGGAGGAAACCTGTCTCACGGGGCCATTGTGGCCAGGGAATACGGGGTCCCCGCCGTGGTGAATGTGCGGGGTTAGCAAGAAATCTCATCCAAATCATGCGCCGCTGCCGGTGTGATTTTGAAGTGATGATTGCCGCGATGGTTATTGGCACATTATTGAGGTTCCCCGTAAGTAATCTTACTGAACCCCCAGCCGTTCCACCTCCAAATACCGGCTTCCCGCACCCCGGGGTCTTCATAATCGCCTTCCACGACAACCAGCTCATTTGCGCCGTCACCGTCCGGATCAGCTAGGCCGGCTTCATAATTGGGCATGTCCAGGTTGGATGACTGCCATACCGGTTTGATAGCGCCTGCAACCAGCTTAAAGATAAAAAGGTGATTTTTGATACTTAGGTCATCCTCGGTAAGCCAAAACGGCTTGTGGGGTCCAAAACTGCCCGATTTCCAGACCAGCAGGTTTAGCTCGGCAATACTGTCGTTGTTGGAATCGCCCAAAAAGAAATCGTCCACCCACCAGTCATCCGGGGACTGCCAGATTAATTGGGCACCACCCGCGACTGTTAAGGTGCCGTCCTGTAAGGAATAATCTTCGCATTTGCCGTCCTGATCCAGGTCAAATTGCCGCTGTTTGATTAGTTTGGCTGCCCCAAAGGGGCTTTGGGCATAAAAGGTATAGCTTTTGCTTTCCCTGAAAACCCGGCTTTCTTGATCCCAAACGGGGATGGCCGCTTCCTCCAGTTTTAAATCCAGCGTGTTTAAAACCCGTGCGGCCCCTTCACCTTCTAAAACTTGCGGCTGGTCCCGGTCATTGATGAAAACGGGCAGGCATTCAATCTTCTCCACCCTTTTGGGGGTAATATATATTTTAGCCAGCAAGCCCTCCCGCGTGGGCCGGGACCACTTCTGGTCAAAGACAAAATTGCCCAGGCTGTAAAAGATGTATTTCCCTTTATATTCTTCCACTTTTTGCACCACATGGGGGTGGCTCCCCAAAACAAGGTCCGCTCCCGCATCGATCGCCAGGCGGGCAAACCGGGTTTGGGCAAGATCCGGAGCGGGCTCATATTCCGTACCGGCGTGCATGGACACCACCACAAAATCGGCCTTTTCACCGGCATCCCGCACGGCTGCCCCCACTTTTTCCTGGTCCAGGTAAGCTACGCCGGGGTGCTCATCTCCCGCCAGGTAAGAACCGGGCGCCATGACAGGGTCGGTAAAAGCAAGAAAGGCCAGCTTCAGGCCTTTCACTTCGATATACTTGGCGGCAAAGGCCTCGTTTTCTGTTTTTCCGGCCCCGGCATACTCAATACCCGCTTGGTTTAAATAATGAAAGGTGTCCAGTATACCCCGGCTCCCGAAATCAGGCAAGTGGTTGTTGGCTAGGGAAAGGATTGTGAAACCGGCTTCTTGCAGGGCTGTTTCCACACCGGGGTCGGCGCGCAAAGTCATCTCCCGCATATTGATCTCCCTGCCCGGGGTAATCGGGTTTTCCAGGTTGCCGAAAACGACATCGCCATCTTTGAGATGTTTTTCAATATTTATAAAGGGATGGCGGGGATCCCCTTGTTTTTTTATTTCCCCG
>JAQVGZ010000095.1 GCA_028696455.1 Desulfotomaculaceae bacterium | reverse complement strand
GGGGGTTTACTATACTAAGGGTGATCAGCCCCGGGCTGTAAAGGATTATGCTGATGCACTGGTGGGTACTGTACAGGAAAAGGCCGATGAATACGATCTAAAAGCGCCAAGACTCATTGTTGAACCAGGTCGTTCGATCAGCGGCCCGGCCGGCACTACCTTATACACAGTGGGGGCTATAAAAGAAATCCCCGGCATAAGAAAATACCTGGCCGTAGACGGCGGGATGGGCGATAACCCCAGGCCTGCTTTGTATCAGGCCCGCTATGAGGCCTGCCTGGCCGGTAAAATTGCCTGTCCGCCAATTGAGGTGGTATCGGTAGCCGGGAAGTGCTGTGAGTCGGGCGATATGTTGATCTGGGATGTACAACTGCCGTTGGCTGAGTCGGGCGATATCCTGGCTGTATCCTGCACGGGCGCCTACAATTACTCCATGTCCATGAATTACAACCGTCTGCCGCGTCCCGCGATGGTGCTGGTCCGGGGTGGTCGGGCTGAATTAATCACCCGCCGGGAAAGCTACGAAGATTTAATAAGGAATGACTTGGTGCCGGAAAGGCTGGCAAAAAGAGTTGCCGATAAATAGCTTCTTACAGTTGGAAGCCAAAGCAAACTATGCAGCATTATTGAAACTTACTAAAAAGGTTGGGGTAAAAGGAGTTTTGTAGTTTACCATTGTATCTGGTCCACACTTTGAAAAAAGTGTAGACCTTTTTAATTTCACGCCAGGCTTTAGGAATATTTTCAGAAAATTAAAAAAAATTTATAATAATGCCAAGTTTCCCAAAACACTGTTAAATACAAATAAAATTAAAAAAGCCCATTATATTACATATATTATTAACTATTCTTGTAGTATTATATTTAGGGAGATTATTATATAAAGGAGGGCACTTACATGATTACAGTAGTTGGTAAATTAACTGCTCAACCGGGGAAGGAATCTATGCTTGCGGAGGTGTGTAGTTCTCTCGCAAAGGAGACCCGTGAAAAAGAGAAAAGATGTTTGTCTTTCATTCCGCATGTTTCAACTGAAAACAACGCGGAAATAGTTATTGTCGCAAAGTATATTGATAAGGAAGCATATAAAGTCCATGCCCGTACCCCTTATTTTCAGGAAGCTAAACAGAAATACGCTGAATTAGTAGAAGAGAAAGAAAATGAGATCCTGGATGGAGAGTTAGTAGTACACTTTTACAAAGAACTTATTTAAAAAAGTCATTATTATACTAATAATGTAGCGTTCCGTGAAGTCGGTTAAGAAACTGCCCCATATCGATAGGCAGGGAAAAGTCAGAGGCTAAAGCAAAAAAGCTATGTTTCGCGTTTGAAACATAGCTTTTTTGTTATTTGGCTTGAATATATAATTAGTTAGCTAACCTAGAGAGTATTACAATGAATAAAACTTATGACATATAGAGGAATATATTTTTACTTTTTAAATACCAAATAATGTATTTACTGATTACCGTGCACTTTTTTTGGATCCTTGACTATGCTATAATATTACGTATATAACGTACATATCGTCCATTCGGTAGAGGAATATAATGCAGATAATTACCACACATATTAACACTGATATGGATGCGCTGTCGTCCGGTAATATCAGGGATTTAATGCAGCATAGCCTGTCTGCGGAATATTATGAGGCTTTGGGGCTGGCGGGGAAAATAGCTGCGGATTTGGGTTACAGACTATATGCCGCCGGCGGTGTAGTTCGTGATTTGCTCCTTGGTATTGAGTGTATGGATTTAGATCTGGTTGTGGAAGGTGATGGTATTAAGCTGGCCGAGGCCTTGAGCAAGTTATATGGCGGACAGCTACGTACGCATCCGAAGTTTGGCACGGCCAGTGTTTTTTTTCCTAACGGCGTCCAGGTAGACGTGGCTACCGCCAGGATCGAGTTTTATGAATACCCGGCAGCCATGCCGCAAGTGGAAAAGGCGTCCCTGTACCAGGACCTCTTCCGCCGTGATTTTACGATCAATGCCATGGCAGTGTCTCTAAATGGAAGTAGCTTTGGTGATGTGGTGGACTTTTTTGGTGGACGGACGGACCTGGAACGGGGTATGGTGCGGGTGTTGCACAACCTAAGCTTTTTTGAAGATCCGGTGCGTATATTAAGGGCGTTAAGGTTTGAAAATCGATACAACATGAATTTGGAGGCACATACTTTAAAGCTGGTTGAGCAGGCAGCGAGCAATAAGGTGCTAGCCCGGGTCTCCGGTGAGCGCATCTGGGCAGAGCTAAAACATATATTCCGGGAGCCGAGGCCGGGCGCAATCCTTGACCGATTGATCCAACTAAACCTGTGGAGTTGTTTGTTCCCAGGAATTGCCCCTAGCCCGGTTAGACTGGTTCTGACTAAAGTCCCCCGCTCTTACAAAACATTGCAGGAGTGGGGGTTGGGGGATAAGTATAGGAACTGGCTGATTTACTTTATGGCTATACTGCATGCTGCGGACTGGACTAGGGCTATTGATGTATGCCGCCGCTACAGCCTGAGTAAGCGTTACACTGCCATGGTGGCTGCAGCGCTAGGTGGCTGGCGTAGTCTGACTAAAAATTTGCAGGAGCCCCTGGCGATCACTTATAGTGAACTTGCCCGGCAGGTGAGCCTGTTGCCCAGGGAAGCTTATCCGTTGATTTTATGTTACCTGACTGATAACGCTTCCCGCCAACGTTTTCGCGAGGTGCTATCTCTGATTAGCTGTAGTAAGCCCCGGGTCAAAGGTGAAGAACTGCGAAAACTTGGCTATAAACCAGGGCCGCTTTATAAAAAGGCGTTGGACGCGCTTTGGCAGGCCCGGCTGGACGGCGGTTTGTGTACCAGACAGGAGGAATTGAACTACATTCAGGAATACCTTGCCAAATATAAGGAGCGATAAAATTGTTTAACTTGCCTAGCCTCTATGATGTAGCCTTGATGCTTCCAGCCATCATCCTGGGTCTTACTTTCCATGAATTTGCGCATGGATGGGCGGCCGACCGGTTGGGGGATCGGACGGCACGCCACATGGGACGTCTTACTATTAACCCTTTAGCTCACGTCGATCCAATTGGCTTCCTCTTGTTGTTTTTGGTGGGCTTTGGCTGGGCGAAGCCGGTGCCGGTCAATCCTTACAATTTCAGGGGTGAGATTAAGCAGGGCATGCTCCTGGTAGCGCTGGCCGGTCCGGCCACCAACATCCTGCTGGCGATCGCTTCCGCGGTGATGTTCGGCGCCTTTTACCAAATGCATTGGCCCTATTTTACGGAAATGATGTCGTACATGATTCAAATTAACATTGTCCTGGCTGTTTTTAACTTGATCCCAATACCGCCGCTCGACGGCTCTAAAATATTGGCCGGCATCCTGCCCGGCCGGCAGGAATGGCTGGAACTTCTAGAGAGATACGGGCCGTTCCTGCTGATTGTGCTTCTTTTTACCGGTCTTATTGGTTATATTTTTAGTTTTCTGGTGAACCCAATTTCTAAAGTCTTATTCGCTCTGGCCGGGTTTATCGCTGCTTGGTAAATGGGAAGCAAACGCGGCAAACAAAAGAAGGGGGAAGGGTAATAGCTATGGGTATTATTGTAAGCGGGATGCGCCCGACGGGCAAGTTGCACTTGGGGCACCTGTATGTGTTGGAAAATTGGGCCAGGTTGCAGGAGGACTATGATTGCCATTATTTTGTTGCCAACTGGCACGCCTTGAGCACGACTTTTGAGGATAACTCCTCGATGAAGGAAAATATCAGAGAGATGGTGACGGACTGGCTGGCGGTAGGCATCGACCCGGAAAAGAGTGTTGTTTTTGTCCAGTCGGATGTGCTTACCCATGCGGAACTGCACCTGATCTTTTCCATGATTACACCGTTGTCCTGGCTGGAGCGGGTACCGACATTTAAAGACCAGGTGCACCAGCTGAAAAAGCAGGGTAAAGATATCAATACCTACGGCTTTCTCGGCTACCCTCTGCTTCAGGCAGCCGATATTCTCATCTACAAGGCGGACGCAGTGCCGGTGGGTGAGGACCAGTTGCCGCATCTGGAGTTGTGCCGAGAGGTGGCCCGACGCTTTAATTACTTATATCGCTCCGTTTTTCCTGAGCCCCAGGGTCTCTTAGCCAAAGTGCCGCTGTTGCCGGGAATTGACGGCCGCAAAATGAGCAAAAGCTACCACAATGATATCACGATCGGCGCAGAACCGGAAGTGGTGAAGGAAAAGGTAAACGCCATGGTGACTGACCCGGCCCGCATTCGCAAGACTGATCCCGGCCATCCGGAAGTCTGTATTGTACACCAGTATCATAGTATTTACAACCCAGACAGGCTGGCCGAATTGGAGGAAGAATGCCGGGGCGGGAAGATTGGTTGTGTGGCCTGTAAAAAGCTTTTAACCGCAAGTCTCGAACAGATCATGGCCCCGATCAGGCAACGCCGTCAGGAAATATTAAAAAGGCCCGGCTATGTGGAGGATGTGCTTGTGGCAGGCGCCGTGCGAGCCAGGCAAAAAGCTGAGGAGACAATGAAAGAGGTACGCCAGGTGGTGAACGCATAATGATACGTAACATATTGATGAGCACGCGATTGGTGCCGTCCCTAAACATGTAATTAATACCTGGGAATTAAGGTTACAAATACCTTAATAGAATTAAGCAAGATTAGGAGTGGAGATTCAGGCTCTTCAGGAACTATTGTATCTTCGTAAAATGGTTACCTGAACTAAAAGTACTATTGTATACTATAAGGAAACCGTGGAAAAATAATGCAGAGGTGGGATGAATGGACAGGGCTTTCCTTGTTTTCTTGATATTCTTCAGCCTTCTGCTTTTTCTTTTATTATCCACAGTCCGGTTGTGGTTAAGTTACTCCCGCCAGGGACGCAACGATTATTTGGTCATAGGGTTTTCCGTGTGGTGTGGCTTAATATATTATCAGTTTAAGCTGCCGGCAGTCAAGCTAAAGCAAGAGAAAAAGCAGCCGCAAATTTTTTTTAGAGCCAGGCCGGAAGGCAGGGAATGGTGGATCCTGGACAAGGGAAAAAAATCAATGCCCCTGTCACTGTCAAAAATTCTGAACAGCATTTCTAAAAGTATCAAGATCTGGCGTATGTACCGCACTGCCATTGACTACCTGCTGGATAATGTTAAATTGCGCCGGCTTACCTGGCGCACGGAACTGGGGACGGGTGATCCTGCGCAAACTGGCCTGTTAACCGGGCTGGCCTGGGGTGTAAAAGGCTTTATTTTAACTGTCATTTACCGCTTGCTAACGCCAGGGGGCGCTCGGCCAGAGGTTGAGATAGCTCCGAGTTTTCAAAAGGCCTGTTTTAAAACCGCTTTTGACTGCGTCTTTGAAGTCCGTCTCGGCTACCTGCTGATCACCGGCTTAAAGGCTCTGGTGATCAAATACAAGTAATCATTGGAAAGCAAAGCTATGGTTTTCGGATCTAATAAAACCCCTTATATATTCCTAAAAAAGCAGGAGACTTCGCTAGGGGTGTTGTCTCCTGCTTTTTGTCCAGCTATTTAATTAATTATCTTAATGGTTTTCTTTTAAAATTAGTCGTCCAAGGTAGACAGGTCGCCAACCGGCAGGCCCATTTCCTCAGCTTTTAACACTCGGCGCATAATTTTTCCGCTACGGGTCTTCGGTAGTTTGTCACGTACTTCGATTTCCCGCGGGGCGGCGTGAGCGGCCAGTCCTGTTTTAACAAATTTCTTGAGTTCCTCACCGAGCTCATCGGACCAGGTATAACCAGGAGCCAACGCGATAAAGGCCTTGATGATATTGCCGCGCACTGCGTCGGGCTTACCGATAACGCCTGCTTCGGCTACTGCCGGGTGCTCAACCAGTTTGCTCTCGACTTCGAAGGGACCGACCCTTTCACCCGCAGTTTTAATCACATCGTCGTTTCTGCCCTGGAACCAGAAGTAACCGTCTTCATCCATATAAGCCTGGTCGCCTGAAACATACCAGGGATCGTTCTGGAAATATTCACCGTATTTGGCAGGATTCTTCCAAATTTCCACCATCATGCCCGGCCAGCCTTTTTTCAATGCCAGGTTACCCATTTGCATCGGCGGCAGGATGTTTCCGTCATCATCGATAACAGCGGCCTCTACACCGGGGATTGGTTTGCACATTGAGCCGACACGGATAGGCTCAGATGCATAGCAACAGACCATATTGACGCCGGTTTCAGTCATGAACCAAGTTTCGTGAATACGCACGTTGAAAACCTTCAGGGCCCATATAATTACTTCCGGGTTTAAGGGCTCACCCACGCTGGTGATATGCCGGAGAGAGGATAGATTATATTTTTTTACAACTTCGTCCCCTGCAGCCGCCAGCATTCTAAAGGCGGTGGGGGCGCTGTACCATACGGTTACTCCGTATTTTTCCAGAGTGGCATACCAGTCGTCAGCACTGAAGCGGCCGCCTCTGATGATCGTGGCTTTACCTACCAGCCAGGGACCCCATACTGAATAGGAAACACCCGTGATCCAGCCCGGGTCGGCGGTGCACCAGAAAACGTCGTTATCTTGCACATCGTGGCATATTCTCATAGTAAAGTACTGGCCGACCATAATGTTGTGAGTGTGCAGAACGCCCTTGGGTTTCCCTGTGGAACCGGAGGTGTAAAGCAAGAACATCGGGTCTTCTCTAGTCAGCCACACCGGTGTGAAATCGGCCGAAGCCTCAGCCATTGCTTTTTCGTACGAAATTTCACCGGGCTCTAAGCTATTCTCGTCAGCGCCGATGACGATAGTGTATTTCAAGTTAGGCATTTCATCCTTTTTAATTCTGCTTTTTTGCCCAACGGTAGTGACAATGGCTACAGCTTCACTGTCCAGCATGCGGTCTTTGACGGCTTCTTCCATAAAGGCTTCAAACAGTGGACCGGCGATACCGCCCATTTTTACGATACCGGCAAAAGCAATGAGCATCTCGGGGCTTCTGGGGATAAACAAGAATACCCGGTCACCCTTGTTGATCCCCAACTTGGTTAGGATATTGGCAAACTTATTGGTCTGCTCTTTCATTTCAGCAAAGGTAACCGTGACATCTCTCTCATTATCACTATAAAGGATGCAAGGATTGTTACCCTTATCCTTTTCGTCTACCCACCGGTCAATGGCTTCGTAGGCGATGTTTACTTTGCCGGTTGTATACCAGCTAAATTCTTTCTCAACACTTTCCCAGGTAAAATTCTTACAAAATTCATCATAGTTTTCCATGTTGTGTTTGCCTGGTGATGGCGGCAGAACTTCATAATTTGCCATTGTTTTCCCTCCATGTATTTTAAGATTTGTTATGTGTTCTCAAGGCCGGTATGGCTCACCTCCTGACGGCCTAGATAAACTTAAATGCTGTTACAAACGATCAACCCAGACGTTTCTTGGCTCTAGCACGAAAGCGAACTGGCACTGAGATTGTGTGAACTAAATTAATAGCCATTTCACGGAATATCTCCTGCATAGTCCTTAGTGAGTATACCTGGTTTATCCGGTACGGTTGATAGAGAATGCGTATGCCTGATTTACTCACTACCGGATCAAGTGAAAAGAAATCAAGATCGATTGGCATGCAACCCTGCTTCAGAAAGAAATTTTTTCTTCTCAGGTAATTTTCTTTGTCTTGACATATTTCCAAAACATGTCCTTCGCACTGCGGATAACGCTCTTTTAGAAAATCCATCATGCGCCAGTATAATTGCCGGCCAATTCCCTGGTCTCGATAATGCTCCAGAATATACAATGCTTCGACAAAGCCAACTTTGTTTTTGGGGAGGTAGTAAAATATTACAAATCCTGTTAATTCACCTAAACAATCGGCATAAAGCACGTGCGCTTTGACCTGTTCATTATCCCTTGACTGTAACTTGCCGACTAGAGCGTTTGTCTCTTTGATGGAGTAATGAAATGCTTCCTGGCAGTATTTAATAACAGTTTTGAAATAGAAAGTATCAAGGTTACGCAGTTCCAGGAACTTGAACATCTTTTCTCCCCCTCCCGAATCTTTTGCTGCCCACTGAATACTTAGCAATTTATGTGCCAGAAACTCTATGTTGGTAAATGTGTTGAAACTAAAGGCTTCGCGGGAAAAGGGGCATGAAAAATATCACCACTAAGAAAGAGGCTGCCTGCAATAGTCTGCAGACAGCCTCTTTTATGTAAAGT
This sequence comes from Desulfotomaculaceae bacterium, assembly GCA_028696455.1. Lineage (GTDB taxonomy): Bacteria > Bacillota > Desulfotomaculia > Desulfotomaculales > Pelotomaculaceae > MVQL01. The sequence continues at coordinate 422 of JAQVGZ010000095.1, read as the reverse complement.
TTATTCTTGTAAGTTATAGAAGGCCATGTTTTTCTAACTTATAATATAAACTCCTGACTGCAATACCCAGCTGCTTCGCCGCCTTAGTTTTATTGCCCTTTGTCATTAGCAGTGTACTTTGCAAAATATCTTTTTCTGTGCTGTCCAGAAGTTTGCTGAGCGTTTGAGCAGGGAGCGCCTCCGCTTCCGGAGTCTCCGCTTCCGGATCCTTAATCACATTGACTTCATCTAGCCACTGGGGTTTTGCATTCCTGGTCAGGGGCGGTATGTGCTTAGGCATGATCATTGCCTCATTTCTGCTCATGTTAATAATCGACCGTCCGACGATATTTTCCAGTTCTCTGATGTTGCCCGGCCAGTCGTAGGTCATAAATATGTCAATTACCACCGGTGATAATTCGGGCACTTTCCTCCCATATTCT
>JAQVGZ010000094.1 GCA_028696455.1 Desulfotomaculaceae bacterium | reverse complement strand
TGCGTTGGCCTCCCGCCCAAATAGGCTAACACAGGCCTCCCTCCATGTAAAGGGCTGCCTGGTCGGTTGCCTATTTGCTACATTCTACCGATGTTTAGGGTGTGCGCTTTTCTTGACTTTTTCATGTGTGTCATAGAGCTTTTTGGGGAAAGTAGTGGGCGCTATGGATACCGCCGGATCCATGCCCTGTTAGCGCGGGAAGGGACACGTGTTTCAGAAAAGGTTGTGCGGCGCATAATGTTGGAATGTGGCCTAGTTGTTGTTATGAAAAAGAGACGTAAATACAACGCGTACCAGGGCGAAAGTGCACCCGCTGCGGATAACCTGATTAAGCGTAATTTTCACGCAAAAGCACCGAACGTCAAATGGATCACCGATATAACAGAGTTCTCAATCCCGGCCGGGAAGGTGTATCTTTCTCCAATAGTGGATTGTTTTGATGGCTTAGTGGTTAGTTGGTCAATAGGAACAAGCCCTAATGCCGAACTTGCCAACAGCATGCTTGACCGTGCAACGAAGACTCTTAAAAACGGGGTGCACCCATTGATTCATTCAGACCGCGGGTGCCATTACCGGTGGCCAGGGTGGGTATCTAGAATAGCCAAGGCAGGTCTTAAGCAATCAATGTCCCGAAAAGGCTGCCCACCGGACAATGCAGCCTGCGAGGGGTTCTTCGGCCGGGTTAAGAATGAGATGTTCTATAACCGGTCTTGGAATGGGGTCAGCATAAAAGAGTTTATTGGTGCCCTTGATAAATACCTTGTCTGGTATAATGAGAAAAGGATCAAGTTATCGTTAGATGCGATGAGTCCAATGGAGTACCGACAGAGCCTCGGATTGATGGCCTAAGTTGTCCAAGAAAACGTCCGCACCCCAACCCTGCAGGACCCGTTTTGTGTGTTTCAGATTCTTAAAAAACACCTTGCCCGCTATGATATTAAGACAGTCTGCCGGATTACGGGCACACCGGAAGACACCTACAAGAAATTATGCGATTTGTACTGCTCTACCGGCAGGCCTGATAAGGCCGGCAACTTGATTTACGCCATGGGCATCACCCAGCACACTTACGGCGTCCAAAATGTCCGGGCGACAGCCATGCTGCAGCTTTTGCTGGGCAATATCGGCATCGCCGGCGGCGGCGTCAACGCCCAACGGGGCGAGTCGAACGTCCAGGGCTCTTCCGACCAGGGCATCTTATATGCAAACCTTACCGGCTACGTAGGCGCCCCAAGTGCGACAGCGCACACCAGCTTAAAGGAATACCTGGAAAAAGAAACTCCCAAGACGGGCTATTGGGCCAACAAGCCAAAGTTCCTGATCAGCATGCTTAAGGCCTGGTACGGTGATCAGGCGACAGCTGATAATGATTTTTGCTTTGACTACCTGCCCAAGCATACCGGCGGCGATCACTCCCATATGGCGATTTTTGAAAAAATGGCTGCGGGTAGTATTAAAGGCTACTTCTCCTGGGGCCAGAACCCGGCGGTGGGCGGTCCAAATACCGCTAATGCGCGCAAAGCAATGGAAAGCCTGGACTGGATGGTGGCAGTTGATCTGTTTGAAACTGAAACAGCAGCTTTCTGGCATCGCCCCGGCGCCAACCCGGCAGATATCAAAACCGAGGTTTTCCTTTTGCCGACTGCTTTTTCCTATGAGAAGGAAGGGACTGTAGCCAACAGCTCCCGCTGGATCCAGTGGCGCTGGAAGGCGGTGGAGCCGCCCGGACAGGCCAAGAGCGATCTCTGGATCGCCTACGAGATCATGAACGCTATCCGCAAGGAGTACCAGTCGGGGGGCAGGTTTCCCGATCCGATTTTGAAGCTGATGTGGGATTATGAGCCCCGTGTACACGGTGAACCGGATATCATCAAAGTGGCAAACGAAATGAACGGCTACAATGTAGCAGACGGTTCTCTTCTTGATTCGTTCGCCAAACTTACCGACACCGGCTCCACGGCATGCGGTGTCTGGATTTACGCTGGCTACATGTTTATGGACCCGGTATTGAAAGTGCCTGCTTGCCAGCGGCGCAGCAGCGAAGACAAGAGCGGTCTCGGCCTCTTTCCGAAGTGGTCCTTCGCCTGGCCGGCAAACCGGCGCATTGTTTATAACCGCAACTCAGCCGACCCCTCCGGCAGGCCTTGGGACCCTGGTAGAATGCTGGTTTCCTGGGACGGCGCGCAGTGGGTCAATAACGATGTGCCCGACTTCACGTTTAAGGATGCCGCGACAGGCGCCTTTATCACACCGGACATATCGGCGGCCAACTCGTTCATCATGAACCCCGAAGGGCAGGGCAGGCTGTTTGCTCCGACCGGCTTGAAGGACGGCCCGCTGCCGGAGCACTACGAGCCGGTTGAGAGCCCGGTTAAAAACATCATGGGCAAGCTGCAGAGCAATCCTGTGGCAGCCAGGTATAAGGGTGAATTCGCCAAAGTAGCACAGGCAGCCTCTCCGGATTTTCCTTATATTGCTACAACCCACCGGCTGGTAGAACACTACCAGAGCGGCGCCGTGACCAGAAATTGTCCCAATCTTACAGAGCTGATGCCGGAAATGTTCGCTTCCATATCGCCGGGCCTGGCAGAAAGAATCGGGGGTAAGCCGGGTGAACCGGTAGTTGTCAGTTCCGCCCGTGGTGAGATCACCTGCAAGGCCAATGTGCTGCCGATTATCAAGCCCCTTAAGATAGACAGCAGGGAAATAGAGTTAGTTGCCATGCCGATTCACTGGGGTTATCAGGGACTGGCCACGGGCAGTTCGGTCAATGAGATAACACCCAGCGTCGGCGATCCCAACACAATGATCCCGGAATTTAAAGCCTTTATCTGCAACATCAGGAAAGCGTAATATTATGATAGAATTCAAAATAGAACCGGCTGCATTTTATGCAGCCGGTTCTATTATAACAGGGCTATTTCGCCAGCTTCGCCTGCGAAACTCCACTGGTGAAAATTTAAAATACTTTATCAGCCCAAAGCTTTTCCGGGCAGCCGTCTGTTGTCAGGCAACGGCCGGGTAATCCGTTCCCTGTCGAAGTACTGGAGCAAAGGCAAGGCATATTTGCGGCTCGTTTGTAAAAGATCGCGCAAATCACCTACTGTCATCTCGCCTTTTTGATGCAAAAAGCCTGCTACTTCCCGGTTGGCCATGGTGATAGTTTCATCAAGCAGGTAAAGATTGTCAGCTATTTTTTTTAGTTCACCGGTTCTCAAAAGGTATTGTAACAACTCCGAGCTGACGTTCTTACTCAGGCCGGCCGCAGCGGTCAGCTGACTCCATTTTGGCGGGCGAAAACTTGCTTCGGCTAATTTCTTTCTAATCTGCTCAATGATTAAATTCATTTCCGGGCTTGGTCCTGAAGCTATAGACGGACTGGCGACCGCTTGAGCCGTACAACGGAGCAGTTGATCCTTTTCCATGGCGGCCAGCAGGAGTTGAAAAATTTTATTATTCAAGGCGGGAAATTTCCGGTAGTGAAGCTCTTGTTTGGGATACCCTTCCCGGAGAGGGAATTGGTGGTGATAGGTTTCCAACATTTGCTGCAGTTCACCGGCCATGCGCCGGTAGACTTCGGTCAATATCAGGTAAACCTTGCCGTCCCCGGGCACTAGCTTAATCTTCCCCTGCCGGGCCAGATGCTGGACCAATTCTTTGGTCTCAGACACTCCAAGCCCTGTCTTTGCTGCCACGTCCGCCAATTCGGGCAAGCGGGTGTTGCCTCGCAAATATTGTTCTAAAATCTCAGCCGGTGTACCTCTCGCCCACGTTTCCAGAGCTTGCAGGACTTCGCTGCGAAAGCGCTTGTGCCTGCGGTTCGGCGCCGGGTCAATGACAGCTCCGCCGCCGATTGTCCGCATTGGTGAATAAGACCGGATTACAAAACGGTCCCCCCTGATCGCAGTCGTCTTACTCTCCAGCTCAATTTGAGCATAGGCCATCGCACCCGGCGCGAGTTCCTCGCGATCCAGCAGCACAATCCGTCCGAGCTTTTCACCGGCGCCCAGGTGAAAACGCACTCGCGCCCGGTTTTTCAATGGCTTGGCAACGCCTTTCAGCAAAAGCAAATGCACATCCAGCCGGTTGGATGGGGTAAGACTATTTACACCGGCTACCGCACTCCCGCGGCTGATTTGTTCCACCTCCAGACCGGCCAGGTTGGTTGCTACCCGCTGTCCGGCTTTAGCAAATCTGACTGTTTTCCCATGTGACTGGAGAGACCGCACCCGTGAGATCAATCCCTGCGGCTGCACTTCCACTGCATCACCAACCCGGATTTCACCCGCAATAAGCGTCCCTGTAACTACTGTACCAAAACCCATGAGCGAAAACACCCGGTCTACCGGCAGCCTTGGCGGGCCGGCTGTCGTTTTAGCCGGGGTATCCTCGGCCACTCGGTCCAGCAGCTCAAGCAAGTTCCCGATACCTGCACCGGTCATGGCCGAAACTGTTGCCACAGGGGCATCCTCTAAAACACTATCTTTTAAAAAGCCCCGCACTTCTTTGCTTATAAAATCAAGCCATTCTACATCAACAAGGTCTGTTTTGGTCAGGACCACAATACCTTTTTTTATTTGAAGCAAATGGATGATGTCAAGATGTTCCCGGGTTTGGGGCATCACTCCTTCATCAGCGGCAATTACCAACAATACCAAGTCAATACCGCCAATCCCAGCCAGCATATTTTTAATGAAACGTTCATTCCCGGGTACATCAACAATGCCGCACGTGAGGCCGCCCGGCAGCTTAAGAGCAGTAAAACCAAGCTCGATCGAAATACCCCGCTCTTTTTCTTCCTTTAACCGGTCGGTGTCAACACCAGTCATAGCTTTGATCAGGGCAGTTTTGCCATGACTGGCATGACCGGCAGTTCCGATAATAAGACGTTTCATAAAACCCTTGCGACCTCAACTTTCGCCTTGTTCCTAACAGCGTCGCCAACGAGGCCGGCCAAATTCTACTCCGTTTATTTCAGTAAGCTTTGCGCTGGCAATCATCTAAGTAAGCAGACCTTCTAATTCATCATCGACCTTGCTCTGAGAAAAAAGACTGAGCCATTTTACCGGTTCAGCCCTCTTCATAATTCTTAAACTGCAACAACACTTTTTACTTCGGGCAGTTCTTGCTTAAGAACTCGTTCTATTCCGTTTTTTAGGGTTATGACAGCACCTTGACAGTTTCCACAGGCTCCCCTCAACCTAACTTGCACTACGCCTTCAGGGGTAACGTCAACAAGCTCAACATCCCCACCATCTCTTTGGAGAAAAGGTCTGACTTTATTCAATACTTCCTGTACCTTTTCTTTCATTGATTACAACTCCTTCCAGTACAATAGCTTAATCAAGCAATTATTGAATTCATTGTACAGATAATCACTACCAATGGCAAAGAGAATATATTTATGAAATATATATTAACTATAAATATAATTTATGAAAGCGAATTTAGAGTCTCATTTTTATCTTTATTCTCTTGCAAATTTACTGATGTCCCAGATCAATAAATAATTTTTATTTAATTCTAATTGCCATAAAAATATTTTATCTATCCAATAAAGGATTCTTGTTGTCTTTGTTGAATTATGTGCAATATGTCGGTTTATGGATTACCAACTTGATTCAATGAGTAACGGCTGCCTATCGAAAACGGCTTGCTAGCTGATGAAACTAACTGCCAAGCTGTCCGATAGAATAAAGCCGGGATTAATCAGCAGGGAGGTGAGATTAGCATGAGTGCAGGACTTAAGCAGTTGATAAGCCTTGATTCGATATGCAATTGGTGAGCATCCGACGCTGCTGAATTGACTGGAGTTTCCAGACAACAATATGCGACTTGCACAAAGTTAATACGCCTTAATGTGTTCCGGCAAAGCCAGCTAGTCATTTATATAACGGGCTATTTTTAAAAAAAGTTCCAAATAGTTTATCAGCGGTTGTCTGCTTAGCGAATGCTGGATAATGCTGCCGCAACCTCCGGATCTGTTTTGCGGGAATGCATGAGCGTAAGTATATTGGGGTGTGGGGCTGATATTATCTGAGGAGTGATTAAAATGAGTAAACATAAATTTGTACCAAAAATGTTGGGTATAGTTTGTAATTGGTGCTGCTATGGGGGTGCTGACCTTTGCGGGGTTTCCCGCTTTCAATACCCTCCTTATATAAAATTGATGAGGGTGATGTGCTCCGGCAGAGTCAGCATGGAGCATGTATTCCGGGCTTTTTCAAATGGAGCTGACGGAGTATTTATCGGCGGTTGCCATCCTGGCGACTGCCATTATATAACTCATGGTAATTACGATGCCTTAAGTATGGCGCTTATATGTAAAAAAGTAATGAAGCACATTGGGATAAACCCTGAAAGACTTAGGATTGACTGGGTATCTGCCGGAGAAGGGATCCGTTTTGCCAATATTATGAATGAATACAGCAGGAAGATAGAAAATTTAGGACCGCTTGGTATAGCTGAAGCACTCGACCAAGCTGCATTAGAGTTTAAGATTGAAGCAGTAACAAAAATTATTCCCTACATTAAGGTGGTAGAAAGGCAGCGGCTGAGAATTCCTGTGAGATCGGAGGAAGCGGTCATAGATTTTTTCAACAGTGAAGAATTTAACAGGTTGTTTGATGAAACAATTGCCGAGAAATTGGCGATAAGCCAAATTGGCTTACTCTTGCGAGAAGGAGCTCTGACTAGCGGGGAGATCGCCAAGGCTTTAGACCTGACACCCTCTGTGGTTTCCAGGTACCTGAATATTTCGTTAATGCACGGTTTCGTGAGGTACGAAGAGAGCCGGAAGCGCTTTGCTATCAGTTGAATAAAGAAAAGGGTGAGGTAGAAATGAGGAAAAAAATTTTAGCCTTAGTAGTAGTAATGTTGGTAGGTATTTTAGCCGGGTGCGGGAACCAGGCAGCCCAAACAACCGGTCAAGGGAGCATGGATTACAAAATTGGGATTGTGACACCCACCCTGTCCACCAGTGAAGACGAATTCAGGGCAGCCGACATGATGGCTAAAAAATATCCCGGCATTGTCAAGCACATTACCCTGCCGGAAAACTTTTCAACTGAGATCGAGACCGGCATCAGCCAGATCACTTCCCTGGCGGATGACCCGAAAATGAAAGCCATTATCGTCATTTCCGGGCAAGCGGGCTTACTGCCGGCCCTCCAGAGAGTGGAAGAAATGAGACCGGACATTATTACCATGACGGCGCCGATTTGGGATGATCCGGTGCTGATGTCCAAGTATGTGGATGTCAATTTAGATACGGACTGGGTCAGGCGGGGAGAGACGATTGCCCGCAAGGCTCAAAGCATGGGAGCAAACACGATAATTCACTATTCCTTCCCCACCCACCTGGCCAAAGAAGTGATCGCGCAAAGAAAAGATATGATGGAGAAGACCGCAAAGGAATTGGGTATGAAGTGGGTGGAAGTGGTTACACCGGACCCGCAAACCGGTGATGGCACCGGCCCCATGCTGCAGTTCTTAAGGGAGGATATTCCCCGTCAAATCAGCAAGTACGGTACGGACACAAACATTTTCGGCACAAACTGCCCGATGTATGATGTAATTATTGATGAAGCGCTGAAATTAAAGTTCCTGGTGGCGGAGCAATGCTGCCCCACCCCGACGCAGGCCTATCCCACCGTGATGGCCCTGGAGATCTCCAATGAGGATGCCTGGGACTTTGACAAAATCAACAATATGATCCGGGAAAAATCACAAGCCGCGGGAATGACCAACAGGTTGGGCGGCTGGCCGATGCCGGTGACTGTTTTCATGCCCCAGTATGCAGTTGAGTTAGCTAAAAAAATGATCGAAGACCCCGGCTTTGACTACAATAGTGTGCAGCAGTTAAATCAGTTTGCCAAAGAGGTTACGGGACATAGCGTTACCTTCAGCAAGTTTAAGCCCGCGGCAGCCGGTTCGGAGCTCCAAAACTATAATGTTATGATCATGGATTCCATCTTGTACTAGAGGAGCAGCCAGGACGAACTACCACCCCGCGTAACGCGGCAATTGGTAAAGGCGTACACATATTAATCACCGGGCTTAAAGTCAGGGCCATAGTTCAGATTCAGAAACTCATACTTTGATCGGTTGCTTTAAACATAGCCTGTACACAAAAGCACAGCATTAAGAGCAGTATCTAAAAGGAGCATTGCTAGGTAATCTACTACAGCGCGGTTTACAATTGGGAGTTTAAGCAGGCTGTCTTAACCCGGGGCAGCCTGCTTGCTTATTCAATATTTGTTGTTTCATCCGGTGCATATAGTAGCCGGTGCTGTGCAGTAAAGAGAATTGAGATTCTCCCGCTCCAAGTAGAAGCTTAATTGTGATTGTATTGGTGTCAAATTTAAATGACAAATTGTGTTGAGCCCGGTCCTGTGGATGCAAGGAAAAACAGACAGGGTATGATGATGCTATGGAAAATATTTTAGAAATTAAAGAACTAAGCAAGGCCTATCACGGTGTTCCGGCTTTAATTGATCTCGACCTGTCGGTTAAAGCAGGTGAAATACATGGTATCGTTGGTGCTAACGGGTCAGGTAAAAGCACCTTGATGAATATTTTATTTGGCAATCCAATCGTCCGGGAGACCGGCAGCTACCAGGGCCAAATATTTTACCGGGGCCGGCGCATCCATCCCAAAAGCTGCGGGGAGGCCA
>JAQVGZ010000093.1 GCA_028696455.1 Desulfotomaculaceae bacterium | reverse complement strand
ACCAGGGCAATCCGCACATAGCCCTCCCCCTGCCGGCCAAAGGCTAGGCCGGGGAGGACAATAATACCGGCTTTTTCGAGCAGTTCAGCAGTAAAACGGATGGAGTCACTATAGCCTCGCGGCAGTGGCGCCCATACAAACATAGAAGCCCGCGGTTTAGGCATAGACCAACCCAGACGGGCCAGGCCTTCCACCAGCACGTCCCTCCTTTTCTGATAAGTGGCAGCAGTTTCGGCAACACACTCCTGCGGCCCGCTTAAGGCAGCCACCCCGGCCTCCTGCACCGCATAAAATACTCCATAGTCGATATTGGATTTAATTAGCGCCAGATCCGCCAGGACGGCAGCGTTGCCCACGGCAAAACCGAGGCGGCAACCTGCCATGTTATAGGTCTTAGAAAGCGAATAGAACTCAATACCCACTTCTTTAGCCCCCGGCGTTTCCAGAAAGCTCACTGGCTTAAAACCGTCATAGGCCAGTTCTGCGTAAGCCACATCATGGCAAATCAGGATATTGTTACAGCGGGCAAATGATACCGCCTTTTCAAAAAAACCTCTGCCAGCATTTGCTGCCGTTGGGTTATTCGGGTAATTTAGCCACATCATTTTGGCCCGGCGTACTATATCCGCTGGGATGGCATCAAGATCTGGCAGGAAGTGGTTGTCCGATAACAGCGGCATGGGGAAAATGTCTCCGCCGGCCAGGCGAATGCTAAACTCATAGATCGGGTAGCCGGGATCCGGCACGAGCGCAACATCCCCCCTGTCTATGTAGGCCATGGCCAGGTGGGCGAGGCCATCCTGGGAACCCATTAATTCCAACACTTCCACTTCCGGATCAAGGTCAACGTTAAAGCGCCTTTTGTACCATTGCGCCACCGCCTGGCGCAGGCTCGGTAGGCCCACCAGTGGATAGGTGTAATTCTGCGGCCGCCCCGCCGCCAGGCGCAGCGCTTCCATGATATGCGGCGCCGGGGGCAGGTCCGGACTACCGACACCAATGTTAATCACTTTTAGACCGCGAGCTTCCACTTTTCTTTTACGCTCTTCCATTTCACTAAATATACCGGAAGACAGGCTTTCCATTCGTTTTGCCTTTTTCATATCTCAGCTACCTCTAAGAGCATTAATAAATACCGACGTCTTAGGATACCTCGTTTGCAGCCTTATTGCTACCTTTCTTAATAACTGTCATATTTCCGAGCCTGCCGGATATGCTTTTTCCCAGGTCGTCAAAAGCGCTATACACAACCGGCACAAAAACCAGGGTAATCAGGGTCGACAGGGTTAAACCAAAGGCCACCACCACAGCCATCGGCGCCGACGATTCAGCCCCTTCACCTCTCCCAAAAGCCAGCGGTAAGAGCGCCAGAACGGTGGTAAGCGCAGTCATCAGAATAGGGCGCAGCCTCACCGGACCGGCTTCCAAAATAGCCTGGTCGCGTTCGTACCCCCTCTTGCGCAAAGTGTTGATATAGTCAACCAGCACAATGGAATTATTAAGAACAATACCAATCAGCATAATAGCACCAATGAAGGCAGGTACGCTAAGGTGGTGCCCCGTTACCCCCAGGCCCAGTACCACCCCAATAAAGGTTGGGGGTAAAGCAAACATAATAATAAAGGGTTGAAACAAAGATTCAAACTGGGCCACCATGAACATATATACCAGCAGTATAGCCAGCACCATCGCCAGTGCCAGGGAGCCGAATGATTCAGCCATATCCTCGGCCTGGCCGCCAAACTCAACCAGGTAACCTTCAGGGACAGCCATTCGGCCGAGTTTTTCCTGGATCTCCGCGTTAATGCTACCCAGATCCCGGCCTGCTATATCAGCGGTAATACTGACCTCCCGGTTTTGGGTGTACCTCGTGATTTGCTGCGGGGCTTTGTCGCTTTCTATACGCGCTACTGCCTGCACCGGTACCCTGGCTCCAGTAGGAGATACAATAGTTAGATGTGCCAGGGAATCTGTGGTGGCTTTTAAACCATTAGCGGTTTCCAGCCTGACATCTACCTCGTTATCACCAGTGCGCATTCGGCTGACAACCTGACCGTTAAAGGAATTGCGCACCGCTGACAGCACCTGGCCGGCGGTAAGACCGTAGCGGGAGGCCTGTTCCCGATCTACAACAACCTGTAATTCATAACTTGCATCGTCAAGGGAGTTTTCCGCATTTCTAACTCCCACAGTTTCTTTAACAATATGCAATACCTGGTCGCCGAGCTGTTCTAATACATTCAGGTCATCGCCACGGATAGAAATATTTACCGCACTGCCAGTAGAAAATGCGGTACCGGATGTTACAGTTATTTCAGGCCCCGGCACCCTGGCCAGCACTCGGCGTAATTGCTCCGCCGCCTCTGTAGTTGTTTTCTGGCGTTCTTCAAAAGGCTTCAGCTTTACCTGTATACTAGCCTCTCCGGAACTTCCACTGACCATTGTAGCAAGGCCGCCGCCACCGGCTACGGTAAATATATGGTCCACATCACTGATTTCATGCCTGATTAGTCCTTCAATACTTTCAGCTACTTTTCTTGTTTCATCCAGCTTTGTGCCGGGGGGCATTTTTATATTAACGCTAAGTTCTCCCTGGTCCATTTCAGGAATGAACTCAGTCCCGATTAAGGGAGTGGCAGCCAGACTTAAGGCCAACATTACAATCACGAATCCGACTACTCTCTTGCGATGACCAAGGGACCACCGTAACAGTTTTCCGTAGACCCCGTTCAGCCGATGCAAAAAGCGGCCAAAGTGAACCGCTGGATTTTTGCTTTTCCCCTCAAAAACCCCCAGAGGTGGCGCAACATTATGCAGTAGCTTTGAAGAAAGCATCGGTACCAGCGTTAAAGCGGCAAAAAGGGCGGCTAAATGAGAAAAACTAACAGTTAAGGCCAGGGGCTTAAACAATATGCCGGCCAGACCTTCGACGAAAACGATAGGCAAAAAGACTAGTATCTGAGCCATCGCTGAGGCCGTTACAGCGCTTCCCACCTCGGCTGAGCCCAGCTTGGCGGCTTCAATAATCCCAAAACCGTTTTGCCGGTAGCGATAGATGCTTTCCAGCACAACTACGGAAAAGTCCACCAAGGAGCCCAACCCCAGCATCAGACCGCCTAGAGACATCATATTGATGGTCTGGTTGCCAAAATACAACATGGCGAATGTGGTTATTATGGATATGGGCATGACTATTACAACAACCAGAGTGCTGCGGACACTGCGTAAGAAAAAGTAAAGAACAATCACAGCAAACAGGCCACCCAACAGCCCGTGATGAGTGACACTATCGATGCTGTTCTGAATGAATATGGACTGGTCCATTATGGTTGCAATTTTAATACCTGCCGGCAGCACTTTGTTAAGTTCGGCAACCTCCTCATGTACTTTCCTGGCTACTTGTACGGTGTTACCGTCCGATGCTTTCATAACATAAATCCCCAGGGAAGGTTCGCCGTTCGTAGTAGTAATTGTGGTTTCCTGCTTAAATGAATCCTCTATGCTGGCAATATCACCCAGAGCAATGGTGTTTCCTGTTCCAGTCAGGTTGATCCTGATATTTTTCAAGGATACGGGAGTGTTGTAGTCACCCAACACTCTAATAGTCATCTCACTCGAGCCGCTATCAACAGTACCTGCCGTGCCTGATATATTATCTCCAGCGATATTTTGCATTACTTGAGTAACACTTAACCCATAGGACTCCATTTTTGCCCGGTCCAGCAGAATTTTTATTTCCCGCTCTTTACCCCCGTTAATGGAAGCCGAAGCGACACCGCTAATTCTTTCCAGGCGGGGCTTAATGGTATCTTCAGCCAATGTCTTCAGCCGCACTAAATCTTTACCTTCAACGGAGAGCATGATAATCGGCATGTTATTAGGGTCCATTTTTAAGGTCATGGGGGAACCGGCATCGTCCGGCAACATACCTTTAATCAGCTCAACCTTTTCCCTCAAGTCATTAACTGAGTTGTCCACACTTGTGCCCCAGCTGAATATTATGATCACGATGGAATTTCCGAACTGGGAGATTGATCTAATTTCTTCAACGTTACTGACCGTTGCCACCGCTGACTCAATTGGTTTAGAAACCAGTTTTTCTACCTCCGCCGGGGAGGCGCCCTCGTAAGAGGTCATAATTGCCGCTACCGGCAGCTCCATATCCGGAAACAGGTCCACCGCCAGGCGGGGTAGGGAAAAGAAACCCAGTGTAATAAGGGCAATGATTAACATCGTAATAGAGAGCGGGCGCTCAATGGAGAAGTTTGCTATTTTCAATTAACAGCCCCCCCCCGATCATTGACCACCTCTACCTTTTGGCTGTCTGTCACCAGGCGGTTGCCGCTAACGATGACCTCTTGTCCTTCCTGTACGCCTTCTTTTATTTCTGTTAACTGGCCGGAAGCAATACCTATTTTTACAGGTGTTTCTTTGGCCACCCCATCCACCAATAAAAATACTGAGTACTGCCCGTCGCGCTCCAGCACCGCATCTGCCGGTACTGCCACCGCACCCTGTGATACGCCGGTTTCCAGGCGCAAGCTCGCAACCATACCGGCCTTAATTTCACCCTGCTGATTACCTAAGAGAATTTCCACCGGGAAGGCCCGGGTGGCCGGGTCAGACTGTGGAGCAATAGCGGCCACAGTACCTGTTACAGTTTTATTCAAGGCCTTAATATCTACCGGAATTTCCACCCCGGGCTTAATTGCGCCTACTACATTTTCCGACAAATTTACCCTTACCTTAACAGGATCTAAATTGACTATTGTTACCGCATTTGTCTGGGGGCCGGCCATTTCACCATTTTCGACATTAACCGCTGCCACCTGCCCTGACAGCGGGGCAGTAACCACAAAGTTGCTCAGGTTTTCCTGCGCGTTTTGTACGTTTGCCTCCGCCTGAACAAGTTGCCCTTCGGCCAACTCGACGCCAAGCACAGCATTCTTTAGCGCGCTATCTGCCTGATCCAACTGGGCTTGTGATATCGCATTACCCTCATATAAAGCTTTTGAACGATCGTAATTTAATTGGGCATCTGCTACTGCTTGTTTCGCTTTATTCAGACCCGCCCTGGCCACACTCACACCTGCCTGAGCTATGGATAATGTATTGCGCGCCTCAGTACTGTCCAGCTCAAACAAAACTTGTCCTTGTCTTACTCTATCCCCCATTCTCACATGTACTGCCACTATCCGGGCAGAAACCCTGGGGGCTACAGTGGCCTCTGCACCGGCGATGATTTCCCCGGAAGTATCCAAAATATGCGACATATCCACGACCTGGGCGCGTGAAACCTCAACCGGGACCAGTACTTCTTCCTGGCTATTGTTTTTTTCTCCACAACCCCCCATTAGTACCGAAAACAAAAAAATAATTGCCAAACATATTCCACGTCTCAACTCTTTATCTCCCCTCACATTAATAGGTAATGAATATGGATATACTTACTAGACAGCAGTTAGATATAATTAATCTGTCAGTTATTTATTCAGAATACCTTCCAGGTAAATATTTAGGGCAATCCTGGCAGTGCGTTCTAATAATTGCTTGTCCTTATGACTTACAGACCAGATCATGCCGATACCTTCAAACATACCCATAAAAGCATACGCAGCAGCTTCTACGTCAACGGTTTTACATTCGCCTTTCCGGACTGCTTCCATGATAACATTTTTAATAATATTATTTTTCTCAGAATCAGCAATTAAGCTTTTCAACTCGTTCAATATATTAACGTCCTTGGCCTGCATTAAGAATTCTTTAATTAAGGCTATAATAGGAACATTAACATTCTCCAGATAATAATCTACAAACTTCTTTAGTTTTTCCCTGACCGGATATTCCTCCGCCAAACGCAATAAAAGTTCCTGGTCATACTCTTTAATCCACTTTCCAATGAGGTACAAAAAGATATCTTCCTTGCTTTTAAAATGCCAGTATAACCCCCCTTTACTAATTCCCGCTGCCCTGACAATATCATCAACTGAGGTGCCTCCATAGCCAGAAGACAAAAAACAAGAAAAAGCAACGTCTGCTATTAAACTCTTTTTTAACTCTTTGCTCATAATAATCCACCTTAGATACAGACTAGTCGGTCTGTAATGATTTTATGATTTTTCCAGTCTCGCGTCAATATTCTGATTTACTAAAATAAGATGTTGCCCGATATATATATTGTTTCTGCTAGCCTACAATGACCGAAAGCTGACGGTGTTGCCTGTCCGGAAGTTGCCATATATAATGTCCATATTGACCAACGTTAGTTGTTAAGGTATTTATCTTTTAGTTGCCTGGTAAACACTCTAGGGGCAGACAGGGAAAAGATTTCGGCTACTATCTTGTGACACTGTGCCTAGTACCACTGTTTATGCAGGCGCTTTTCCAGACGGGGATTTACTTTTGAGCAAGCCAACAATCAATAGCAGCGTTGGAACCAAGTATTCAAAAAATAATGCCATACCCGGGAGAACTCTTGGTATCATCTCGAACAAGTCGGTGCTGTTTTCATAAAATGTTAATGAGAACACCACTAAAAGGACAGCAACCGGCAGGATAATTGGCCTGTGCTCCCGCAAGCCCAGCAATTTTACCAAACCATCAGTAACTACAAATTGGGATAGGGCAACTTTCGCCCAAAAGCCAACGATCCAAGTAAACACGAGAAAACTCTTTATGCCAACAGCTGGTAAAAAATCGGCAATGTTAAAGGGAGCGAAAAAAGACCGGGCAGTTATGCCTACCCCCATTACGGTAATAGCGGCAATTACAGTCATTGTTATAAAAAAAAATGACATTATATTGGCAATATTGGCACTGGCCAAAGCTTCCCTGGGGCTTCTGATATAAGGGATGAGCATGGTCAAAATGATAAATTCACCACCTAAACCATGTGTAACTAATGTGCTTTTTAGAATGTTAAATAGCCCGGCCTCCCCAACTGGTAGCAGTGCGGATACCTTTATATGTGGAAAAACCTGAATGATAAACAGCATTTAGGATTCGCTATATCTTCTATCGGGACAATTCCCCGAACCTCTAAACGGTCTGGATATACCCACAGCTTAACCTGTAACCTGTCAAGCAGTTCCTCCCAGGTTACTACTCTCTGTGGGAACCCGACCGTTAAATGTTTTTCATCGTGAACCTTCACAAAGGCAATATTTTCAGTAATTTTATCGTCATCCGGCTGGTATCGGACATCAAACAGTTCCTCTTCAATCGCTTCTTTCACAACAGCAATATTCTGCTCCAGCTTTGTGAGGTTTTCCATCTCCGGCCAGTAATGCTCATAACGCCTACGGACAGCAAGCTCTTGCTCCTTCAATTCATTGATTTGCCGCTTATAATCTTCGTGAGATAAAGCCCCGTCAACATAGACAGTAGCGAGCCTTTTCTGCTTTTCCTGCAGTTGCGAAATCTGCTCCGATATTGGAGAAAGCAGGGTTTCTAGCTCTTCTTTCCGGCGTTCCAGCGAACCGACGTACTCCTCGATGGCTTTCCGCATCTGGTCTTTGTCTTGAAGCATATCAATAAGCCGTTTTTTGACTTCTGCAGTAACTGCTTCGCCGTCAAGCACAGGGCTGTCGCATTTCGGGCTGCCGTCAAGGTGGTACTGCTTCAATTTCCCGTTGCACTTGAAAACCAGCTTTGTGCCTTTGTTATACATAGCATCGTGAAACGGGCGCTGGCAGACACCGCAGAAGATACGACCGGCAAGTATCGGCTTGGGTCTCTTGCGGTTAAACCCGCCTCTGGACTGCACTCTCTTCTCCTGCGCTTTCTCCCAGAGCATCTTGTCAATTATCGGCGGGAAGTCTACCTCAAACCACCCATCAGTTTTTTCCTTCTTTATTTTTTCGACCTGTTCTGGACTGACCTGCATTTTATCACCCCTCCAGAGATAATTTGTCCCGGCGTAAACAGTGTGAGTAAGAATACGCTGGACAGTAGCGTCGCTCCAATGAGCCTGCATTTTCCCAGCGCGCCCTTTTCGGGTTTTGCGAAATTGGTTAGGCGTGGGTATACCGAGTTCAGTCAGCTTTTCGGCAATCCGCACCATGCCCAAAGGCTGTCCTGACTCGTCTCCATAGACGTACCACTGGAAAATAAGCTTAACTATCTTGGCTTCATCTTCTCGAATTACCCATTTTTCTTTTTCGTCGTCCCACCTGTAGCCGAACGGCTGAGAGCCGCCAGAATACTTGCCTGCTTTTGCCAGCTTTTTCTTGCCGGTCACCGTCCTTAATTTGATAACTTCCCTTTCGTACTCCGCAAAGGTGGCGAGGATGTTTGACTGCAGCTTGCCTTCAGGAGTGTCGTCGTTAGACCCCTGCACAAAAATAAAACCGTCTCCTTTAAGGCCGCACCGCCTTACTTTTCGGGCTTCGTCCCGCAGGGCGGCAAAAAGGGCAAGAGAGCGGGAAAGCCTATCTTGACGGTAGACGAAGATAGCGTCATATTCTCCCCCTTGATATTTCTCCCAAAGCTGATGGAGCACTGGTCTAGCATCAATCCCCAGTGCTCCGCTGTAGCCGTCTTCTTTGAATATGTCTTCTTCTGTAACGTGGTAACCGCGTCTTTTTGCTTCCTCCATGCAGATTTCCGCTTGAGTATCGAGAGAAGTCCCCTCTGCTTGGTCTTCTGTGGAAACCCGACAGAGGACGGCGGCACGCTTCAGCAGCCCTTTCATTGCATCACCTACTATTACAATTGACTAACTAAGCAATAACGGAGTTATTGCAAATGTAGCGATTATATAAGAAACAACGATACATACCACAATCCCTACTACCCAGAACAATAGTGAATGATTTTGTTTGGAACGTGCATAATACCA
>JAQVGZ010000092.1 GCA_028696455.1 Desulfotomaculaceae bacterium | reverse complement strand
CGCCACATAAATCACGTGGTTATAAGGTAGTTGTTCAAATTAGCAAGCGCTTTCCAGGGTGGGGCAAGCAGGCCGGACTTCAGGCCATTTCTACAGGGCAAGGAATGGCAGCTGCCAATTATGCTGTTGTTGTTGATGAGGACATTGATATTTTCGATCAAGAGCAAGTCGATTGGGCCATAGCAACCAGAATGGATCCGGCCGAAGATGTGATACTTCTTCCGAAAGTTGGAGTTTATCCTTTAAACCCTGCTGCTTCCCAAAGAACTGATGTAGATCCTTCATCTGGCTACACCGAGTTTTGTCATATCGGTAAAATGGTAATCGATGCTACCAGAAAAATAGCATCGGAAAACCGTCGTCCTACAACCGAGCATGTTGTTCCGGACCGGGAGGCTTTAGAAAAAGTAACATCTAAGTGGAATGAATACGGGCTTTCTAAATGGAACAAATCAAAAGATATTTATTAATCAACCAAAAAACATTGTTAAAGATTTAAAATAATAGTTTAGTTTTTATTATGCAAGAGTTGAGACAAACGTAGATCAACTAGTTTTGAGCTTGTAGGATCGAACTCGAGGAGTGTAGAAAACATGGAGGTTAAACGAATTATTGTAGCCATTACTGGCGCTACCGGGGCAATATACGGTGTCAGGCTTCTTGAGGCTTTACACGAATGTCCGGGAGTGGAAACCCATTTAATCCTGAGTAGTTGGGCAGAGAAAACAATCACGCTGGAAACAAGCCACGATATAGAGGCAGTACGTAAAATGGCCCATTTCGTTCACGACCTGCGTAACGTTGGAGCACCGGTTGCCAGCGGATCATTTCAAACCAACGGTATGGCAGTCATTCCCTGCAGTATGAAAACACTTGCAGCAATAGCCCACGGCCTCGCTGAAAACCTCATTGTCCGTGCTGCCGACGTGATGCTGAAGGAACGTAAGAAGCTAATTTTGGTTCCACGGGAAACGCCCCTGAGTGTTATCCATCTTGAAAATATGCTTGCGGTTTCCAGGGCAGGAGCGTGCATTGTCCCACCTATGCCAGCCTTTTACAACCATCCGGCTACCATTGATGATTTGGTCAATCATCTGGTGGGGCGGATAATGGACCAGTTTGGTTTGCCACATAACCTCGTGCGCCGGTGGGGTGAAATATGCCCGGTTGGGACCGCATCAGCAAAGTTAAAAGAAACAGGTCAGGTGTCTGGTATGTAATCCATAATCTTACTATCCCAAACCATTTATGCGAGCATTCCTTTTGTTTGGGGCATTAAATTGTAAGCCTAAAGGTTGCTTGCCATACTTGGTTTAATGATTGACGACGATTGTTTAATCTCAATGGGGGGCATATCATGGCTATTAAAGACTTAAGAGAATTTTTGTCAGTGCTGGCGGAAAGAGGTCAATTGGCCGATATCAAAACCGAACTGGAAGATGGGTATGAAGTTTCGGCTCTGGGCTGGGAGATGTCCGATCGGGGAGGTGGTCCGGCCATAATATTAAAGGTCAAAGGTTATGACATTCCAATAGTAGCAAACGCGCAAGGAACGTTAGAGCGCAATGTCTTGGCTTTGGGCTTGGAACCGAAAGGCAATTTTAAAGACGACTTCCTAACGATCCGGAATACGGTTGCAAAAGCATTACGTGAAAAAGATAAATGGCCTAAAACCAAACAAATAACTACCGCTCCTTGCCAGGAAGTAGTTCTAGAGAGAGATAAGGTTAATCTCTATAAGTTCCCTATTCTCACATGGAATAAGATGGACGGCGGGCCTTATGTCACATTACCTAACGTCATTACCAGGGATCCTGTTAATCCCGACTTCGGGCGTAACAATGGCATGTACCGGGTTATGCTATTTGACGCACAAACTACAGGCATCATGTGTTGCGCTACCCAGGATATCGGCATCCATGTGGCAAGGGCCAGGGAAGCAGGAATGACCGAGATCCCTGTGGCTATTGCAATCGGTAACGATCCAGTGATAAACATGACAGCCTGTACAAAATTAGATTCCTTTACTAGCGACGAATTTGAACTCGCAGGTTTTTTGCGCGGCGAGCCAACGGAAATGGTGACCTGCAAGAGTATTGATTTAGATGTTCCAGCTCATGCCGAACTTGTTTTAGAAGGTATACTGGATATTAATCCTGCGCACGCACGGAAGGAAGGCCCCTTTGGGGAATGGATGGGTTATTTCGAAGAACCCATGATGACCCCCGTCTTTCACGTTAAATGTATTACCCACCGTAAAAACGTGTATTATCAGATGTGTACCTTAGGTCACGAGCGGAGCGACGGCGACGTGTGGAAAATACCTCTATTGCAGGCTAACGGTTATAATGTATTAAAAAATTCTGTCATTGGTTTTCGCGACTATTACCAGCCCTTAAGTTCCCGGGGTTACAAAGCTGTAGTACAGATCCAGAAACGTTTTCCCAATTGGGGTAAGCAGGCCATCTACGCCTATCTGGGCTCCGGTCAGGGGGCGGCAGCAGTAAACTACGTTGTGATAGTTGACGAGGATATTGATATCTTTGACTCCAACCAGGTGGACTGGGCTATCGCCACCAGGATGGACCCCGCTGAGGATGTCCTGGTTTTTCCGAAAATGGGGGTTTACCCCTTGAACCCTGCCGCTTCCTTACGGGTTATACAGTCGGGAACAGGGTTTACTGAATTTGACTTTATTGGAAAGATGGGTATTGATGCCACAAAAAAGATGGAGATGGAGAACCGCCGGCCTACCGGCACACCGGTAAAACCCGACGTGCAAGGGATCAAGAAAGTACGGGAAAAATGGGACGCTTACGGTCTGAAGAATTATTTTTATTAAACAATTACATTAAAAAATTAAATAAAAAGGAGGGATATTTGGGTATAATCAAAATCATTCTGGTTATACCCTTTCAAAAATGGATAAAAGATTTTTTGAAAAATGGAATTACCCCGCTCCACCAGAGAGTTACCTTATAGAAAAGGCAAACCCCGAGATAATTAGAGAGATTCAAAACCATGGCTTACGAAGATTAGTCAGGCATTGTTGGGAAAATGTTCCCTTTTACCGGAGTCGCTGGGAGAAGGTAGGATTACATCCTGAGGATATTCGGGGCATTGAGGATATAGGCAAGTTGCCTATAGTGACGAAGGCAGAATTAGAAAAAGATTTAAAGGACAATCCTCCTTTCGGAACGTTTCAGGGTAGTTTGCCGGCTTGCCGCATTCAAAGTAGTACGGGTACAACCGGTATGCCTAAACCGTTTTTCCAAAGCAAGCGCGATTGGGATGTAATCGGTAATTTATGGGCCAGGAGGCTGAACACTCAAGGGATAACCGCCGGGGACCCGGTGCAAGTTTCTTTTACTTATGCGTTATTTATTCCCGGGTTTACTTCTACTGAAGGAGCTATGAAACTAGGGGCCATGGTTATTCCAACTGGTAGTGGAGCGGTGACAAATACTGAAAGGCAAGTTACTCTGGCCAGGGACTGGGGAGCAAAGTTTTTACTGATGACACCCTCTTTCGCCCTCTATTTTGCAGATGTTGCCGAAAAAATGGGTTACGATTTAAAGAAAGATTTTCAGATAAAGAGTCTTATTCATGTTGGTGAGCCTCTACCTCCGACTATGCGACAACGTATTGAAGAACGGTGGGGTTGTCTTTCTTTTGATAACTGGGGTAGTGTGGAGACCGGAGCGCCAACTTTTGAATGTGAGCACAGAAACGGCCTGCATATTTTTGAGGATGCTTATTATTTTGAAGTTATTGACCCTGAAACCGGCAAGAGTTTGCCGGATGGTGAAGAAGGAATATTAACGGTAACAACATTATTCAAGGAATTATCACCCCTGGTGAGGTACAGTATCGGTGATTATACATCAATAATTCCCGAACCGTGTTCTTGTGGTCGTAGCTACCGGCGAATGACTAACGTACGGGCCCGTATAGATGATATGGTCAAAGTGCGCGGTTCCGCTGTCTATCCAATGTCAGCGGAGCAGGTAGTTCGCAAATATAAAGAGTTAGGAAGCGAATACCGTTTGGTTGTTGATACTATTAATAACCAGGACGTTATTAAATTACAAGTAGAGGTAATGGCTGAATCTGTTTCCGAGGAACTTAAAGAAAAAATATACAATGATTTAATTGTTGTTTTAGGTATTAAAACTGAGGTGGAACTACTGCCGTTCGGGACTTTAGCCCAGGAAGCTTCGGCTGGCGGCAGGATTAAATTCAAAAGGCTCCTGGATTTACGTAATAAATAATATAACCAAGATTTTTAAAAAAAGTGCGCATTGAAATGTCGGAATAATAACAGTATTCCAAAATATAAAAATATATCTGATTATTGTCCCTAATTGATAGTGCCAAATGTCAAAAATTACTAAAAAAACGAGTTTGGAAAAGGCCTTAACCACGGCGAAATGGCACACGCCTTTACCACAACTCGCTTCATGTACCGGCTGAAAACCAAAATGGAATTCAGCCGGATCTATTTAATTTTTACACAACCAATATAGAGTTTGCAATAGTAATAAATTGGCGAGGTGATATTTGTGAGTTCTCCAAATATAACTACAGGGGAACCGGTTTTACGGCAACCCCTTCTTAGCGGCTGCAAAAAGCCAATCTGGCTATTAATTTCAGTTACCATTGTTTGTGTAATTATGCTTTTGCCAACTCCCGCAGGACTTACTTTATACGGTAAAGCTTCATTAGCGACCTTTTTGTTTATTGCCGTGGTATGGGCATCTGAGGCAGTAGCCTTTGATATTACAGGCCCTCTTTTGATTACTGTTGTTACCTTAGTTGCTTGGGGAGCAGGCGGCATGGCAAGTGGTACGGCTATGAAATTTGCGTTATCGGGACTCAGTGAACCAGCAGTTTGGCTGATTTTTGGAGTATTTATTCTCTCCACAGCAGCCATAGAAAGTAATTTAGCATATCGTTTGGCCTATAAAATCGTTGCCAGGGCGGGAGCAAAACCCCGGATATTAACTTTGGCTTATATGCTTCTGGAGTTTCCATTGGCTTTATTAATGCCAAGTATTACCGCCCGGGCCGGATTTATGGAACCGATTTGCCGGGCTACAGTAGCCTCTACTGGAGCCATGCCCATAGACAAAACGCTTAAGCAGGGCAAAGAGCCAAGCCAATTTGCAAAATTAATTTATTTGTCAAACACTTACGCGATATTACTAAGTGGCATTTCGTTTTTAACTGCGGCTACAACATGGCCTTTTGTATCTGCCTTGTTAAAAAATTTAACGGGTTTCGATTTAAACTGGGGATATTCAATCTTATTATTTTTCCCAACAGCCTTTATCTTAACAATAATAGCTTGGCTTTATCTAAATTGGTTCTTTAGACCAGAATTCGATGTAGCAACTGGCGGACAAAAAAAGGCACAAGAAGAGTTGAAAAAATTAGGACCTATGTCGACCCGTGAAAAACAGACACTAGTTATTATTGGAATAGCTATAATCTTATGGGCAACCGATTTTATCCACCATTTGGGGTCTACAGTTATTGCATTAGGCGTTGGATGGTTTTTATGGTTATTTGGCATTATAACCTGGAAACAGGTTAGTCGTAACACTCCCTGGGGCATATTGGTGGTTTTGGGCGCAGCCCTAGCATTTGGAAATTTAATTGAAGTAAGCGGGGCCATGGCCTGGCTTGGTAAAATCGTATTGAATTTAACCGAGGGTATGCCAATTATACTTATATTTGCAATACTTGTTCTTGTAAGTGCTTCAGTAAGATCTATGGAAGCCTCAGGTATCGCATTGATAGCACCCCTTGCGCCAATTATTGTAGCTGCTGCAGAAGGCTGGCAAATACCTGGTGCCGACACTGTATTGCTATTGGTTATAGGTACTGTTGGTCATGCTGCCTATCTATTGCCAATGGAAATGACAAGTAATATGGTAATGTATAGTGGAGGGTATTTCGAATCTAAAGATATGCTCAAATCTGGTTGGTTTTTTTCTTTGATATATTTACTTTTTTGGATAATAACGGCGTTCACTTATTGGAAATGGATAGGCCTGTGGTAAGTTGCTTTTAAAATTATTAACGGAACTGGTCTTCCTCCATAAAATAGATTGTAAAATAAGCGTTTTTTCCTGGTTTATGGTATAATCTCTTAAGAATTAACGGATTATAAAATGTGCTAGTTCTGACTTTGCAATCTGTCAAATCCAACAGAGTCGATGGATTCTTATCAGTCTAGTAAGCAAACCCTATGGGCTATACTTGTTCTCGCTTACATTAGGGTAAACTAGTTAGTAAAATAAGGAGTGAAGAGATTCCATGGACCGGCAAAAAGAAAATTTTACTGACATAAGTTCATACCTCAATAAAAGGGAAGAAATTATACGAGCTTCGTCTAAACTTTTTAGAAATTTAGGTTACATTGGAACTTCAATGAAAGATATTGCTGATGAGGTTGGCTTAGTAAAAGCAAGTCTATACCATCATTTTAGTGGTAAAGAGGAATTGCTTAATGAGGTTCTAAATAAAGGTATTGATCAAATTCTTGCTACTGCTCAAACAATTTTTGATAAACACGAACTAAATCCACGGGATAAGTTGAAGCAATTGATCCAAAACCATATATTACATTTAACTACGAATAATGAGTTTCTCCTCATTGCTTCCAATCAAATTGATAAGCTTACAGAACAACATCGTGAGAAATACATTGCCAAACGGGATATGTATGAAAAGCTACTACGAGAAACGTTAGAAAAAGGGATTCAAACAGGCGATTTCCCCCCAATTGACGTTAGACTCACAGTTTTAGCAATCTTTGGTATGTGTAATTGGCTCATTCAATGGTACCAACAGAATGGCCCTTATACTGCACAATATATTGGCGATTACTTTAGCAATCTTATCTGCGACAGGATGTTAGCCAAATCAAGTAATTTTAATCTTGATTAACCTAAAAGGGGTGGCAAAACTATGGATATTATAGAAGAAATAATTACAGACGTCTTAATCATTGGCGGCGGCGGCGCGGGTTTATGCGCCGCCATTTCAGCTAAAAAAGCAGGTGTTAAAGTATTAATGGTGAGCAAGAGCCGTCCGGGACGGGCAAACAATACTGCTATTTCGGGAGGGTCTTTTGCCGTTGCCACCGGTTTGTGGGACGAACGTGATACGTCTGACCAGCATTTGCAGGATACGCTTGTTGCAGGCCGGTGGATCAATAGACCTGAAATGGTTCGCACTATGGTATCTGATATACAAGAACAGACGGAAAAACTTCTTAATTACGGGGTGCCGTTGCAAAGAAAAAACGATAAACTGAGGATTATTTCACTGCCCGGCCACTCCGTTGCCAGGAACACAGTCACGGAAAAAAGTTTCGGGACAGATTTTACGCTACCACTATTTAATTATGCAAAAAATTTAGGAATTAACTTTCTTGCCGGGGTGTTTGTTGTTCACCTTTTTCGCGGCGAACAGGGCAATGTGGTAGGTGCATTAGCAATTGATCCTGTACGACAGGGTCTTATTATGATCCTGGCCAAGGCCACGGTGCTTACAAGTGGTGGAGCAGGTCAGACTTATTCCCAAACGAATAACACCCCCGGTACAACCGGCGATGGCTATGCGCTAGCCTTCCGCTTGGGTGTACCATTGATAGACATGGAGTTTGTTCAGTACTACCCCACCTATTTATTTGAATCTTATCTTGCAAAGACAATGGTTATTTATGAAATTTTGGTCTACCGTGGAAATGCAAGGTTATTTAATAGCAAAGGAGAAAATATTGCCATACGGCATGGTTTGACCGACCCATCATCGATGACCAGGGATGCGCTAACACTAGCCATTGCAAAAGAAATAAAAGAAGGCAGGGGGATAAATGGCGGGGTTTGGATGGATCTTTCTACTATCCCAAGAGATAAGATTGAGCGCTTTCAAAAATTTTTTCCCAAGGGCCTAAAAGGAAGAAACCGCTTTCTGGTATCACCGGTAGCACATTTTTTTATGGGTGGTTTGCTCGTTAACGATCAAGGTGAAACTGGGATTGAGGGGCTGTACTCTGCGGGAGAAGTAAATGGTGGTGTACATGGGGCTAACCGGTTAGGTGGTAACGCCTTAACCGAAGCCTGGGTTTATGGTGATATTACTGGTCGACTCTCTGCACAATATAGCCGGCACAAGAAAAAAGTTTGCCGTGTTGAAAACCTCCAAGCAATAGTTAATGATTTAAAATCTTATGCAGAAGGAAATAGTCAGCTCTCAATAGAGATACTGCGTAAAGAATTGCAATGTCTAATGTGGGAAAAGGCCGGCATAATTCGGAATAAAGAAAAACTCTCTGAATTAGTCTGTGATATTGAAAAACTAAAAGATAAGCTATCCAAGATTAAAGTAGATAATATTAAAAAGTTAATTAACAAACTAGAATTAGCGAGTATCTTTTTAGTAAGTGAGGCAATAACAAGATCTGCACTCTTAAGAAAAGAAAGCCGTGGTGCTCATTACCGGGAGGACTTTCCAAGTGAAGGTGGCAAACAATGGATTAAAAATACTTTAGTTAAAAAAGATGACGATAATAAAATGATCACAACTTTTATAATGACCCAATAATTAATTTTCTCTTAGTACTAGTTGATTAGTTGATGATTAAAGCAGGTGTACTGGTACACCTGCTTTAACTTGCTTAAGCTGAACCTGCTTTACTAAACCTGCTTAACTGATTATCCAGCTAAGCAAATTATCGTGCGTGATTAATTGATTATCCTGCATAACCACATCTCACAGGCTACCGCCTACTTACCATGGCTATTTTTTTATTGGCATCTTCCAAGGATTTATAGCCATACTGCTTGACCGTATCCTCCAGGGTCATTTTGGCGCCGTTAATATCTTGGTTCTTTTGATTAACC
>JAQVGZ010000091.1 GCA_028696455.1 Desulfotomaculaceae bacterium | reverse complement strand
CCGGCTGGTACCGGTAGCCGGCACGGATCAGAGTAGGGATCTGGATCAGAGCCATCGCGGCCATCGCCAGCACTGTGCCCACAGCCAGGCCATAAACCCCATAGACGCTGCCCAGGGTTAGAGCGGTCAGAATAATCACCAGGTTATTGACTACATTCGAAAAGGCCGGTACACCGAATATGTTATTAGCATTTAGCAGGCCGGCAAAAAGTGAGGCCCACCCCGAAAAGATCAGTAAAGGAAACATAAGCCGGGCTAGTTCTGCAGCCAGGACAGCCGTATCTTCTATAAAAAATGGCGCCACCAGCCTGACAATATAAGAGGAGCCAAGCATAGCCACAGCAGAAATTACAATAAAAATAATGGTTATTACATTAAAAACCGTGTTGAATATTTTCCAGGCCTCTTTCTTTTGATTCCTGGATGAAAACTCAATAAAAACCGGCACAATAACCGCAGCTAAGGAACCGCTGATTATATAGAAAATTAAATTTGGCGCCGTTAGGGCCACCAGGTATGCGTCGGTGGTACTAGAGGCGCCAAACTGGCGAGCAATCACAATATCACGCAACAGCCCTAGAAGTTTTGACAAAAAGCTGATAAAGGCTATTAAGAGAGTTGCCTTAAAAATTAACACACCGGTGGTTTCTTTTTCCACTATTCATCCTTCTTTAGGCAATAATATCGTGCTCAGGGATTAGTGCCAGATTTAGGCTGCCGGGACTTAGAGCCGGGGAACACCAGGGAACCAAGCGCCAGAACCAAAAAGCTGGCTAAGAGCCCCGCGTATAAAGGGTCCATTATATTTGGAAAGGCTATTTTCCAGATCAAGTCAGTCATGGGGCCAACAACTAGGGCCAGGACACCTGCTGTCGGACTGACATATTTTCTGAAAAAAATCGCTCCCATGAGAGGAAGGAAAATAGTAGCCCCGCGCAGCCCCATAGAAAGAAAGCTCCACTCCAGGATCATTGTTTTCAGGTTTCCAATAACTAACAATATAGTTGAGCCGGTCACAGCAACCAAAACTACCCGCGATACAGTCAGCAAATGCCGCCCACTGGCTTTCGTGTTAATAAATTTCTTATAAAAGTCATTGGTCAGCATGGTGCTAACCCCCAGAGCCAGGCCGGCGGCAGTCCCGATTACCGCTACTAATAACACTGCCAGTACTACCCCCCCGAGCCAGGGAGGTAAAAATTTAAGCACAAATGCCGGCAAAGCTTCCGCAGCCGGCATATCCGGGAAGGATAATTTCATATACATGCCCACAGCAATACCGGCCAGGCCACAGGGCAGCATCAATAACGCCGAGAGCCAAGCGCCGCGCCGCGCCGCTTGGACATTTTTCCCGGAAAACATAGCCTGCCAGTACGTTTGAGTGGACAAGACCCCCACCATGACTGAAAATCCAGCGGCTGCATCTGCGGAAAGTCCCCGGCCAAAGAGGCTAAACCAGGGAAACGGGGGGAATGACTGAGTCAGGCCGGCCAGGCCTCCGGCTTTTGTATAGGCGAGCACTCCCGTGATAAGCAAAGAACCGTAAATTAGAATTAGTTTAACAAACCCTACAATACCAGTCCCCATAAACCCACCGAAAAAGACATAGCAAACAACTAAAAATACGGTAATGAATGCTGCATAAACAGGATTCAATGCAAACATTGAACCCAGCAAGGCTATTGCAGATAAAATCTGGGCCATGATATTGATAAAAATACCAGTGGAGCTAAAGATACTGGCTAAGGGCCCGGCAACCGGGCCATAGGTTTTGACAAGAAATTGGGGTACAGTTTCCAATTCCGAATCCTGTAGGGGCCCAGCTATTAAAACACTTAATAATAAACAGGCCAGCCCAGCCCCAAGAGTAAACCACCAGGCCGACAGGCCAAACTTAAAGGCCAATTCTGCCGTCCCAATGGTTGATGCCCCGCCTATTAACGTCCCGGTAACTGTTCCCGCAATAAGAATAGGCCCTGCTTTTCGCCCGCCTACCGAAAAATCAGAAGCATTTTTAACCTTTCTGCCGGCGTAAACACCGGCCAGGGAAACCATGGTTAAAGTAGCAATTATACTGAACAGGTGCCATATCGTCAAGCTATACATGGATACCCTGCCTTAAATTACAAAAATAAGCCGCCTGTAATTTAAATTATTCGCCAAGACAGTCCCTTTTCCTGCAGATTGTGACACGCTTATATTTATAAAAAGTGAGCGAACCCCTACTGTGGCATTTTTCCAGGCAGTTTATCTGATATAGTCAGCGTATGAGTTATATTATCCTGTTTTTTGTCGACGTACAGCCTGCCATCCTGATCCAGACTGGCATAGAATATGTCCTTTATTGATGAAACCCCCTGTTTCTGCAATTCACTATACAACCAGTCCTCACTGAGATTATTTTGTTTTAAATTCTGCTGGATCACCACTCCGTCCACCACCAGCTCACTGGGAATCCCTTTATATTTGGTTGGAATATTGAGGTCCTGCGGCGTGACCGGGGCAGCCTGGCTTTTTAACAAAACACTAAGCTCTCCGTTAGGCTCAGCTATGGCGTACTCTACATCTGTGATATTAAAAACATTTTTCTGGCGCAGCTGTGAAGTCAAGTCATCCACGGTATAGCGCATCTTATGCATATTTCCCTCAAGGATCACCCCATTATGCACAATCAATGTCGGCTCATCATTGAATAACTTGTGCGCCGGGCGGTACTTTAGACCAATCCACTCAGTAGCTATGGTTAAACTCATAAATAAAAGAAGCGCTAAAGCGTAGTACCCTGCCGGCGTTTCCAGATCTGTAGCCAGACTGGCGGCAATAGAACCAATGACGATGCCATTAACCCAGTCGGCAATAATCAAACCACCAATCTGAGATTTCCCTACCATCCTGGTAATGAAAAAAACTGCGACAAAAGCACCCGAGGCCCTAGTTAAAATTTCCAGGTAATCATTCATAATTCTGGCTTCCTCCCCGTATAATCTATGGGATATATTCTGCCAGTAGGTGCAATATTTATGCAAAATAAGGTTTATATTAAAATATTAAGGGAATACTATCAATGGGAGTGATTATTTTATGGAAAAATTAAAAGTCCTAAAAAAACTGGCTACGAGAAAAAAGATGTTTGAAGAATATCTTCACCAGATAAAAGCACATCCAGACAAAAAGGGAACTGCAGACAAAAAAGCGGCCAAATAAAACAAACCCCGCAGAAGGGCATCACCTGCGGGGCTTTTGGTTTATAGATCTTTACATATTGTTTTTAGATATTCCCTGAATCCCTCAGCAAGGTCGGACCTGCTCAAGGCGAACTCGACCATTGCCTGGAGGTAGCCCAGCCTGTCCCCAACATCATAGCGGCGGCCCGCAAAAGCCAGCCCGTACATAGCCTGTTCCCGGCAAAGCACCTTTAGCGCATCGGTCAGCTGGATTTCCCCGCCGGCGCCGGGCCTGGTATCAGCCAGAATGGGAAAAATACGCGGGTTGATAATATAGCGGCCAATAACGGCTAGTCGTGAGGGTGCGCTTTCCACCGGAGGCTTTTCGATCAGGTCATTAACCCGGTATACTTTATCCCGTACGGGGACAGCATCCAGAATACCATACTTTGAAACATCCTCTCTGGGGACTTCCTGTACTGCCAAGACCGTGGATTGAACTTCTTCATAGAGATCCATCAGCTGTTTCAGACAGGGTACTTCATTCTGCACGACATCGTCACCCAGGAGCACAGCGAACGGCTCGTCTCCAACAAACTGGCGGGCGCAGTAAATTGCGTGTCCAAGCCCCAGGGGCTCCTTTTGTCTGACATAATAGATATCAACAAGCTGGCTGATATCCTGAACCAGCTCCAAGAGCTCTACATTACCTTTTTCTTTCAGTTGGTATTCCAGTTCCAGAGACTTGTCAAAGTGATCTTCAATAGCCCGTTTATTGCGCCCCGTAATTATCAACACGTCTTCTATTCTTGAATTAATTGCTTCTTCAATAATATATTGAATAGTAGGTTTATCGACAATAGGAAGCATTTCTTTAGGTTGCGCCTTGGTAGCGGGCAAAAAACGGGCGCCAAGACCGGCTGCGGGTATAATCGCTTTTCTTACTTTCATCATCCACACCTTTTCCGTTTACATTCGTGAGGCCCGCTGTTGTTTCTTAGACCGGGTTAACAATGAAGCCTGCCGCGCAGCCCCAGTAATGCCAACTTTATTTGCAGCTATTAATATAATCGTAGATAGCGCCGCTAAAAATATCACGGCTTGTTTTGCTGTAATCATGGTCAGGACAATTGCGCTTAATCCAAGTACAACATTTACCGCATAAATACATAATACTGCCTGACGGTGGCTCAGCCCCATCTCCATCAGTTTATGGTGCAGGTGCTCCTTGTCCGGCTGAAAAATAGGCTTGTGTCCGTTATACCGCCTGATTATCGCAAATATTGTATCCAGCAAGGGTATGCC
The DNA here is from genome assembly GCA_028696455.1 of Desulfotomaculaceae bacterium. Lineage (GTDB taxonomy): Bacteria > Bacillota > Desulfotomaculia > Desulfotomaculales > Pelotomaculaceae > MVQL01. The sequence goes on along the minus strand of JAQVGZ010000091.1, from coordinate 4,473 downwards.
CAGGATAACGACCGGTATAATCACCGAGATGAAGGTAGCCCCCTTGGCCAGCCCCATAATAGACAGTACAGCCACACTGAAGCCCAGATACATTGAACCAGAATCCCCCAAAAATATCCGCGCCGGGTAAAAATTATAGCGCAGGAAGCCGAACACTGCACCAGCCAGAATTAACGCCAGGACCACAGCACCTACCTGGCCGCTGGAAGCGCCATTCCGGGTGATCTCTACCCCAACAACGGCCGCAAGAGTTAGCAGAGCTATGAATGAGGTACCCCCGGCAAGCCCGTCCAGCCCGTCAATGAGATTGACAGCATTGGTAACAGACACGATCCATAATACGGTTACCGGTATGCTCAACAAGCCCAGCGTAATTTCATCACTTGAAAAGGGGTTGGTTAAAAATTTCACCTGCAGGTCAAAAGGCACTACCGCAAATGCCGCCAATAGTTGCCCCGCCAGTTTTACCCGGGGTGAAACTCCCCACTTATCGTCAACAAAGCCAAGCAAAACGATAAGCGACCCCCCGAAAATCAGCCCGGCAACCTGCAAGTTTATGTTTTGGGTAAGACATACAGTGGCCACAAAACTAAGGTAGATGGCCAGCCCGCCAATCCTGGGCATAGGCTCTTTATGCACCTTCCTCATGTCCGGGCAGTCTATAGCCCCGCACTTGAAGGCACACTTCCTGACCAATGGGGTAACCAGCAAAGCTATCCCAAGAGCTAGAAGGACAGCCGTTACCGGCATTTGCACAAGTATCCCCCCTAAAATAGGACAAACATAACACTATGGCTATTCTATCTTAACGAAGCCAGCCACGACAATTACCAAAAACCATATTAATCAAGCTAATTAATTAGCTGCAACAAAAAAACAACTAGTTAACTCACACATACTTCATATTGCGCTTAATTTCGCCATAATTAGCCTCTGTTTTTTTGTACCATAAACATTAGTTCCGCTTCTGCCGCCAACTCATCACCGACATGGGCAGTTGCCTGGCTTTTACCTACCGTCCCGCGCAGCCTCAGGACCTCTACCTCAATCCGCAGCTGATCACCGGGGACCACCTGACGCCTAAAGCGGGCCTTGTCTATTCCGGCAAACAAGGCGATCTTACCCGCATATTCAGGCAAGGTTAAAATAGCTGCCGCCCCTACCTGCGCCATGGCCTCAACAATCAGCACCCCGGGCATTACCGGATAACCCGGAAAATGTCCCTGGAAATAAGGCTCGTTGGCGGTGACATTCTTTAGGCCAACCGCGCGCTTGCCTTTTTCCATAGAGATAATCCGATCTACCAGCAGAAATGGGTAGCGGTGGGGCACTATTTTTTGAATCTCATTTATATCAAGCAAAGGAAGACCTCCCGTAGTTTAGCTTTTCAACAACTCATAATACAATTTGGTAGTTTTACCGGTCATTTTCTCAGCAGTAAATTTCTCTTCCACTTCCCTAACGGCCCGCAGGCCCATAGCCTTGATCAGGTCTGGGCGCTCTAGCAGAAAATTAACTTTCGCTGCAATCGCCGCAGCGTCCCCCGGTGGAATTAGAAGGGCAGTGCGCCCGTCCCCCCCGGCGATCTCTACCAGTCCACCTACCGCACTGGCCACGCAAGGTTTCGCCAGACACATGGCTTCAAGCATAACGATCCCGAAGGCTTCCGTCAGCGACGGGATGACCAATACATCCATCATCGCTATAAATGCCGCTATATTATCCTGGTAACCGGTAAAGAGCACGTGTTCACTAATCCCGAGATGTCGCGCCAGCCCCGCCAGTTCACCGGCCAGTGAACCTGTTCCGACAACAATAAAAAAAACATCCTTCCGCTGTTTTAGTATGGCAGCAGCAGCCTCTAGAAAAAAACGATGCCCTTTCTCTGGTTCCAGGCGTCCTACGATACCAACTATACGCCGCTTTTTTCCATTTTTTAGCCGTGGATCCGGTGCCCCTCTCCTCGCCTGTTCCCTGAATCTCTTTACATCAATGCCGTTGTAGATTAACGCAATTCTATCTTCAGGTACGCCACTATGCAAAAGATCACCTTTAACAGCCTGGCTGACGGCAATTACCCGATGGTAGGTAAAATTATTCAATAAGGCCAGAGCCTGCTTTTTGAGCAAGCCCCGGGGAGCTTCCCAGTCCATGCGGTGCTTGGTATAGACAATGCGTCTTACTCCGGCCGCTTTAGCCGCGAGGCGCCCCGAAAAGGAGGCATGGGTATGTACAATATCAATGCGGTACTTCTTAACGACAGCGCGTAATTCCCGGGTTAGTCCGGCTATACCGCGCCCGCTGAAAGAACGGTCTCCGGCCAAATACCGGCTGGTTAAGGTTTCCACACCAGCTTCAGCACAAGGAGCGAGCAGCAGGGATGCCGGCGGACAGAGAACCCACACCGCCAATCTGGCACGATCATAGTGCTCCAGAAAGGTTAGCAAATGTCTGCCTGCCCCACCAATATTTGTATCACTGATTATATGCAGCACCCTCAGCACTGGCATTCCACCTGTAGTTTTAATATTTATTGAAGTAGCATTGCTTTTCAGGCCAGCACCTCTTGATACACTCTGGCCGTATCCTTTGCCATCTTAATGCTGCTGTAGTTCTCAACTATATATTTGCGAAGTAGTATTTCCATTTGTTTTCTTTGTTCAAGCGGCAGGCATAAAAACTCCCTGATTGCATCAACCAAATTGGAAGCGGTTACTTGATTTTTAAACTGGCGTCCGGTAAAATTATCCTTTTCAAACAAGGCCAGGGACCCCTCGCTGATCAGTCCTCCATATCCCTCTCCACCGGCCAGAATAATGTTCCTGCCGCTGGCCATAGCCTCCAGCGCCACCCGGCTTACCCCGACAATTAAGTCACCAGCCACCATGATCCTATTTACATCGGTACGCGCCCCAAGCAGTCTAACTAATTCGGAGCTGGTCCTGGCATTTACGCCCCTGGCCTGATCCGCGACCTCCCGGGCGCAGTCACCATCGCCAACAATAATAAGGCGAATAGTTGGGAAATCTGCGTAAAGATATTCGCAGGCTTCAATGAGACTGCTGCTCACCGGCGCCAGCCGTTTGTCCAGCCTGCTGATATTAATAATCAAGTTCCGGTTAGAGTCACCTTTAAGTTCTTCCACAAGGTCACCTACTGACAAGGCCGGATTAAACATCTCCAGATCGATGCCATTGTGAATCAGAGTGATATTTGATTCCGGCACTCGAAAGCATTTAATCATGTATTCCTTGATATCGGAACTAATAACAATAGTTTTTTCACCCCATCTGGAAAGGCTTCTTAAATGAAACCCGGCGGCGAACATGGCATGAGCCGTGGTAATCATCGGGACACCGGCAAACTGCCTGGCCAGATCACAAATAAAGGCCGGAATACGGGCATGGGCATGGATCAGGTCAACTTTTTCAGATTTAATTATTTTTCTTACTGCCGACACAGACTGGATAACGGAAGATAGCCTGGAATTATCAAGCGGGACCGAGTAGTGCCTGATCCCCTGCCGGGCAACTGTCTCCTCATAAGCGCCCCCGCTGGAGGCAATTAAAACACGATACCCCAGCTCCTTCAGGTGACCAGCCAAAACGACAACATGTGTCTCCGCTCCGCCTATGCCCAGACCCATCAAGGTTAATAATACCGTTACCGGCGCCAAATCAAACTTCCACCTTCACATAGTTTAACCCAATGAGCCGGCTGATTAAAACGGCCATTTCAGCCCTGGTAAGGTTGGCTCCAGGTTTAATTAAATTCCCCTCATAACCTCTTAATACTCCGGCCGAGACAACCCTGCCCATAGCTTCCCGCGCCCAGGCGGGGATATCTGCTGTATCCTCGAAATCTAGCGCTGCCACACCGGAGGTAAATTTGACGGCATTATTCATGATCACGGAAATCTCAGCCCTGGTAACCGGGCGGTTAGGCTGAAAGGTTTGGTCCGGGTATCCCTTTACCACACCACGCGAAACAGCAGCAGCTACGGCATCCTGCGCCCAGGCCGGAATATTATCCTTAAAGACCGGCTGTCTATCTCCCGCGGACCATTGCATAAGACGCGCCAGCAAGGTGACCACCTGGGCGCGGGTGACCGGCTCCTTCGGGCGGTAGGTCCCGTCTTCATAACCCTGAATGATCCCCGCCTCGGCCAAATCATTAATCTGGTCATTAGCCCAGTTATCTACCGTATCGCTAAACAGACTGGCTGCCCGAATGGGTACCTGTACGGTCAGGCCCTGGTAAGTTGCCTCCAATATACCTCCCCTGCCGTCTTGGTCAGGAGTAAATACACTGCCGCTTACTTTGCCGGTATTAGTATGGAGAGTAATATAGCCGGCATCAATGGGAAATGTCTGCCCGTTCCAGGTTTCGATAGAAAAAGACAAGTTTACCGCCTGGTTATAACTTGCTTTGAGCACAGCAGGCTCAACCTTTAAGGCCTTGATATCAGCGGCC
>JAQVGZ010000015.1 GCA_028696455.1 Desulfotomaculaceae bacterium | reverse complement strand
TTGTTTAAAGGTGTTTTCAACTAGCATAAAAAGCATCCCCCGGTATATTTTGTTGTGGTGACTTAATTATACTATAGATGGGGGTGCTTTTTGTGCTTTTAACTAGACTTTTTCAGTGGTCTCGGACATTCCTCCCGGTTTCAGTAACGCAGTAACCAGGAGAACCGTCCCCCTGGTTTTACTGACTGATCTTTAGCACTTTTTTCAAAATTTCTGAAGGAGTTTTACCCGGGTTAGTAGAATAAAAAAAATTATTATAATCTCCGAGCCAGGCAGCCTAAGCTAAAGTACGGATACCTGGCCTTAGGTGTATTGGGAAACTAATGCGCCTCCCATTGTGGAAAGGGGAAAGCCTGATTACCAAAGATGCTTTGTCCTTTTATTTGGACAAAGCTTTTTTGTAACATTATCTCCCGGGCCGGAGTACCGGGAATTCTTTCTACCAATGAGACCAGCCAGGCCGTATTAGAAAAAACAGGGCGGGGATGTGACAAAATGCATGAGTGGGCTTTAGCAGAATCAGTTATTTACACTGTCGCGCAAGAGGCTGAAAAAGAAAAACTAAAAGAGATCACCGCTGTTAAAATCATGATCGGCGAGTTGCAGCAAATAGACCTGAATATATTTAAGTTGGCGCTGGAAAATATCTTACAATTATCTGCCCTGCAAATGGATTTTAATCGAATAGCCATAGAAATCGACCCAAGTTTTTTAAAGTGCAAGGTTTGCGGGAATGAGTGGAGCTACAGCGAGGCAGTAGGAAGATTACCTGAGCCCGAAGCGGAGGCAATCCATTTCATACCCGAGATGGCGCATATCTACCTGCGGTGCCCGGCCTGCGGCAGCCCTGATTTTGAGCTCGCCAAAGGGCGCGGGGTATGGATTGAATATATTGAGGGTGAGAAATAATGGATCCAAGGCTGAATATTATTGATAAAAGGCTGGAGAAGGTAAAAAGAATCATTGCCGTGTCGGGTGGCAAAGGGGGCATCGGCAAGAGTATAACGGCCTCCGCCCTGGCCATGAGCCTGGCTAAGCAGAACTTTAAGGTAGGTTTACTGGACCTGGACTTTTGTGGTCCCTCCGGGCATGTAATCCTGGGCATCGAAGATGTTTATCCGGTCGAGGAAAAAGGCCTAATTCCCCCGGTGGTAAGCGGGATTAGCTTTATGTCGATTATTTATTTTACAGGCGCCAACCCCGCCCCGCTGCGCGGGAGTGAGGTGTCCAATGCCATCATTGAACTCCTGGCTATTACCCAGTGGCATGAGCTTGATTTTCTGATTATTGACATGCCGCCGGGAATCGGTGATCCGGCGATGGATACCATCCGGCTGGTTAAAAGAGTAGAGTTCCTGGTCGTGACGACTAGGTCCCGGGTGGCCCTGTCGGTAATGAAAAAAGAGCTGCAGGTGTTGCAGGAATTGGGCAAGCCAGTGGTGGGTGTGCTGGAAAATATGAAAACCGGTGAAAATACTGCCGTCAAGGACGAGGCGGCTATGATGGGCGTGCCATTCTTGGGTTCAGTAGATTTTGACCTTGATTTGGAAAACGCTCTGGGGGATATGGACAGGCTTTGGAGTTCAAATTTTGCCGGGCAGTTAAAGCAGCTCATGGCACCGATAAACACAAACACTTTAATTTGACTAAGCTTTGCAAAACCAAAAGAAAACCAAAAGAACCGTCCCCCTGGTTACCGAACCAGGAGAACCGTCCCCTTGGTTAGTTGTTGGAGGATGGTGGTATGGCCACACGAGTTGAACCGGAAGGAAAAATAGTGCATTACCGCATCATGCTACAGGGTGTGGTCCAGGGGGTGGGCTTCCGCCCCTTTGTTTATAACCTGGCCCGGTCCTGGGGCATTAAGGGCAGTGTGCTGAATTCCAGCCGGGGGGTTATTATTCAAGCTGAGGGCGAGAAAAAGAATATGATCAATTTTATTAACAGCCTGAAAGAGCACCCGCCCAGCCTTTCCGTAATCAGCAACTTTCAAATCAGCCAGGAGCAGCCCCGTGGATACACTGCCTTTAAAATTTTAAGCAGCAGGCCCGGGGCGGAAAAAGATGCCCTGGTGCCCCCGGACGCGGCAACCTGCCCGGCCTGTGTCAAGGAAATATTTGACCCGCAGGACCGGCATCACGCCTACCCGTTTACCAACTGCACCAACTGCGGCCCCCGCTTCACCATCATTAACGAGATTCCCTATGACCGCCCCAAAACTTCGATGGCCGCCTTTGATATGTGTGCGGATTGTGACCGGGAGTATCATGAGCCCGGCGACCGCAGGTTTCATGCCCAGCCCGCAGCCTGTCCGGCATGCGGCCCGCAGCCGGAGCTGGTAGACTCAAATGGCGAAAAACTGGCCGGTCAAGACAACTGGCTGGAGCAATGCTGGGACATGCTCCAGGCCGGGAAAATATTTGCTTTGAAAAGCCTGGGCGGCTTTCACCTGACCTGTGACGCCACCAATCCAGAGGCCTTAGCTACCCTGCGCCGGCGCAAGGGGCGGGACGCCAAGCCTTTTGCTGTGATGTGCCGGGATGCGGCGGCTGTGCAAAAATATTGCGAGGTTGGGGAAAATGAACTCACGCTGTTGTCCTCCCCCCAGGCGCCCATCGTCATCTTGCGCAAAAAGTGCCCCGCGGCTGGGTCCGGCCGGGGCCTGCCGGAAGGACTGGCGCCCGGCCTCAAGACACTGGGGGTGATGCTGCCCTACACGCCGCTGCACCACCTTTTGTTTAGCGGTCCCTTTGAGGTGCTGGTGATGACCAGCGGCAATTACAGCACGCTGCCCCTGGTCAAGGATAATCACCGCGCCCTCAGCGGGCTGGGGGGGATTGCTGACTGTTTTCTCTGGCATGACCGGGATATTGTCAACCGCTGCGACGATTCACTCGCCCGGGTCATAGACGGGGAAACGCATATATATCGCCGCTCCCGGGGTTATGTGCCTCATCCGGTCGCGGTGTCCTGCGGCAGAGACACGCCCGTTATTTTGGGTGTAGGCGGTGAGATGAAAAACAGCTTCTGCCTGTTAAAGCAGAATCAGGCTTTTTTTAGCGCTCATATCGGGGAGATAGACAGCCTGGAGGGAGAAGAAAACCTCTTCACCAGTCTGTTAAACTTTCAAAAATTAATCGGGGTGGTCCCGGAAATTGTCGCCTACGACGCCCACCCCGGTTACGCCTCGGCCCGGGTGGCCCGCCGGATCCCGGCCCGGTCCTATGTGGCGGTGCAGCACCACCATGCCCACCTGGCCAGCTGCCTTGCCGAAAACAGGCAGGCGGGGGAGGCCATCGGGGTAATCCTTGACGGCACCGGCTATGGCTCTGACGGCCACCTCTGGGGGTTCGAAATCCTGACCGGCAGCGATAAGAATTTTTCACGGCGCTATCACCTGGCCTATGTGCCCCTGCCCGGCGGCGAAATGGCTATCCGGTACACCTGGCGCAGCGCCGTGGGGTATTTAATCACTTTTTTGGGCGATGACGGTAAAAAGCATGCCGGCAGCGTATTTAAAGGTAAGGTCTCCCCAACCGACCTAAATTTGGTCATAAAGATGGCGGAAACAGGCTTTAACTCACCCCTGTCCTCCGGCTGCGGCCGGCTTTTCGACGCTGTGTCGGCGATTTTAGGAGTTTGCCTGGAAAATACCTACGAGGGACAGGCAGCGGTGGAGCTGGGCGAAGCGGTCAGGGAATCCGCCGCAGGCGGTGGGGTTTACCCCTATTCCTATGACCTGGCCGGTGAGGAGATCCGGCCCGGTCCCACGCTCGCGGGTATATTGGCGGACCGGCTGGCAGGTGAGCCGGTGGAATTAGTATCAACCAGATTTCACCTGACCATTATCAGCATGATTGTGGAAACGGTGGAGCGGGTATCCGCCGCTACCGGCCTGAGAAATGTTGTCTTAAGCGGCGGCGTGTGGCAGAACCGGTTTCTCTTTCGTGCCGCTAAAGAAGCCCTTAGCGCCCGCGGTTTTAAGGTGTTGTATCACCGGCAGGTCCCGGCCAATGACGGCGGAATCGCCCTGGGCCAGGTAATGATCGCGCACAGGAGGTGGCAGGGAAAATGTGTTTAGGCATACCGGGCAAGGTGGTGTCCCTGAATCAGGCAGAGCAGTGGGCAGTCGTGGAAAGCTTTGGTGTGCGGAAAAAAATTGGTATCGATCTCATTGATGAGGAGATCGCCCCCGGGGATTACCTGATGGTGCACGCCGGGTACGCGATTGGGAAGATAGACCAAATGGACGCTCAAGTAACCCTGGAGATGTGGGAGGAGATCCTGGATGCTGAGTAAGGCACAGGAAACGGATGCCGCCCGTCAGGCGCTGGCCAGGCTGCTCCCCCTGGCTGAAGAGGCCGCCCGGCGCCTGGGCCGGCGGGCGGTGCTGATGGAGGTCTGCGGCACTCATACCATGGCCATCGCCCGAAGCGGCATAAAAAGCTTACTGGCCGGCAGCCTGGACTTAAGGAGCGGGCCGGGCTGCCCGGTTTGTGTTACGGAACAGCGGGATATAGACAAAATTATTGCCATGGCCGGACAGCCCGGGGTGGTTATTGCCACCTTTGGTGATATGCTGCGGGTGCCGGGGACAAAAACGTCTTTAGAGGTGGAGCGGGCACGCGGCGCCCGGGTGGAGATTTTCTATTCCCCTATGGAGGCCGTTGAATTTGCTGCCAGGCATCCCCAAAAGGAAGTTGTCTTTTTGGGGGTCGGCTTTGAAACCACTACGCCGGCGCTGGCGTTGAGCATAGCGGCTGCGAAAAGCCGCGGCTTAACCAACTATTCGGTTTTTTCCGTCCACAAGCTGGTGCCGCCGGTAATGCGGGCTCTCTTAAGCGACCCGGACTTAAATATTGACGGACTGCTCCTGCCGGGCCATGTGTGCACCATCACGGGCAGGAAGGCCTTTGATTTTGTCTCCGCCGAGTACCGGGCGCCGGCGGTGGTGGCCGGATTTGAGCCGGTGGACATCCTGGAAGCGATTTATGCTTTATTAAAGCAAATAACAGCCGGTCAGGCCCGGACCCTAAACGGGTACGCGCGCCTGGTGCGGGAGGAAGGCAACCGGAAGGCAAAAGAAATCATGGCGGAAATCTTTGAGCCAACCGGCGCCGCCTGGCGGGGTTTTGGTGAAATTGCGCAAAGCGGCCTGACTATCCGGAAAAGTTATGCCGATTATGACGCCGCCGTCCGGTTCCCGGTGGAGGTCCCGGAAGCCCTGCCGCCTAAAGGCTGCGCCTGCGGTGAGGTATTGAAGGGCAAGATCACCGCAGATAAATGCAAATTGTTTGGCCGGGTGTGCACGCCCTCAAGCCCGGTGGGGCCCTGCATGGTATCCTTAGAGGGTGCGTGTGCGGCTTACTACCAGTATGAGCGGCATGAAGTTTAAGCCTGGGGCCAGCGTCATTTATGATGCAAGAGTAGTACAAGCAGCAGCCCTAAACTGGAAACATTTCGCTTGTAGACGTCATTTGTGGTGCTAAAGCTGTCGAGTATGAGCAGCGTGAAGTTAAAGTTTGAGGAAGTGACAATATGGCCAATAGGGATAAGGACGATTTAATACTGCTAGCCCATGGTGATGGGGGGCTGCTGACGCACCAGCTGTTGCAGGTATACTTTTTGCGTTACTTTAACAATGAACTGCTGGCTCAGATGACCGATGCCGCGGTGTTTCAGGTTGAGGCCGGGCAGATGGCCATCAGCACCGACTCTTTTGTCGTCAACCCGATTTTTTTCCCGGGCGGCGATATCGGCAAGCTGGCTGTTTGCGGAACGGTTAACGATCTGGCAGTTAGCGGCGCACAGCCACTGTACCTGACCGCTTCCTTTATCATCGAGGAGGGCTTTTCCCTGGGCAGCATGGAAAAAATCGTTGCCTCCATCGCACAAACCTGCCGGGAGGCGGATGTCCGGATTATCGCCGGTGATACCAAAGTGGTGGGCCGGGGGCAGACCGATAAAGTTTTTATCACCACTACCGGGGTAGGCTATCTGCTCCCCGGGGTTAACCTGGGGTACCAGCGCCTGGAGCCCGGGGATAAGGTGCTGGTAAACGGCTGTCTGGGTAACCACGGGCTGAGCATATTGCTACAACGGGAGTCACTGGGCCTGGAAAGCCAGGTGGTAAGCGACTGCGCCCCCTTAAACGGCATGATTAAAAAAATCTTAAGCCGGTTTCCCGGCGTAAAATTTATGCGGGATTTAACCAGGGGCGGGCTGGCCACCAATGCCAAAGAAATAGCGCTGTCCGCCAGGGTCGATTTTTGGCTCAATGAAACTGCCCTGCCGGTAGAGGAAGGGGTGAGGGGGATTACTAATTTGCTGGGGCTGGATCCCCTTTATCTCGCCAACGAAGGAAAATTTCTGATGGTGGTAGCGGCCGCAGAGGCAGATGCGCTATTAAAATATTTACAGGAGGAACTGTCAGCGGCAGAGTCTGCCATCATCGGCGAGCTCCGGTCCGGGGAAGGGAATGTTTTCATGAAAACCGCGCTGGGCGGGACAAGAAGGCTCGATATGATGGCCGGGACGCCCTTGCCAAGGATCTGCTGAGGGTGAACTATGGTGTCAGAGGGGATAAAAAAAACCGTCATTATCGGTGTCGGCAATTTATTGCTCGGTGATGATGGCGTGGGCATCCACGCGATAAATTTACTTCAAGAAGAAAAAGCGGCCCTTGGCGCCGCAGTAGAAATTATCGACGGCGGCACGGCAGGCCTTGATCTGTTGTTCTGGCTGGAAGACACCGGCGCGGCCATCATCATTGACTGCATGGACGCCGGCAGCGCGCCCGGAACCATCTTTCGCCTGCCGGCGGAAGAATTGTTTTCCGCCTCAACAGGCTACATTACCTCCCTGCATGAGATAAGTCTGCAAGAGGTGTTGTATACAGCAAAAAAACTTGGCAAGCTGCCGCCAGCTGTTGTCTACGGCATACAACCCGGGAAGATAGACTTTGGTGAACAGCTCTCACCCGCTGTTAAAGCAGTTTTGCCCAGGCTGGTCGAGTTAATTAAACAAGAGTTAAGGTCCATGATATTGTAGGAGATATTCGTGATTTTGTGGTTTTTAGACATAACTCATAGATGAATTTCTTTATTAATGCTATATTCAAGGAAAGCGTTTACTCGTACCTCCTACAATCGGCGCAACATGACACACCGGCCCACAGCAATAAAGCAGGCCGTCACCCAACAAACAATCTCCGAACCTGGCTGCCTGGTGGTTTAAAACGGTTGCCTGGTCTGTAGGGTATACCTGGAAACGGTTATGCCTCCCAGTGCGGAAAGGAGAACATTGTTTTTACTGAAGCGCTATCAAGTGTACAAGATACTTGCACAGTGCCATGCTGTCAAGCAAATAACTTTGATAGCCATTGAAGAACTTTGTCCCTCCTTGTGGCCGGACAAGGTTCTTTTAAATATCTGACCTGAGAAATACAAAAGTGGTTTGTGCCCGAATGGCTGCTGGCGGAAACTTTTCCCGGTCATAAGTAGGAAGGGTTTTATAGAAACAACTTAAAAGGAGGGATTAGGATGGGTTTAACACGGCGGGAATTTATCAAGCTGTGTATGAGTTCCACAATCGGGGCAAGTCTAATTTCTATCCTTGGCCCGGAAATGGAAAAAACACTGGCTTACGCAGCCGATGGCAAGCCTCCGGTAATTTGGCTGCAGGGAGCCAGTTGCACGGGGTGTTCTATTTCATTGCTGAACAGTGTTGACCCAGCGATTGAAAAAGTAATTCTCGATGTGATTGGCCTGAAATATCACCCAAATATCAGTGCCGGGGCGGGACATCACGTTGTTGAGGTCTTGGAGGAGGCAACAGCTAAATACAGGGACCAGTTTATTCTGGTGGTTGAAGGCGGCATTCCTACGAAGGACAAGGGTATCTACTGCACCATTGCTGAAAAAAACGGCAAGGAGCTGACCATGCTAAAGGCGGTCACTACCCTTGGCGAGGCGTCTCAGGCGGTGATTGCAGCCGGTAATTGCGCTGCTTATGGCGGTATCCCCGCCGGAGTGCCTAACCCCACAGGGGTGGTAGGGGTAGATCAGGTGGTCAAAAAGAAGCCGGTTATTAATATCTCTCTGTGTCCAATGCACCCGGATCACTTTTTAGGGACCGTAGTTTACGTTTTGAAATATGGCCAAATTCCTGAGTTAGACCGGCTCGGGCGGCCCAAGATGTTTTATCCCGGCCCCATTCATGACCGTTGCTCGCGGCGCAGTTACTTTGATGACAATAAGTTTGCCCGGCATATTAGTGGTGAGGGCTGCCTGGCGTTGCTCGGCTGTAAGGGTTTTATAGCCATGTCGGATTGCGACAAGCGGGGCTGGAATAATAATACGAACTGGTGCATTAAGGCGGGGGCGCCCTGTCAGGCCTGTTCGGAACCTAATTTCCCGGATGAATGCGAGCCATTCTATGGGGTTTATCCACTGACCAACAAAAAGAAGATTGACTATCCGGCTCTTGTGCCAAACTTGAAGACTGAGATTGTCGAGCGTGTAAAGTAAATAAATTTTAGTTGATTGATTAGTTACTATTGTTAGGGGTGAAGATATTGGCCCAAAAAGTTATTATAGATCCGGTAACCCGGATTGAAGGACACCTCAAGGTTGAAGTAGAGATAGAAAACGGAAAAGTAATTGACGCCAAAACATCCGGGACCTTATTCAGGGGGTTCGAATTAATATTAAAAGGCCGTGACCCGCGCGACGCCTGTCATATTGTTCAGCGAATCTGCGGGGTATGCCCGGTTTCCCACGGCACTGCCTCGATGTTATGCCTGGATGACGCTTTTGGGGTCACGCCCCCGCCTAACGGCAGGATTGTCCGCAACTTAATCCAGGGGGCAAATTACCTGCAGTCGCACATCTTGCATTTTTACCACCTGGCCGCCTTAGATTACGTCAAAGGTCCGGATACAGCCCCGTTTATCCCCCGTTACGAAGGTGACTACCGCTTGCCTAAAGAAATTAATGACAAGGCGGTTGAACACTATATCCATGCTTTGACCATGCGGAAAAAAGCTCAGGAAATGTTGTCTATCTTTGGCGCTAAAATGCCCCACGTGACAGTATTTACCGCCGGTGGAGTAACAGAAGGCGTCACTGCCGAAAAGATTAACCAGTTCAGGGAATACCTGCGGGAAATCACCGCATTTGTTGATCATGTATATATACCTGATGTGCTGGCGGTAGCAGAAGTTTATGGTGACGACGGCTTCAGCATTGGGACAGGCTGTAAAAACATGCTGGCTTACGGAGGCATCAGGCTGACTGATGAAGCTGATCCGGACGGGCAAAAGCAACTATTTAAAAGGGGTTGCTATATAAACGGTAACTTTGAGACAATGGACAAAAACAAGATAACCGAACAGTCTAAGTATTCCTGGTTTGAAGACAGCACCACCGACAAATATCCCGGTGAAGGCGCCACTGTTCCTGCTCCGGGCAAAAGCGGCGCTTATTCCTGGCTAAAAGCACCGCGCTACGATGGAGTACCGTGCGAAGTAGGTCCTCTGGCACGCCAGTGGGTAAATAAACAAAAAGATGTGCTTGGTCTGGGAGATAAGGCTTTCTCAGTACTTGGGCGGCATTTCGCCCGGGCTATCGAAACCAGCCAGGTTGCCCATGCCATGTTTGAATGGCTCGGTCATCTGGTCCCCGGCCAACCGACCTTTGCTCCCTTCGACATTCCCAAGGAAGGTTCCGGCGTAGGACTGCATGAAGCGCCGCGCGGCGCACTGGGGCACTGGATTACCGTTAAGAATTACCGGATTGATAACTACCAGGCGGTGGTGCCAACCACCTGGAACGGGGCGCCAAGGGATGACCAGGGGCAACTGGGGCCAATGGAGCAAGCCTTGGTCGGCAGTCCTGTAAAAGATCCGGATAATCCGTTTGAATTGGTGCGCATTGTACGTGCCTTTGACCCGTGCATTGCCTGTGCTGTGCATGTGTTGGATGTTAAAGGCGTTGCTAAAGATGTAAAAAGATTTATAATATAAATTTGTTCTTGTCCTATGCGAACAGGGGCTTATAAATCAAAAATCCAAATATACCTACAGTTTGCTTCAACATAATAATCGGCAGCCACAAACAACTGGCTGCCGGGCTAACATGCTGGCGGTTGCTCTTGCCAACCAATTTATTTTTCCTCAAGAATAATACGGTGGTCGACCAGGTGCATTTCCTTTATTTTGGCTTTAATAATTTTTCTCTGACTGAAAATGTTTTCCAGCAGAATACCTTCTTCTGTTGGGAATACCTTATCCACGGACTCCAGCAATAGTTTCTCGCTTCCTTCTTTGTCAACGATATAAACGTTAGCCTCACACATTTTATTTAACCCCCCCGGCTTGTACTATCTCAATAATATCATCGATATAATGTGGTAGTGGCTTGTTTTCTGAACCAGCCACAATTATATTGGATTTATTTAAGGGAATCAGGACCTTTTTGGCGGGACTTTCTGCAATGGCTTTAGACATAAGCGGGGTCAATTCACCTAATAGGGAATTGGCGGATAATATGGAGATCAACCCCAGGATTAGATCTACCCTGGCAACATTATACACAATCGCGTTTTCTCCTGTTGCCCCTTCATTGGCTCCGGCCTTGAGCATTAATGACGTAGCCATAGAATTAGTACCCAGCGCAATAATTTCAATGTTGTTGCCAAATGCCCGTCTTAATCTTCCAACAATCGCTTTACCTATTCCGCCACCCTGGCCGTCTATAACTGCAACTCGCATCTTATTCCACCAATCATTCAACATTACGATATATTATATCAAAAAAACAGCAGACCGGTTGATGGACATTTTACAATCTTATTACTGAAATGTTACTGAGTGTATGATAAAGTCATGACAGGAGGATCGCAGAGGCTGTACAAAGTGGTAGCCTTGGTACTGCCAGGGATGTACCCGGGCTCTTTGGATTGACAATTTACTCAAAAACGTTAAAATTATTTTGGGAAAAAGTTTTTTTAATAACCTTTTATTGACGGTTTATTTCATAAAATACCTTATTACTGGCTGTAAGGGGACAAGCAAATATGGATTTTCAAGATAAAATTCAAACTTCTGCTCAAGCACAGGACTCTCCCAGGGAACTGCCCTGGCAAAATACCAGCTTAAGCTGCAGCTGGGATATGGATAAATGCGCAGATGTTATCGAGGAACTGACCAGGCAAAATAACCGCATGGCCATTATCCAGCAGATTGCTAAAAGGATTAATGTGGAGATGTCTTATGAGGATATTATCGATGAGGTGGCAGCCCCCCTGCGCAGTGTCCTGCCGTACGACCTGCTTTGTTTTTGTTTGCTGGAAAATGACCAGCTCATAATAAAATCCGGAGTGCCCAAGGGGCAAATAATCCTGGATGTTGGTTTTGTGCTGAACAACAATAATTCTGCCCCATGGAGGGTAATTCTCGACAAGCGTTGCTTTTTAAGACAGGACATCTGGAACGATAATCAAAAATACCAGGAAGACGATGTTCTGTGCAAATTAGGGATCAAATCCGGCATTATGGCGCCGCTTTTGGTGAACAACAAGGTCATCGGCGCCCTTAACTTCTGGAGTAAAGAAACCAATGCCTATATGGAAAATGATGTTATCTTTGTTCAGCAGTTGGCCGATCAACTGGCAGTCTGTATCAATAACACGCGTCTTTTTAGTGAGGTTTTGAAAAGCAAAAGAGAGTGGGAAGAAACCTTCAAGGCGGTGCCGGACAGGCTTTTTCTTATTGATTCCTCCTATAATGTATTGCGCGCCAATCACAATGATCATATTAAAAAGATCGGCGGAGACCTGAAATGCTATGATGTCTTTGCCTGCTGTGGGGACCAGTGCAAGTTCTGTCCCAGCGTGGAAGCTTTTCGGACAGGCAAAGCCAGCGTCGGAGAATTCACTCATAATGTCACAAAAAGCATTTATAACATATCAGCCTATCCCGTCTTTAATGAAAAAAACGAGATCTATGGCATGGTGATATACGTGCTTGATGTAACCAATAGAAGAAGGATTGAGACGCATCTGTTTCAGTCAGCTAAGCTTGCCGCTATCGGTGAGATGGCCGCAGGAGTGGCACACGAGTTAAACAGCCCGCTTACCGCCATTATCGGAAACTCTAGTTTGATTTTAAGAAACGCATCACTAAGTGACAAGCATATAAAACTGCTGGAGGATATTAAATCCTGCGGGCAGAGGAGCAAGCGCATAATCCAAAATCTCCTTACCTTTTCCAGGCAGGACGGCTGTACCTTTGAGCAGGTGGCCATCAACGATGTGGTGGAGAGCTGTTTAAATCTAGTTGCCTATCAAATTGATAAAAACAAGATAACCATCAGCAAGGACCTTAATCCCCACATCCCCCTGTTAGTGGGCAACAGTCAGCAGCTGGAGCAGGTTATCATTAACTTTTTGTTAAATGCCCGGGATGCTATAGGTGATTTGGACGGTGGTGAGATTAAAATCAGTACCACCATGAGGGAGGATCCAGATACCGGCTCCGTTGTGCTTGAGACGAAGGTGTCAGATAACGGCAAAGGGATACCTGCGAGTATGGTAGACCAGATATTTAACCCTTTTTTTACAACCAAGGATAAAACCAGGGGGACAGGACTAGGACTTTCTGTCAGCATGGGTATAGCCCAAACACACGGCGGCAGGATCGATGTCTCCAGTGAGGTTGGCCAGGGGAGCGTCTTCTCCCTGGTTATTCCGATTAGAAGTTTTTCAAACGAAATTTGGGGTGACAGCAGTGAAGAAACCGGAGATCCTGGTCATCGATGACGAGATTGAAGTGGGTACATTTTTTCAATATTATTTTCAGGATGAAAAAGGCTACCCGATAGCGGTGGCCAATTCTGGCTCTGCAGCAAGGGACTTATTACGGGAAAAAGCCTTTGATATAGCCTTTGTCGATTTAAAGCTGCCGGATACCGACGGGATTACCCTGCTTAAGGAAATCAAGAATAGCAGTCCTGACTGCGCAGTAATCATTATGACCGGATACAGTACGGTCAAAACTGCTGTAGAGGCCATGAAGCTGGGCGCCTTTGATTATATCGACAAGCCTTTCGAGGAACTGGATGAGCTGGATATATTGCTGGAGCGGGCATTAGAGTCTATTAATAACAAACAATGGTATACCCATAATGAGCTCCGCAAACTTGCTGTTGAATTTAGCATCATAATGTCTGAGGACAGTCCGATAAAAGACCTTATTCTATTATGTAAAAAAATAGCCGCCCGCAATATTTCAGTGTTAATTGAAGGGGAGACCGGGACAGGCAAAGAGGTTCTGGCAAGATTTATCCATGCCAATAGTTCCCGTTCCGGCAGTCCCTTTATCAGTGTGAACTGCGGCGCGCTCACCGACTCACTGTTGGAAAGTGAACTATTCGGACATGAAAAGGGGGCATTTACTGGCGCCCAGAGGGTTCGGCACGGTATTTTTGAACTGGCTAATCATGGAACCCTCTTTCTGGATGAAATCGGCGATGCCTCACCATCCATCCAGGTAAAACTGTTGCGTGTTTTAGAAAGCGGTGATTTTTACAGGGTTGGTGGTGAAAAATCTCTTAGAACAGATGTACGGGTACTGGCTGCCACCAACAAAGACTTGCGGGCTGCTGTAAGGGATAAGCTCTTTCGGGAGGACCTGCTTTATCGCCTTGACGTAGTCAACTTGCATATCCCGCCTTTGCGTGAGAGACATATGGACATTTTGCCTCTTATCGACTTTTTCATCGAAAAAAACCTGCCGGAAGATGAGAAACATTTAAATATCCGGTTTAATGACCAGGCTATGAACGTACTAAAGAACTATTCCTGGCCAGGTAACGTAAGAGAGCTGTCCAATGTGGTGGCCCGTGCTCTGGCGCTTAGGAGTGGCTACCTGCTTGGTCCGGAGAGTCTGCCCAGGCATATTGTTCTCCACAGTGAGGAGGATTTTGCGGCAAAGCATTTGGATGCGAAGACCAACAATGACGACGTCCTGCGAGACTGGAGCCAGAGGCTGCTTAAGGTAATATTAAGCAAGGGGAGCATAGAATTGTTGGAGCTTGAGAAAAAACTGCAGCAAGAAGTCGCCTGGGTGTCCCGGCGGATTATAGAAGAAACCCTGGTTAAGACCGGCAATAACCAAACTGAAGCTGCAAAAGCACTTAATATCAGTCCCAGGGCATTGCGCTATCATCGGAATGAAAAGCGCTGAAAGTAATCTTTGACGACAGTCGGCCAACTTTTCGGCCGGCTGCCGTTTTTACGTCGCAGATTACCACACTAAAGATCACAAAATGCTTAATTGGCTTCTCTTGACTGTGGAAGTATACATTTTTCCACCAGAAATAATTTCGCACCTATGGCACAAATCTTGCATAATTATTTAATTAACTGCAACGTCAATTAATTTATTATTTTGATTTTCGTGAAGGGCTGAAAAGATGTAATAAATACTTACATGTATTGCTAAGGGGGAGGGGCAGGTGAGAGACATTGAAGACTTGGAAAGACTGACGATGCTATTAAATATACAGCAATATGCGGTTTGGGCAAGCTGCTCTTAGTTCTGTGCTGACTATGTTTTGTTACTTTAGGCCGGAATTTGAAGCACAGGTCAGGGACAGGCATTGTCCGGCTTTAGTACGCGCAGCCCTTTCGAATTCACCCTGCCAAGACGCCTAACCTACAAAATGGCAGGTATGTTGATCCTAAAAGCAAAAATTATATGTGTAAATAAAAAAGGGGGGTTAAGTTATGGCAAACCCACCAGCAGTTACAGTATGTTTAGCAGGTAATGCAGGTAGGTATAAGTCTAACTTATCGATTGGTCAGCTTTTATTGCGTGGTATTATGGCGGGCGCTTACATTGCAGCAGGAGCTGCTCTGGCAACAGTTTGCAGTACAGCAGTCGCGACCTACCTGGGTCCGGGAATCGGAAAGCTTATTTCCGGCGCTGTCTTCCCGATCGGACTCATTGCTATTGTACTCACCGGCATGGAGTTATTTACCGGCGATGCTATGTTGGGACCGCTGGCCGCCTTACAGGGAAAAGTAGGCTGGGGGAAGGTACTGAATAACTGGCTTTGGGTTTATATCGGCAATTTAATCGGCTCACTGGCCTATGCCTACATGATGGTCTGGGGACCCTTTACCCAGGGCAATCTTACAGGTGCGGAGCCAAATGCTTTTGGATTGAATGCGTTGGCTATTGCAGCAGGCAAGGTGCTTACCTATAAGTCAGCAGGTAATATGGGCATGTGGTCAGTTTTCCTCGCTGGCATTGGTTGTAACTTCCTGGTTAATGTTGCCGTAATGCTGGGCATTACAGCTAAAGATTTTATTGGTAAGTTTTTCGGTATCTGGTTTCCCATCATGGCCTTTGTTGCCACAGGCTTTGAGCACTGTGTGGCCAATATGTATTTTCTGCCGGCCGGCCTCTGGATCAATCAGCTTTTCCCTGGCCTGGCAGATAAAATGGTTACAGCCGCTGATGGTACGAAAAGCTTCTGGAATCCACTGTTGCATGCCAATGGCGGGTTGACCTGGAGTGACGTGTGGGTGTGGAACCTTATCCCGGTCACCCTGGGGAATATTATTGGCGGTATGGTCTTTGTCGGTTTTGTATATTATTTCTGTTTCCGCAGCGAGTTTCCGGAAGAGCTCATGAAATAAACATCCATCACTTAAGCATTCAATTACGGCTTTTCAGAAGGGGGTATTCCTAGATGCGCATGTCCGTACCTGCTTACTTGAGTCTAGGTTTGGCTATTATCCTGGTTCTGATTACTTATGCTGTGCATCCTGATCCAGGCTTACTCTTAACTGTACTGCCGATGCTTTTGGTTTTAGCAGTGGTCCCTCTACTCCTGAACGAAATGAATAGACGGCAAGCAGCCAATGTGAACATGAGCGACTTTCAATTTTATCAGATCAAGGATTTACAAAAACTTAACACTGGAGCGCCGGTTCGCCTGCGTGGCACTGTCGAAGCAGCGTCATTGAAGTGGCTTAACCGGCCGCATTTTAAGATTAATGATGGAAGTGGCGTAGTTGGAGTGTTCATGTTTGCGGCCCCGCGTGAGAATATTATGCCGGGGGACTATGTAGAAACAGCAGGCTCTTTGCGAGCGTTTGGGCTGTCAAAGGAAAGAAAGCTATGGGGCGTAAGAATGGATAAAATTTGACTTTAGAAATAAATACTCCGAGCCTGGCCGCCTGAGCCTTCAGGAATGGTGGCCGGCCGTTCAGGGTGCAGTGGGAAACGACTGCGCCTCCCATATTTGGAAAGGAGTAGCGATTAAGGGGGTTATTATCGATGGCAGAAGTTACTCTTACCATAGACGGCATCAAAGTCACTGTGCCTAAAGGCACTTCGGTACTGGATGCTGCCAGAAAAGTGGGAATTATAATCCCCACTTTATGCTACGATCCTGAGCTAAGTAAACCAGGCGCCTGCCGCATGTGTGTGGTAGAGATCCCGGGTATCCGCAATTTACCGGCCTCCTGTGCAACTGAGGCTGCCGATGGCATGGTCGTCCATACTGCCTCTCCGGCAGTCTTAAAAGCCCGGAAAATTAATCTTGAACTCTTATTATCAAACCATCCATCTGACTGTCTGCACTGCCACAAAAGTGGCGAGTGCCGCCTGCAACAATATGCTTATGATTACGGCGCAGATTTTGGCGCTTTCGAGGGTGAAAAGCACCGGTATCCAATTGAAGACGACAACCCCTTCATTGTCAGGGATTTGAACAAATGTATTATGTGCGGCAATTGTGTCCGGATGTGCGAGGAAATCCAGGGCAACAGCGCGATTTGTGTTGCTTACAGGGGTTTCGACGCTAAAGTAATGCCCGCCCTGGATACGCCTTTAAGCGCAATAGCCACCTCCAATTGCGTTTTTTGCGGCAACTGCGTTGCGGTATGTCCGACAGGCGCCCTGACCGAAAAACAAATGCTTGGCCAGGGCCGCCGCTGGGAAGTGAAAAAGGTGCGAACTACTTGCCCCTATTGTGGTGTCGGCTGCACCTTCGACTTAAATGTCAAAAACGGCAAAGTAATCGGGGTTACCTCTACGGACGGTGAAGTAAATGGCCGGACCCTGTGTGTAAAAGGCCGCTTCGGCGCCGGGTTCATCCATCACCCGGACCGGCTGAAAACACCACTGATCAAGAAGAATGGGGAGTTTGTGGAAGCCACCTGGGATGAGGCCATCAGCCTGGTCGCTGAAAAATTGGGAGGCCTTAAGCAGAAATACGGCCCGGACTCCATTGGCGTTCTTTCCTCAGCCCGCTGTACCAATGAAGAAAACTATTTATTGAGCAAGCTTACCAGGGCAGTGATCGGCACCAACAATATCGACCACTGCGCCCGCCTCTGACACGCTCCTACCGTCTCCAGTCTGGGGGCGGCATTTGGCAGCGGCGCTATGACCAACAGCATTCAAGAAATCTCTGATGCAGACTTTATACTCGCTGTCGGTACCAATACCTTTGATACCCACCCAATCGTGGGAATCCAGGTAAAAAAAGCCGTTCGAAAGGGAGCTACCCTGGCCGTGGTTGACCCGCGGCGGACAGATGTGGCTAGATTATCCAAATATCACTTGCAGATTCAACCAGGTACTGACATTGCACTTTTTAACGGCATTGCCCATGTGATCATAGAAGAAGGGCTATTGAACAAACAGTTTATAGAGGAACGCACAGAAAACTTCGAAGCCTTAAAAGATACTATAGCCGGTTATACACCCGAATATGTTGCCGAAATTACCGGTGTGCCCGCTGAAACTATCCGGAAAGTGGCCAGAGGTTACGCGCTGGCGAAAAGTTCTACCATCCTCTATACCATGGGTGTCACCCAGCATGTTTGCGGCTCCCACAACGTCCTTGCTATTACCAACCTGACCTTGCTTACCGGTCAGATCGGCAAGTTGTCCAGCGGGGTAAATCCCCTGCGTGGTCAAAACAACGTCCAGGGCGCATGCGATATGGGTGCGCTTCCCAATGTTTTTTCCGGTTACCAGCCGGTTAATGTTGAAGCTAACCGGGCTAAATTCTGCGCATCCTGGCATGTAAGTGAACTCCCAGACAAACCCGGCCTGACTGTTGGCGAAATTTTCGATGAAGCAGGCAAGGGGATTAAGGGTATCTATATCATGGGTGAAAACCCGGTATTGTCCGACCCGGACGCAAACCATGTAGTTCGTGCACTTAAAGTGTTGGAATTCCTGGTGGTGCAGGATATTTTCCTGACCGAGACAGCGCAATTGGCTGATGTAGTCCTGCCCGGGGCCAGCTTTGCGGAAAAAGACGGCACTTTCAGTAACACCGAGCGCAGAGTCCAGCGGGTGCGCAAGGCTATAGAACCAATAGGAAATAACAAGCCTGACTGGGAGATCATCTGTCTGGTGGCAGAAGCCATGGGCTACCCAATGAGCTACAGCTCGCCTGGAGACATTATGGCTGAGATTGCCACAGTCACTCCTTCTTATGGCGGAATCTCGTTTGCCCGTTTAGAGGAAAGCGGCCTGCAGTGGCCCTGTCCAACGCCCGAACATCCAGGCACCAAGTTCCTGCACGCCGGCAAATTTACGCGCGGTCTGGGTAAGTTCCATGCAATTGAGCACATTCCGCCCAATGAAGTGCCAGATCAGGAATATCCGTTTGTGCTCAGTACCGGACGCAGAAGATACCACTATCACACCGGCACGATGACCCACCGGACTGGCGCCATGGAGGTATTTTACCCGATGGAATACCTGGAGATAAATGAGTTTGATGCAGAAAAGCTTGGCATCTTTGACGGGGACAGGGTAAGAGTAGCGTCCCGCCGCGGCCAGGTAGAGGTTGCCGCCAGGGTTACCAATACCATAACACCGGGTATGGTGTTCACATCATTCCAATACCCTGATGTACCAATTAACAAATTAACCAATCCAGCCCGAGATCCAATTTCCAAGATTCCGGAATACAAGGTATGCGCTGTTAAATTGGAAAAGGTAGGTTAAAGGCCTTCAAGCCATTATCCCCAAAAATTAGCCCAGGAATATAATTTAGCCTCCGGTCTAAACCCCGGAGGCCTTGATTTTTCTGGTGCGCCCGGAGGGACTCGAACCCCCGGCACGCGGTTTAGGAAACCGCTGCTCTATCCACCTGAGCTACGGGCGCATAATATGAGAAAATTATGCGCCAGCCTTGGAAAAAAATCATATGCCCCACTTTACGGGAGTGAGGCTTTTTTCAGTGTATCTGCCGGTACTCTCCGGAGGCCTGGGGCGGCTCTTCAAACCAACCATGCTTTATTTGAATATTTATTCCATCTTCGGCATATTTTAAAACTTCTAACGTTAGCCTTGCAAAGTCAATGGCCAGATCTCTTTTTGTTCCCGCTACAGTAAGGGCTTTTCCATAGTTGTTGCTCTGGATAACATTTGTTACCCTCACATACAGCATGATCAGCTTGTCTGAAAATGGTGTAGTATTTGATCCAACTATAGCAGAATTCCAGTCCATTGATACAGGAAAATTATTTTCGGTTAGGGTTTGGGCAAAAATTTTCATGTGTTTAGAAGCAATTTCCTTACCTCTTTCCATGTAACGGCGTACCTCATCGTTTTCAGCTATCTGGCTAAACCCGGAAAATAAAGTCTTTCGATATAAATTTTTGTTTAATCCACTGAATATATGAGATATTTCTATGGCAGTCAAAGGTCTTTTCTTTCCGAAAAAGCCGGTAATAAAGTTTTGACTTTTAGCAACTTCAGGCTTTTTTGGTATTGGTATTTGGGGCGGTCTCATATAAAAACCCTTGGATATGGCCAGTTCGATAGTCCTTTTTAATACGCTTGCAGGGTCATTCAGCGACTCATAAAAAAACTCCAAAACATCCGGTCTGGCAGACATTGTCAGCGCTGTTCCATAACCTTCAACTCTAGATTCAGCAATGCTCTGCAGGATACTTAACGCAAATTCATCAGAGAACAGTTTGGGGGCATTCAAGTCAACATCCTCGTCGGATAATCCATGTGGTATGGGGTGGTTCTCCTTTTTATAGATAGTTGTTATTTTTTTTAAATGTTCTTCAGCCATGCGCAAAGCCTGCTTAAATACCTGTTTTATGTCTTTATCCTCAACCACCTGCAACAGGTATTTAACCACTCTTATTTTTATGTCGTTATCCAAATAAGAAGCCCATAGGTTGGCCAGTTCTGATGATGTCAACCTCTCGCTGTTACCCCGGGAAACACTGTATCCTGTCAAAGTCTGCACGTCTTGCTGACTATTCATTTTAGCTTCCTCCGTTTATAAACTTATTAATTATTTCTTTCACATATTTAGCCATCTTATGCTACGAAAAAAATTTAAAGCCCTGGTAATTTAAACCACCAGGGCACTGGGTTCAAAAATAACGCCTTTTGGTTTTTGTAAGGAGGTTTAGAGTTCAGGATTCCCTTGAAAACAGGGCGTTCAGTGCATGGGTATAAAGCCGGGATTAGTTTTGGGTCTGGCCTGGCGCTATTTTATTGTCAGTAGCTTCGTTAACCTCTTCAGTAGTATCCGCCCGCTCTGTAACTCCCATGCTTTTCTCAATATTATTTTCAACAACATTTTCTTCAACGGTATCATGGCAAGCTCCATCTTTAGCTAATAACGTTAAGAATCTTGAAAATCTATGATTTATGCATCCAGCACCAAATATAATAAAGGCAATGCCCCCATAAACAGCGATTGATTCAAATATTCCTGGAAGCAATTGGGCCGATATTAATTCTTTCCTGACTGCAGCGTCAGGATAACCTTGAGCCACATAATTTGCAACAGTATTGTTAAAATATACAATATCATTAATCAATGACGCCACCGCAAAAAGTGCTACAACTGAAAAAGCAACATACAGAGCAATAGAGCAAACAGGCACTTTACATTTTTCAGCTTTATTTAGATCCATGATCATTTACCTCCGTTTCCGCTATAAAGACTGTAATTTTGATTTGTTATATAACAAAACTATTTTAACATCTTTAACTTAAAATATCCCGATATTTTCTCTAAAATATCATGAAACTCGCCAAAAAGCTTTTTTGACCGGAGAAATTTAAAGGTAAAAACAATAAACCCAAAGCTGTTATATCCTTTGGGTTTATTGTTTATTTAACCTTTTGGGCTAGCTTACAAATTATAACTTACTAAAGAAACGATTATCTTGTCAGCTGCAGGCCTTTTAAGAGTGAGTTAATTGATAACGAATTAACACATGGGCCTTGCTGATTGCCACATGGTGAGCTAAAATTGCTCAAGCACAGTGACGGCGCACAATTTTGCTGGCTTGCATCAGCCGCATTACACTGTGGGATACAGTTGCTCAAAGATGTCAATGACGGGCAATTTGCCCATAAGTTTGCCGTATCACATTGCTGGGTAAGGATATTACCATACTGATCCGCTCCCGGACATTGTGAAGACGTACAATCATAAAATGGATTGGAAATCGTTGCTGCGCCCGCATTGGCGAGAACACCAAAAAGCATGAAGAGACAAAGTGAAGTTACTAAAAGGATGCGCTTGCTATTTCTGGCCATATTTTTTCCCCTTTCTTTTTTGCCTCCGGGGTTAGCTGACGGGTTCGGTAAAAGATACCCTACCCAGGTTGGGCCATCAGACCCAACTAAGGATTCACCCCATTAATGGTTCCCCCGTACCCAGTCGAATATTTATTGGGATTCGGCAATAATGTAGCCAGCCCTACGTAAGTATACATTAATTCACAATTTTAGAGCAAAGGTGATATAATCTATGGGAAAACTATTTCAATTAGGCTAGCGTTATATGCTTACAGTGAGTGACAGATCCTTAATATCGATGGAGCAAGGTTTTATATTCCAATACTCATGCCATGTCAGGTCGCGGTCATTTTCCATTGCCGATCACCATTTGGACAGCTAGCGCTTCGGCTTTATGGCTGAAACAGGCAAAAAATATTTATCTGTTACAGTCAGATAATTTTGATAGTTCAAAAAAAATGCAAATACCTATTGTTGGAGGCCCCATATTGTTATAAAATGTTAGTGAGGGAATTGAAAGAATTTTCTTTCTTTCCAAGGGTATGGCGGTCACTGATCTTGAGGATTGCACTACCGATCCTGATATCATGGGGAAAAAGGGGAGGAGAACATGGCTGAACCCAAGATTAAGAAAATCAAAAGCACGGTTAAAATGAAGGAAATCCTTGCGGACTATTTCAGGGAATTGGATGAGGCCTCGCGCACTGGCTCAAAACCTATTGCGTGGTGTACAAGCGTGGGGCCGGCCGAGCTTCTGCACAGCCTGGGGTTCCTTGTGCACTATCCAGAGAATCACGGCGCGCTTCTCGGCGCGACGCGTGAAAGTGTGGAGTATATTCCTAAGGCCAACGCGATAGGATACTCACCGGACATCTGTTCATATTTGACCAGCGATGTGGGGGCGTGCCTCGCGGGAAAAACCCCACTTCGCGCGGCATATAATATGGAAGGGGTGCCCAAGCCTAGCGTGCTTGTGTACAATACCAACCAGTGCCGCGACGTGGAAGACTGGTTTCAGTACTATGCGCGCAATTGGGGTGTACCCATAGTCGGCGTGCATACTCCGCGCGGGCTGACTGAGGTTGATGAACCACTAATAGATAACATCGCCGGGCAGATCGAGAACCTTGTAGAGCCGCTCGAGAAAATTGCCGGCACGAAATTCTCCGCTGAGAGATTTTCCGAGGTTGTAGGTCTTAGCCGCCGCACCACCGATCTATGGTGGGAGGTACTTTCCTGCGCGGCTAAAGTGCCTTCACCGATTACATTTTTCGATGGTACGGTCCATATGGCTCCAGCGGTTGTACTACGCGGCAAATCTGTCGCAAACGAGTATTACGAGACTCTCCTTGAAGAATTACATGATGATATTGAGCATAATAAAGCTGCGGTTGAGGGCGAGCAGATCCGCCTTTATTGGGACGGTATGCCTATTTGGGGTAAACTGCGTGACCTGGCCATGTTTTTCATTTCGCAAAAGACCAACGTAGTCGCCAGCACTTACTGCAACAGCTGGGTATTTAAAGCCTTTGACGCTGCCGACCCCTTTAGAAGCATGGCCCGTGCGTACACCGAACTGTTTATCTGCAGGAGCGACTACTATAAGGAAGACTATATTACGAATCTGATCAAGGAATTCCAGTGCGACGGAATTCTCTTTCATGATGCGCGCACATGTCCGAACAATTCGAACAACCGTTATGGTATGCCCGAGCGCATGATCAATGATCGCGGTATTCCAGCAGTAGTAATCTACGGAGACTTGTGTGACCTGCGTTGCTATTCCGAAGAACAGTCGCGATTGTCTATGGAAGCTTTCCTGGAACAAATCAGACAGGGGAAATGATCATATGTATTTCACCGGTATAGACGTTGGCAGTACATTTTCCAAGTCGGTAATTTGTGATGAATACGGCGAGGTACTTGGTCGCGGGATGCTACGCACCGGCGCAGATTTTAAAGAGCGCGCGGTGCAGGTTCTTGAGGCAGCGAAGGCTGATGCGAATTATCCTGAAGGTGCGCCCATAAGAATCATAGCGACTGGATATGGTAGAAACAACATAGATTTTGCAGACGGGGTCATGACCGAAATCGCCTGTCAAGCCAAGGGAGTTTTCCACTCTATTCCAGAGGCTCAGACCATAGTGGACATTGGCGGCCAGGATACCAAAATTGTTTTTGTGGGTTCTAATGGTTTGGTAGAAAGGTTCATTGTGAACCGTAAGTGCGCGGCTGGTACGGGTGCATTTCTTGAGGAGATAGCGCGTAGACTCGATAAGGAACTTTCCGAACTTGCTCAATTAGCGCAGAATGGCAAGGGAGACCGCGCTTTATCAAGCTATTGCACGGTGTTTGCGTCAAGCGAAGTGCTGGACCTGTTGCGCAGGGGAGTCGACATTCACGATTTAGCCCGGAGTATGTTCCTTTCAGTCGTGGCCCGCGTCATGGAGTTGGCTACATTTGGAGATAAAATAACGTTAACCGGCGGTGTGGTAGCGAATAATCCGATAGTAGCAGATCTGATTAGGGAAAAAGTGAAAGGTAAAGTCACAGTCCCCGATTACGCACAATTTACCGCAGCGCTAGGCGCCGCTATTATTGCCAAAGAACAATTCCAAAAACAAGCTAAGGATCAATCAGCAACTTAGATTTACTAGGATAAAATGGTAAAGGGTCTTATAATACTCCTTTATGGAAATCTTAAAAATTATGTTTATCCTATAATTTTCCATGAAGGAGTTGCCCCCCTAAACCCCTGCCGGTGCGAGCAGGCAGGGGACTTTCTTTACATTGGTTATAAATTGCGGGGACGGTTAAGCGTAAAATGGTTATGCTCCCGGCAGGTTGAGCATAGATATCCTATTAAACAGTTTAACAGGATGCCGTGGTTGTAATATCAAAAGTGTTGCAAGAATAATATCTGTTTTCTGAAAATTTGGAACTATTGTACCTTTCAGAAACATTAACCACGGCAAAAAATATTTTCCAAATAAGGGGGTGGTTACAAAAAGCTTTTAATTACAAAGGAGGTGGTAAAATCACTGTCAACTGCGCCAACAACTACAACTTGAAGGATCCAGAAAGCGGCTTAAGGACTGTAAGTACTTTTACAAGTAATCATTTTACGGAGGTGAATAAGAATGGAAAAAAATAAAGGCTGGCTCGTAACCTGGTGTGCTGTGGGGATTAACCTGGCGTTTGGTATGTTGTATGCCTGGAGTGTGTTTGCTGCAGCCCTCGTGAATGACTTAGGCTTTTCAAAAACTCAGGCATCTCTTCCATACACAGTTGCCCTTGCCATCATGGCATTATTAACAGTTCCTGGCGGAAGGGTTCAAGACCGCCTGGGTCCCCGAATCTGTACAACCATTGGTGGAATCCTGGCCGGTGGTGGACTAATCATTTCCGGCTTTACTGATTCAATAACGGCGTTGGTCATAGCTTTTGGGGTAATTACCGGAGCGGGCATCGGCATCGGATATGCTGCGACCACTCCCGCGGCGGTCAAGTGGTTTCCTCCTCAGAGAAGAGGTCTGATTAGCGGTCTGGTAGTGGCCGGGGTCGGCCTGGCCCCAGTATACGTTGCACCAATGACCCAGTATTTTATCAATAGCTATGGGGTCATAAAGGCCTTCTGGCTTGAAGGAATTATTTTCCTGGTTGCTATCGTGGTCTTATCACAATTCATGTCGGTTCCCTCCACCCCGGCAGCAGCGCCGGCGAAAGCTGGAGGTCCTGTCACCAGTACCAAGCGGGAGTACTCACCAGGGGAAATGCTATCTACGCCCCAGTTCTGGCTCATGTGGGTGATGTATGCATGCGGCTCCGTAGCCGGCCTAATGATTATCGGACACCTGGCAATCATAGCCAACGTGCAGGCTGGTATAGCGTGGGCATTTGTTTTCGTATCACTTCTGGCAATATTTAATGCCGGCGGGCGGATCATAGGAGGTATGCTTTCCGATAAGCTGGGACGCACCCAAACCCTGCTTCTTATGTTTGCCCTTCAAGCAGTCAATATGTTATGTTTCAGCTCATATAACACTTCGGCCTTGTTAATATTAGGAATTGCCGTTGCCGGAATCGCCTACGGTTCGCTGTTGGCCATCTTCCCCCCGATCACTTTTGATTTCTTCGGGTTGAAAAATGGCGGCGTTAATTACGGCTGCTTATTTACTGCCTGGGGTGCGGCAGGTGTCATCGGACCAATCATGGCCGGTAGGATTGTTGATGCTACCAAGTCCTACAATCAAGCCTATATGGTAGCCGCCGGGTTGTTAGTCGTGTCGGCAATTCTGGTTCTGTTGCTTAAGCCACCTAAAACAGTGGAAGTCAGTGATTCATTAAAAGCTTAAAACCAGTAAAACCAGGGGGGCGGTTCTCCTGGTTCGATAGGCCTCCGTGTCCATTGTTAGGATGGAGACGGAGGTTTTTTATATTAAGTACTTTTGTGGTACCCAGCCAAAGTGCCTAGTACAAGAAGGCCTTTATGAATATTAATATTATTGATTTATCCACTGCCCCTCACCGCACCCGGCCACAACCTAACAAGTTTAATGGCGTCTCTGCCATATTTATTCATAAAAAAAACTTACGGCCTTTCAACCGTAAGCTTTTTTACTTCCCAACCAAACCAGAAGAACCGTCCCCCTGGTTTTGATTTACTCGGGCAATTTAACAATTAAAGATACATTGGATGAGTTTCCACGCGGATCTGTAAGCGAACCCGATAAAACAGCTTCATCATTATTAAAGATTTGTCTTAAAAACCAGAGAGAGACTCCCTCTTCATTATTGTCACCTACAGAGCCACCAGGATCACCCGCATTCAAATAATCAAAGACGGTCATCGATGCTGTTAAAGAATCTATTTCCTGGGAAAGGGTTAAACCTCTAAAATAAGAATTATCAGTGACATTCTCTAATGCTAAGGTCACAGGCTTTTCAGAAACTGTTATGGTTCCTGCCGTAATCCATGAATAGGGGTCTTTATCGCTAAAATCAATGCTGCAAACATAATCGTTCTTGCCAACGTTTTTATTTATTTCAAAATCATACTCATATACCTTATTTATCACAGTTTCATTCAAAGTAATGGTTGCCGCAATAAGACGGGGAGGTGTTTTATCACCGCCGCCACCGCCACCACCGCCAGGCGTGGGAATAATGGGAGTTTCACAAATATCGCGCAGCAATATGACAATAGTCTCTGCCCTGGAGATAAATCTTGCCGGCCGGATCGTATTGTCAGGGTAGCCATACATTAGGCAGTTAGCTACTAAAGCCGCCAAATACTCCTTGCTCCAGGCTGGGATGAGGTGGGCATCATCAAATTTTTCGATCGCGTCCAGGTTCTCCGGGGCTTTTAAATTATGTAAAACGTACAATATTGCAGCAGCTTCCTCACGGGTAATAAAATTATTTGGCTTCATCGAACCGTCAGGATAACCGGAGATAAATCCAGCCTTCGCAGCCCTGGCAATTTCTTCATAAAACCAGTCTATCTGCGAGACATCACTGAAGTTTATCTGCTCCATTTCATTAAACCCATAGTACCTGTTAACCAGGGTTATAAATTCAGCCCTGGTGATATAATTATCTGGCTTAAATGAGCCGTCCGGATAGCCCTCAATCAACCCCTGATTAATACCATCCTTAATTTGCTGCTCCGCCCAGTGCCCCTGAATATCTGAAGGCATGGCCGCCAAAGCTGTCCCGGTAAAAAAAAGCACCAAACCAATTAACAAGCACACTACAATGGCAATCTTTCTTTGTGCCATCAAGCCTCATCTCCTTTTTTATTTATTTCCTTATCTAACCAATCGTAATTCGACAATTACTTGATTATTCCTTCATAGAAAGTACTGCCTATTGGTAAAAATATAATTTTTCTTCCCCAAAACGTGTTTAATACAGTAAATCAAAGTTGATTAGTGCTTTTTATGACTTAAAGTAATATTATATTAATTAACAGAAATATACTTCGGAGGTACGCTGTGTCCAGTAAGGTAGCGCAAACTAAAGGTGACGATTTAAGCCACCCGGCTAAAACTTTCCGGAAATACTTCAAAAAATTACAAAGCGCAGGAATTCAGTGGCAATCCAAAACAGATCCGATCAATTGGCTTGAACATAGCCTTTCATCCCTGGGCTGTATGCTTAGCATCGGCTTTATGGCGTTATTAAGCACACATTACGGGGTACCGCTAATGATTCCATCATTCGGCGCCTCCGTTATTTTGATTTATACTGCCTATCATGTCCCTATGGCCCAGCCGCGTAATGTTTTGGGGGGGCATTTTATTTCAGCCTTTGCCGGTGTTTTAATTTATCAACTATATAGTAATGACTGGTGGGCTATAGCACTGGCTGTAGCTTTGGCAATGTCATTAATGACGCTGACCGGAACAATACACCCGCCGGGCGGGGCAACAGCATTTATTGCCGTTTATAGCGGGCAAAACTTCAGCTTTTTATTTGCACCTGTAGCCATCGGCTCTATCATACTAATTTCGATAGCATTATTGATTAATAATCTCTCGTCAATACGAAAATACCCACAGTATTGGCTATAAGTAACCATGGGGAAGCCCAGTAATCCACTGACACATCCAGTTGAAATCTTCCTTTACTATATATATAATTAAACGAAGAATAATATTATTTTCTGAGTACAAAGAGGCTAAAAGGTGGCTATAACCACGGAAAATTTAGAGTTAAGCGCTATCGGGTTGCGTCTCCAGAATGGATTGCGTGCTCTTTTGTGGGAAATTTGGCATCAAAATGGAATATAAATCATCTCTTTTAATACTGTCATTACAAGGGGGAGTTACCTTGCATTATGAGTAACTCTTCCTCTTTTTTGTTAATATGGGATAGCTTCAACAAGTAAAAGATAAAAGGTTGGCTTGACGATATAATAGAACGTTCGGCGGACAGCAGGGCCGAATTAAGCAGCCAGGAGGAGTATTTTTGTCAAAATTACGTTGTGCCGTCGAGATTTTCGTTATTTTTGCGGTATCGTGGGTCGTTGAATTTCTTTATATGGGTCTTTTCGGCGTCCTGAAAGGCACTACCCTCTCCATTATGGAAGTCTCCCTAAGCTTTGATAATGCTGCGCTTAATGCGCTCATCCTTTACACCATGTCACCCAAATGGCGCAGGAGATTTATCATCTGGGGTATACCAATAGCCGTTTTTGGCATGCGCTTTGTTTTTCCTGCCTTCATTGTCAGTATCATTAGCGGCATCGACCCGGTAAGCACAACCAGGATGGCCTTTAACCAGCCGGAGCTTTACGCTCATTATCTACAGCAGGGAAAACACATGATTGAAGCTTTCGGCGGCGTGTTCCTGACCATTATTTTTGTGAAGTGGCTTTACGGGCATAAAGAAAATTACTGGCTTACCTATATTGAAAAACCGTTTACCAAATTAGGCAACCTGTCCAACCTGGCCGGTCTGACCATCCTGGGGATTATTTTTCTGATCGGGGTGTTTCAGAGGGAATTGACTATTGTAATGGCCTGCATAGCCGGGTTCATTGTTTATGAGGCCATTGACAGCTTAAAGGGAATGCTGGAAAGCAATAAAATAGCCCGGAATGTACAAGGAGTACAAAGCACTAACAGAAATAGCTCCGCTAGCGATTTGGGCAAGTTTATCTATCTGGAGGTATTGGATTCAAGTCTTTCCTTCGACGGCGTGATTGCAGCCTTTGCCATCAGCCAGGACATCGTTCTGATCGTTGTCGGCCTGGGGGTGGGGGCCTTTGCCATCCGGACTCTCACCATATTCTTTGTCGAGCAATCCACCATGGAGCTTAGTTTTCTTGAGAACGGCGCTCATTGGGCCATCGGCTTCCTAGGGGCCTACATGCTGGCAAGCATGTTCGTCGTCATACCGGACTATCTTGTAAGTATCGTGACGATGGGCGTCATTGTGCTGGCCATTATATCATCTCTAAGAAAAGCGAAATTAAAAAAGGAGGTTGAGGTTTAGCCCATTACATGTAATAATCGAAGTGCTCCTCAATATTCTTAATATTGTTTCGCATTGTCATTTATGGTACGATCAGCTAGCGGAATCCTTTGAATGGTAAGGAATGGTTATGGGCAAGCGTTTGCATGAGGGGCACAGGCAGCGGGTAAAGGCCAGGTACTTGGAGGAGGGGCTGGATGCCTTCGCGGACCATCAGGTACTGGAGCTGCTCTTATTTTATTGCATACCAATAAGGGACACCAACGAGCTGGCCCATCGGATCCTGGATGAGTTTGGCTGCCTGGCCGGTGTTTTAGAGGCGGATCCCCGGGAGCTTAGCAGGCGCTGTGGGGTTAGTGAAAATACGGCGGTGCTGCTTTCACTAATTCCGCCGCTGGCGCGCCGCTACTTTAAGGACAAGTGGGGGGGTAAGCCGGAATTAAACAGCTCCTCCAAGGCAGGCGAGTATGCTGTTTCGCTTTTTGTCGGCCGGACTTACGAGGCTTTTTTTGTTGTTTGTCTCGATGCCCAAAACAGGGTCAACTATGCTGCGCTGGTGCAGGAGGGGACCATCAATGAGGCAGCTGTTTATCCCCGGCTGATCGTCGAGGCGGCCCTGCGTCACCAGGCAAACTGCGTAATTTTAGCCCACAACCACCCCGGCGGCACCCTGCGGCCTTCAGACGCAGACATTCAGGTTACCAAAAAGATCGTAGCCGCGCTGGGGACAATTGCCGTACATGTGGCAGACCATATCATTGTGGCTGGGGAAGGTTATTATAGTTTTGCGGAGAATGGCTTAATATAAAGTCTCTTTCCACTTCAGCGATACTTTTGTATCTTTGCTCAAGGCCCAGCAACCTTTTTAGGAACATGCTTTGTTGCGGGCTCAAGTCCAACTCTTCGTACCATACTTTTTTCTTATTACCCCTGAACTCAAACGACGTATAGTACAAGTGCAGCAGAAAATCACCAAGATAAGAAAAATCTATATCCACAGTATATTTTTTATTGTCAATCCACCTGGCCAGCCCAAAGTCCAACAGGTAAAGTTGTCCACCATCGTACAGGATATTGGGTACTCTGATATCCCGGTGGACTATATTTCTCCCATGCAAGTACTTTAAGAGATCAATCACCTGCAGCCCGATCTGATATATTTCCAACGGTGGAAATATATATTCTTCGTCATATATTACTTCCTCCAAGGTCCTGCCTGCCTTAAACTCCAAAACATACCCATAAAAGTTCTTGAATTCAAGCTCTTTGATAAATTTGGGAATACGCTCATGCTGTACGCTCATCAATATTTCTGCTTCATAACCGGCCTTGGCTTTGTTTCTCCTTAACATGCCCCGCTTTAACTGCTTGATTATATATTGTGTTTGGCCGTCCCGCACCAGATAACAAATGCCAAATCTGCCTTCTCCCATTATTTTAATTACAGTATAATCACCGATGTTCCGGCCTGGTGAATAAACCTTATCTTTATAAAAAAATTCTAAGACCATGAGCTCCGTAAATAGTGTCTTGACAACCCCATATTAGCCTCCCAAGCATGCGGTACAGTAGTATTCCACAGCTAATTATGATTCAGGAATTCTATCTTTGTCAACATATTTTAACCATTATTACTCTTATATAATGTGTTATAATTTAACCATGATTATTATTTTTACGGCGGGGAGGCAGTTATAATGTGTGGATTACCTTTGTGGTATTTCTACAGTAAGGAGACGCCAATGAATAAAGATCTGGAGGCAATACTAAAGCAGGTGGACCTTTTACCATTGGAGGAGCAACAAGAGCTGCTCCGGATCCTGCAATTACTGCTGGCCACTAACCAACCTGTGCCAGAACCGGTCGAGCAGATCGAGCGAGAAGGTAACGAATAGGGAATTAAACCAGCGCCCTAATGACCTTCGAACAACCGCAAAAAACACCCCGCGACCTGGCGCGGGGCCTTTGATCAGGATACTTTTTGCATTGCAGCCTCTTGTTTAAACCTTTTCCCAATTGTTTCCTCAGCATAATCCGAGGAAATCATGTAAAGATTTACCCATAGGTCGTGTTCGTTTGTTTTTCCCTCTAGCTCCCTGGCCAAAGTACTGAACTTTTTTTCCACCCTGTCCTTAAAAGCAGAAAATTCCCCCAATAACTCTATTATATCTCGCTGGGTATAAGAAGCTCCTTCACGCAATACTTTTGCCATTATTTTAATCCCCCTATCCTTTGAAGCTTAAGCATCTTAGGTTAATTATAACTAATTAGGAATAATTTGTT
This sequence comes from Desulfotomaculaceae bacterium, assembly GCA_028696455.1. Lineage (GTDB taxonomy): Bacteria > Bacillota > Desulfotomaculia > Desulfotomaculales > Pelotomaculaceae > MVQL01. Next base: position 6,203 of record JAQVGZ010000015.1, on the reverse strand, counting down.
AAGAGGTGTAATTTGTCCTTTAATGGAGAATATATTGCCAAGACTAAATCGTATTTTAGAACTAAAAAAGGGGGCTTAAAGCCCCCTCGTTCTTTTTTAGAAATTGCTGTACCTGCCAATGTTCTGTCCGCTCATACCCAGCATGGGTTGGCTGGCAAAACCCGAGCTCATCTGACCGCTCGAGCTAAATTGACTTGAACTAGAGCCAGGTGTGTAAACGCTTCCCATAAAACCACTGGTGCCGTACTGGCCAGGTGTATTCAGAAAACTTACCGGGTGGGCCGGCTCAACAGGAAAGTTGCCGGCACTGCTAGCTGAATAACCGGTTTGTCCTATGCCAGTGCCAAAAGAGCTTCCTCTAAAACCGCTGGTTCCCATATTCCCCTGTGAGCCGAGCATACCCTGGTTGGCCAAATTGCTGATATACTGGTTGGTGGCATACTCGTTGCCACCCCCAATGCCTGCCCCATAGCGGTTGGAGGCCATGGAGCTGATTTGCTGGTTGCGGGAGAACTCGTCGGAGCGGTTGCTGCCGAACTGGGCTCCAAAGGAACCATACTGGGTTGGGGTGTATTGCCCGGTTCCGAATTGGCCTGTATACATGCCGGAGCTAAATTGGCTGCTGCCCAGCGGCATACCGGATAACTGAGGAGTTACTTGCTGGGCCATGCTACTGATTAAACTGACATCCTGGCTCATCCTGTTGCAAATTTGCTGGATCGACTGCAGCTGTTGGGATACAGCATTTTCGTTCTGGCTTATTTGCTGCAGCTGCGCAGCATGATTTGCCTCGGAGCGCTGCAACTGTCCAGCAACCTGGCTGATGGTGCTTAACTCTTGTTGCAAGCTTTGAATTTGTCTCTGCAGCTGAAACATTTGGTCCATTAATTATTTCCTCCTTGCTGAATTTTTAGATTTCTTCCTCATAGAATATTATTTACTTAATATTGTCAGTTATTAGTGGAATATTTTTCACATTTGCTAAAGAGATATTCCCGTTTGATTGTAGAAAAAATCCATCTATTTGAGGCGCTGTCGCAGCCAGCATAAGGCTGTGGTTCAAGATTGCCAAGGGCACGTCCCGCATGATTATTTTCACTGCTTCGCGGTACATTTCCGCCCGCAGCTTTGGCACAGTTTCCTGCTGCGCTTGCACCAGCAAGAGGTCGACATCATTATTCTGATAATGGGCAGTGTTCAGACCACTTTCAATTTGCAGAGAAGCTAGAAGGGTATACAAGAAGTTGTCAGGATCTCCGTTGTCACTGCTCCAGCCGTAGAGAAAGGCATTTCCCTCCTCTTTATACAGGGCTTCTTTATACTGGTCCCACGGGTAAGCCTTAATCTCTGCCTCGATACCTACCCTGGCCAAATCTTCTTTGATAGCGGCAGCCAGCTTTTCTCCCCCGGCAGGATTATAGGCCCGGGTGGCTGAATAGGTGATTATGGTTATTTTTGTGCCGTCAGACAGGCCACTATGGGCCAAAAGTTCTTTTGCCCCTTCAGGGTCATAGGAAAGCGGGCGCAGCTCAGGATTATAGCCCAGTACACCCGGGGGCAGGGGACCGTTTGCAGCACAGGCGCCCTGCTGGTATAGTCCGGTGAGCAGTTGCTCCCGGTCGATGGACATACTCACCGCCCGCCTTACGGCCGCGTTGTCAAAAGGTTCTTTGTTTGTAAAAAAGCCCAGGTAATTTATATCCAACCCGCACTTTTTGATAATGGAAAGGCCACTTTGCTCCAGGAGCCTGCTATCGTAGGGATTAATTCCGTCGATTATATCAGCCAGGCCTGCTTTAAGCGCCAGCGACCTGAGCCTGCTGTTTTTCACTACGGTAAATACCAGCCGCTTAAAGTAAGGCTGCCCGCCCCAGTAGTCGCGGTTTGCCTCCAGGATTATTTTTTCCCCTTTGATCCATTTGATCATTTTGAAAGGTCCGGTCCCGACGGGGCTGAAACTAAATTTTTCGCCCTGTTCCGCTGCGGCGGCAGGGCTCACTATAGGCGCGGACATAGGCATAGCCAGGTTGTGCAATAAGGGCGCGTAAGGGTATTTAAGCAATAATTTGACTGTGTAAGGATCCGGCGTACTAATCTCTTCAATCAGGTCAAACACAAATGGGGCATAGGCCATGCCTTCTGTGCGCTGGGGCGGCAGTTGCCTTTCTATGTTGAAGCGCACTGCCTCAGCATTAAATGGTGTCCCGTCGTGGAATTTCACTCCTCGTCTCAAGTAAAAGGTCCACAACCGGCCATTGGCAGACACGTGCCAGGCTTCTGCCAGGCAGGGTTCTATCTCAGTGGCGCCGGGCTTAAAACGCACCAGGCCCTCAAAGATATTGGCAATAACTTTGTTTGACTCGTCGTCTTGCGCCAGCGCGGGGTCCAGGGTTAACGAATCATGGCCCCTGGCGTAAACCAGGGTAGCGCCTGCCTCCTGGAACGGCAACCGGCCAAAAGGGATATAATGGTTAAAGGTTAACAGTAAAATTAAGAACAGGAATAATAAAAAAATTATAATATTTCGCTTTGGCAAGCTGATCACCCCGCGCGTGTACTATTTATTAATTTCTGTATATATTGTTAAATTCCTCCATATAGAAAATAAAAAATGTGTTATAATGTTTTAGATATAAATTTTTGGAATTTATATGATGGTTTAAGGAGGTTCTCGGATGAGCATTCGCTTTGGCCCGGCAGGGGCTTCAAATTCTTTTCATGAGGAAGGTTACAAGTCGTCCTTGGATATGCCGGAATGGTTAAAGAAACGCGGGTTAAACGCCTTTGAATACCAGTGCGGCAGGGGAGTGCATATAAAAGATGAGACAGCCGGGCGGCTGGGCCTGCTGGCGGCAAAACATGACATCCAGCTGAGCCTGCATGCCCCTTATTATATCAACCTTAGCACCACAGAACCGGCTATACAGGTTAAAACCAGGGGGCACATATTAAAAGCCTTATGTGCCGCGCGGGCTATGGGGGCAAAAACTGTGGTGTTTCACCCCGGTTCAGGCACTGGTGATAATCGTAAGGAAATTCTGTCCCGGGCTAAAGTGTTTTTTAAAGAAATCCTGGCTGAAGTCGAAGAGCAGGGGCTTTCAGATATTGTGCTAGCGCCTGAGACAATGGGGAAGCAAAATCAACTGGGCTCACTGGAAGAGGTGCTGGAGCTATGCGAGCTTGGCCGGCAGGTGCGGCCTTGCCTAGACTTCGGGCACCTGCATGCGGTGAGCAGGGGCGGTTTAACGGAACAAGCTGCTTTTACCGTATTGCTCGACCGGATTGAGGAAAAACTGGGGGCATCCTATTTACAAGACCTGCATATTCATTTTAGCCCTGTTGAGTTTACCGCGGGCGGTGAAAAGCAGCACCGGACAGGTTTGGATACAGGATACGGTCCGGATTTTGCTTTGCTGGCGAAGATTTTAATCGATAGGGGCTTAACCCCGACCATTATTTGCGAGTCGGCGGGGCGGCAAGCTGAAGACGCCTGTGCCTACCGCGACATTTACTTTCAACTGCTAGGTCAAAGTGGATCAAAGATTGCTGATCCATAGAAAATATATACCGAACCGGCCGGTTGAACCGCCGATTCTCGCTGGACGTAAAACACCGGGCCGATGCTAATCTTGGGGGCCCGGTGTTAACACTTGCGGTTCTAGTGAGTCTCCACGTCCTGAGCACCATTTTCACGCATAACAATGGCTGCATCGTTAATTCTGGTATCCTCAGTGCGTACAGAGGCAAGGATTTTACCTTCCTTAACTTTTCCCTCATAGTATTGGCCGCGCTCGGGGGGGACGCCCCAGTCGATCAAACCGCCGGCCAGCCCGCCGGTGGCGGCGCCTGACAACATCCCGGCAATAGGACCCGCGGCAAGGATTGGCCCGATGCCCGGGACGACCAGCGCTCCTGCTCCCATTGCCAAACCGGCTAGGCCACCCAGTACACCTCCGGTGGTTAATCCAGAAGAAATGTTATTGCTTTGGCCCGCTTGTCCCATTTGCTGAGCGTTTCCTTCAGCCTTTCCAGGATCAGAGGCGACTACGGAAATTTCTTCGTAGAAACCGCGGCTCCGCAGCGCTGACACTGCCTTTTCCGCCTGCTCCCTTGAATTAAATAAACCGACAACAGTTTTTAACAACATGAACACCTCCTATAAGTATCATTCAATTTCTATGATGCCACTTGTAATGGTTTTTTATACCGTTTTTCCTGCAAAGATAATTTTTTCAAAATGTCGAAACACCCCGTTCACTTTTTTTTCAGCTTTGATATAATATTGTTTGTTTGTGTTAGGCATACAACTATTTCGTTTGCGGAGGTTATTATAATGCTGCCGACCCCAAAAAAATTTTTTGTTACTGCGGGCAGTTCAGAAGGGAAAAGCCCACTAAACGCCTTTGACAATGCCTTGCTAAAAGGGAGAATTGGCAATCTCAACCTAATGCGGGTAAGTAGTATTCTACCTCCGGGTGTACATTACTGTCCAGATATGGAAATACCCCCCGGGTCGCTTGTTCCGACCGCTTATGGGTATATTATCAGTGAGGTCCCTGGTGAGTTGATTGCTGCGGCCGTAGGAGTAGGTTTTTCAAAAGACACCTTTGGAATCATTATGGAGTTTTCCGGAAGATGTGGCAAAGCAGAAGCGGTAAAAGCCATCGAAGATATGCTCAAAGAGGCTTTTAAAACCAGGGGCATGGAATTGGCAGGCACCAAAATTGCAGCCGCTGAGCATCGTGTGGAAAAGATCGGCTGCGCTCTGGCCGCTGTGCCCCTTTGGTATTAATAACAAATAATAAAATTAGAGGTGTTGGACTTGGATCTATGGTTTGAGGAGTATCAAACAAAGGACATGGTGATTGCCTGCCGGGTAAGACGTACCCTCCACGAGGAAAAAACACCCTTTCAAAATCTGGCAGTTATTGATACAGTTGAATTTGGCCGGATGCTCGTGCTGGACAATGTCATTCAAACCACTATTAGGGATGAGTTTGTCTACCACGAAATGATCACTCATGTAGCCCTGAACACCCATCAAAAGCCGGTAAATGTGCTTGTAATCGGTGGTGGGGACGGTGGTACAGTGCGGGAGGTCGTCAAGCACCAGTCAATTGAGAAAGTGGTCCACTGTGAAATTGACGGCTCAGTAATTGAGGCCGCAAAAAAATACCTGCCGGAAATCAGCTGCGCCCTGGAGCACCCGAAAGTAGAAATCATTGTCGATGACGGGATTAAGCACGTCCGGAGCCATAAAAGCCACTACGACCTGATTATTGTTGACTCCACTGACCCGGTCGGACCGGCGGAAGGACTTTTTAGCGCCGCCTTCTATCAGGATATTCATGCTTGCCTAACAGATGACGGCATTTTCGTTGCGCAAACTGAATCACCGTTTTTTAATGGCGAGTTAATAAAGCGAATCCACCAGGATGTTGCCGGGATATTCCCACTGGCCCGCCTTTTCCTGGCTAACGTGCCTACCTACCCTGGCGGGCTGTGGTCTTTTACAATGGGTTCTAAAAAGTATGATCCGCTTGAGGTGGACCGCGCCAATATAGCCAAGCTGGATACCAGGTATTATAGCCCGGACATCCACTTTAGCTCTTTTGTCCTGCCTCCCTTTGTACAAGAACTGTTAAAATAGGCTGGAGGGGTGTTCAGCGAATCGCAGCAGGAAGGGAGGGGAAGGCTTGCTGGACCTGGTAGAAAAACAGGCTGGATTTATGGGCTGCGCCAAAAGCTATGAAGAGTCCGGGCTGGTCCTAGTGGGGGTGCCCATGGATATTACGGTAAGCTTCAGACCGGGCACAAGGTTTGGCCCCCAGCAAATTCGCCGGGTATCTTACGGGCTGGAGGAGTACAGCGTCGATCTGGACCGGGAGCTTGGTGATTATAAATTTTATGACGCGGGTGATGTGTCCCTGCCCTTTGGCTCGACCAGGGAGTGCCTGCGGCGTATCGGCCTGGTGGTTAGTGAAATATTGGCAGATGGCAAATTTCCCCTGGTGCTGGGCGGCGAACATTTAATCAGCCTGGCTGTGGTGCGGGAGATGGCCAAAGTCTACCCGCGCCTGGCGGTAATTGTTTTTGACGCCCACACCGACCTCATGGAGGAGTACCTTGAGCAAAAATACTCTCATGCTACGGTGATGCGGCGTATCTCAGAAATGCTTGGCGGCCGCAATCTCCATCAATTT
>JAQVGZ010000090.1 GCA_028696455.1 Desulfotomaculaceae bacterium | reverse complement strand
CTGCCGACTACGCCAAATGCAGACATTCCCAGTATTAGTAGAGGCAATTAGTTGTTATTTTAAAGGAAAAGCTCCAGATATCGCTTGGATTTCTCAAACATAAGTTTATACCCCGTGATCGATTACAGATAAAGAAGTGTCAAGAACTCACTGTGAACTCTCCCTTCAAAGGGGCTTTATCAATATCGTTGACTTAGGTTCGCAAAATGGTACAATGGTAAACGGTGTTCCCATAATTGGACACTATCAGTTACAGAATGATGATATAATTTTAGTAGGCAGAACCGAACTCCGGCTAACTATATTGTAACTAGGACCAGAAATTATCTAATCATAACAAACAACCATGTTTTTTTAACAAAGAATCATCTAATTGATAGCAATAATAATTATAAGTTTTTGTTTAGGTCTAAAAGGTGGAGTAAATGTATCTTCTCCCAGGTACCGAATTAAATAATCGTTATAAAATTGAAGAGGTTTTAGGGCACGGCGGGTTTGGTATCACCTACTCGGCCTTGGACAAGATATTGAATGTTAAAGTGGCAATTAAAGAATATCTTCCGAGACAATTGGCAACTCGGGGGGAAGGTCAGACCAAGGTGTCCATCTTTACGGGGGAGTCAGCCAAGCACTATGAATATGGTCTGAAAAAATTCCTTGAGGAAGCCCAATCCATAGCACAATTTTCGCATCATCCTAACATTGTTTCTGCCAGAGACTATTTTGAGACGAATAATACCGCCTACATGGTGATGGAATATATCGAGGGGGTTACCTTAAAAGAATACCTGGAACAGAAAGGGGGCATAATTCCTTTTGAGGAAGCCAAGGCCATCATGATGCCGGTCATGGATGCCTTGCGGGAGGTCCATTCGGTCGGTTTGCTTCATCGTGATATTAGCCCGGATAACATCTATATAACTACTACTGGACAGGTAAAAATCCTCGATTTCGGGGCCGCTCGGTATTATGCAGGGGAGCAGAGCAAGAGCCTCTCGGTGATCCTCAAGCCTGGATACGCCCCTGAAGAGCAATATCGCAGCAGTGGGAAACAAGGAACCTGGACTGATGTCTATGCTAGCGGAGCCACAATATATCGGTGCATAAGCGGTAAAACTCCTCCTGAGGCACTAGATCGGAAAGAAGAGGATACCCTGAAACCGCCCTCCCAGCTGGGAATAGTTATCCCTGCCAATGCCGAGAAGGCCCTCTTAAAGGCCCTGGCAGTTAGCGCGGCTCAAAGGTTTAAGACCATGGGAGAATTCCAAGCGGCTCTCTGTGATGGGATGCCTTTATCTTCTGCCAGTACAATATCACAATTATTCGACCTGCCAATTACCAGCCGGTCACAGAGGTCTTTCTCGATCGGCACCCTGGAGGAACCACGAATAACCGTAAATTTTAACCTTTTGTCTGAAGGTGGTGGCACTGGTGGAACTGTTGGCCCTGGCGGAAGCGTCTTGGCGGCAATTCCATCTTTTACCACAGCAAGATCAATAACTGGAATAGCTTCATTTGGATCAGCTTTTGACACAAATGAACCACTGACCGATGGTTCTCTTAATCTCCGCTTTCTACGAACTACAAGCATTAAGATAACTATGCATAAAACCCCTACACCCACCACCAGCAAAAGCCACCAAGTGAGAGGAAATTTATCTTCAACATCACTTTCTTTTTCGATCGTTTCGTTCTTTTCCATTACCTGTATGGGATTTCCGCTTGTTTGTTCGGTTCCGGGGGACTCCATGCCAGTCTGACTGGACTGTCTCTCCTCTTCAGTGGATTCGGAGGCAACCGTCTCGGGTTTTTTTTCTGTCTTCGCAAATAACCGAATATCCATCCCGGCGTTCAATATTTTAGAGCCTGAGGATAAAGCTACTTGCAGACGCCGGGGGGTTCCATCCCAGTTACAATCTTTGCAGGTCAACTCAAGTTCATAAACATCTTGAATCTTCTTCCGGGTCTTGGAGAAAATTTCGGGGAGATTATTGGCTTCAGCCCGAAAATATGCCCCCCCTGAGGTGCGGGCAAACTCTCCTAAAATTCTGAGAAATCCCTCTTTGCGGAAGGTCTTAGGAGGTTGATAAAAACCAACTGCATATATTGGTACCGGATCTATTCTCATCCGGTCCAGCACCTCTTGCTTAGTCATACCCCCAGGAAAATCATCCTCCCCATCAGTAAGGGTAATAATGGCGCGACGTAATGGTAAATCTAGATCTGAACGGCGTCCTAACTCCATCGCCTGCACCAGGCCGGAATGGAGTTGGGTCTGATTATCTGTGGGCTTTAGATCTTCTACTATCTCCCTTAATATTTCCTTATTAGCTGTAAAATCTCTTACCAACTTAACATCTTTCCCAAAAGTCATAATTGCGGTTTTATCTTTGCCAGACATGGCATTAATCCAAGTTTTTAAAACCGTTCGCATCTGGGAAAATTCTCTTTCAGTAAGAGAATTTGAAATATCTATTAACATTATGAGTCCTGTTCCTGCCCCAGATTTGCTAAAATCTGTTAAATCACCAACAATGGCTTGCTGCGAGCCGATAGACGCATTTACTTGATCGCTGAGGATATTCTCAGCCTTATACCCATCGCCATCTAATATCTCCAAGTAAGCGGTTATATCTGGCGTGACTACAGAGACTTGGCTGAGTCTGAAGCTAACTACCTCGGTTGCTAGTGACGAGGATGGCATAGCAATTAACCAAGAACAAATGAATCCTCCAATAAACCGCCTCAGAATTGGGCTCATTTCCTTAACCCTTATTCCCATTTAAAAATCTCTCCGCAGAAAGGCACAAATATTAGTTTAGTCTGCCCAACTTCGATCACATCATAAGCTTTGATATGGGTTGGGACATCAATATCCTCCTCATTAAGGTAAACCAATCCACGTCCATCGCCGGGTTGGAGTTTGAAGGTGTTATTCTTTGGATTAAAACTGATTATGGCATGATTTTCCCGCGAAATAGTTTCGTCCCCGCGAATGCATACATCCATGTTTTCTGACCGGCCTATGAAGTTTTTTTCGCTATGAAGGCGATAATCGCGCCCCCTATCAACGCCTTCGGTACAGACTAGCCATCCCACCACCGGGTCGATGCCTATCTTTTTGTGGTAATAACCTATAGTCTTCCCATGCTCTCGCTCTTTCCCTTCTTGCATCCCACGAGGGATGGCGCCTCTTGGCAGAGTCACATCTTCATCCCCAGGTACATAATTGTCCTGGTTCTTTGATGGCTTAGTTGCAGTAATATCAATGGCCCCAACACCACAATACGGGCATGAACTATGCTTTGTAGGGTCATAATAGTGACCTGCAGGACAGCGTTTCATACTTATAGTCATTTTCTGATCCCCCATTTTTAGATGGCTCAAGAATTTAATTATAATTGTCTTTTGATTTGACAAATACAGCTATAGCAGTATAATTGTCATGTTGTTTATTTGCTCGTTCTAATGCACGTGCTAATATCCTATCCTGCATTTTATTCAACCACCTCTTGGGATCTGGAAAATTAGCAAGGTCATGTTCCATTTCTTTTTCCAAAACTAACTCCCAAAACCCATCGGTACAAAGTAAAAAGGCGTCGCCATTCTGAAGGGCTTTCTTCTCTGCCGTAATGGAAGGTCGAAATTGATGCTCCTGTCCCAGAGCCCGTAGAAGTCGATGCCTATCTTCGTGGAAGCGAATTTCTTCAGGGTTAATATCACCGGCATTAGCCAAGGCCTGTGGCACACTGTGATCCTTGGACTGATATATTATTTGGCCGCTGCGAAAGTGATACAACCTCGTATCACCGGCATACCCCCATATGGCAAATTGAGGGTCCGCCAATAGCAAAACAATTGTGGTGCGCATTTCAGATAAGGCTGGTATTTTCTTTTGCTGCTTAAGGATGGCAGTTTGGGCAATTTCAAAATATTTTTGAATGGCATCGGATGATATTTCCTGATATACTTTAAAAGAATTGACAATGCTTTCCACCGCAAGCTTAGATGCCACCTCTCCACCTTGGTGGCCACCTAGCCCATCAGCAACCACCCAGTATCCTCGCTGGTTTATAAAACCATAATCAAAACAATCTTGATTTGTCTTACGGCCATGTTTATTGGAGATCGCCGAAGTTACAAAGCCCAACTTATTCATAACTCAATAAATTTAATCCTTAATTAGATTATTTAGCTTGCAATTCAAATAATATATCTGGCTCTGCCAAGTAAAAACGGTCACCATTTTCCAGAATGTAACTGCGACCAGCATCCAGTCTTTTCCCTCCATAAAAAAATGTCCCATTTTTTGATCCAAGGTCTTCGATTAGTATATTTCCACGTTCATCATCAAATCTAATACTACAATGCTTTTTGCTGATAATCTGATTGGGTAGTGGTATGATAAGGTTACTTTGTTCTGGGTCACGCCCTATTATAAGGGGGGCGGCTGTAAGTTCCACATCTCTATCATTTAATGGTCCAGACAATCCCGAAATAAACCACTTGGTGGCGGTAACCCCGGAAAATTTTGACGTAGTCGAGACCTTTTGCTGGGAGTTGGGGCGGGTGAGCGTCACTAAATCCTTAGCTGGCGTGGATGCAACTGTTTGCTGCTCAAACTGAATGGAAGGTGGCCCCTGAGTGAGCTTGAGAGCCGTCACAATCTCTTGTGCTTTCTGACGATTATACTCGTCACACCGCGACCCTGCCGTGAATATGTCAATAAGCCACCAAATACCACAAAGCCCCCACGTGATTAACTTAAGAATGCCCAAGCCCAGATCACCAAACCAGATACGATCCCAACAGAGAAAAGCCAAGATTGTTGCAGTACCTCTATCCTTCTTTTCAGAAGAGTACTGGGATTGAAAGATCGTCTTCTGTGAGTCGTCAAGATCCCTCGTCATCATTGCGATTTCTGCCGCACCTAATTGGGCCATAAGTTCCTCCTTCTGCGATAGTGGTTTACAATATTTGTTGTAAAACAATGCACAGCTATCACAACGACGGGAAGAATAAGCCAGTTCATCTCCACTGCGCTGTAGACATGTCCTCTGAAGAGAAGTGCAGCTGCCCGGGACAGTCCGCAACCTGGACATTCAACCCCAAAGATAAACCGCCACAAGCACGGAATGCCGCCGCTTCCAGTCGTTGGATTGACAGCAAGCCCGTAAATGACAATCGCGGGCAATGCGAGCGTGCGCATGGAAATGGCCCACCGCAGCGAAAATAGTTTCCGAGCTAAACCATAAATTAATGTCATAGTTAATGTCATAACGATGCGACCTTGCCCCTTATTTTTTGGGCCGCAATTGGGAATATTGGCGAGTCGAGCTTTATCCGAGATTATGCCGCAGTCTTGGCCACCACGGTCAAAAAATGGTGTTGAGACGTTCCCTGCCAGGTTCAACACCGAGAAGGTCTCTCCTGTTTCGGCCAAATCATCTTCTTGGTATATCACTCTTGCGAGCTGATGCTTCCAGAAAAGGCAAGCTCAGGCATAATCCAGGCTAATTATGGGATCAGCGTTATCCTTCTTCGTTTTCTGTAAATTGGCTCTTTCACACCTTTTTATTTATGATTGTCACGGAGGTAAAGGAGAACAAAAGAGCCCATAAGGAAAAAACAGGTTATCCACACCAGAACAAAAGAATCCATGCCTAACCTATTTTCAGCAAAGCCCAAATATTCAATAAATGTTCCTTCCTGGCGAGGAATTATATTAGATGCCAGGACGTCTGGAAAAGTAATATTGAGCAGCGCCTCATAACTCCACCGGCTAATTGTAAGCTTAGCCAATAGGTCTATAAGTTTATTTGTTCCCAACTTAACAAGCATTCCTGCCAAAAGCACCTGGGGTAACAATAAAATAGGAACCATACCTATTGCAGCTTCGTTAGTTTTGACAATAGCAGAAAGAAATAACCCCATGCATGACGCAGATAATGCCGTCAATAGCAGAACTCCATAAAGCAATGAAAAGCTACCAGGTAGATTACAGGGACTATAATTACAGGTTAAAAGTACTAGGCATTGTAAGCCGCATAACACAATCATTACCACTACTTTTGCTAAAAAATAAGAGGGGATTTTTAAGTTTACCATCCGTTCCCGAGAATAAATCAAGCTCTCTGCTACAATTTCTCTTGCTGAATTGTTGCAGCCAAACCAAATTGCTGAAATTATCAAAAGAAATAGAACCTTTGTTTGTTCTACTTGACTTTTTGTATTATTAAGAGCAATAAATACTAAAAATGCGATTATCGGGGCTTGAAGTAACAATATCCCGGTACCACCCCAGAGATCTTTCCACTTGAGCTTAAAGTTTCGGGCGGTCAATGTTAAAAATTGTCTTATTCCTGGCCTTCGCCAATCCTTTTGTTCTATTTCTGGGGTTTGAGCTCTAGATTTTTGACGATCTGTAATAAATGTTTGGTAATAAGGACTCTGCCTATATCGTTTCTTAAGTTGCTGGTTTTCCGGGAAGGGTACATCAACTTTGTCCAAAAGGTCATCCGGGTTATGTTTGTTTAGCTGGAAATAATCGAAAGCCCCAGGAACGGCTGAGCCAAAATATGCCTGGATGCCCCCCGGGGTTAATAACAATGTATTTGAAAACATGGAGAATAACTCATAAGACGGTTGATGAATGGTGAGGATAACTGTTACCCTGTCTCGCTCCGACAAGACCTTGAGCAGCTTTATTAATTCCTTTGCGTCCTTAGCCGCTAACCCGGAAGTTGGCTCATCCAGAAAGAGTATTTTGGGATTGGTGATTAATTCTTGAGCGACATTGATGCGCTTACGCTGACCGCCGGAAAGCACTTTTTGTTCAGGATTGCCGATACGTCGATGACGAATATCCATTTCGGGGATATAAATATTGAAGCCCAGATCCAGCAATACCTGATCAATGCGCTGTTTGATGTCGTCATCGCTTGTTTCCGGGGGAAGCCTTAGTTTGCAGGTGTAATAAAGGGATTCAAAAACTGTTAATTGCGGATAAAGGATATCATCCTGAGATACATAGCCAATGGCGGTCCGAAAAGAATCATAATTCTTAGATAGATTCTTTCCGTTATAGTATACCCCACCGGAAGTAGGGGACATGCTGCCAATCAAGAAGTAAAGAAGAGTTGTCTTGCCGCTCCCGCTGGGCCCCATGATTGCCAGCATCTCTCCAGGATTAACTGATAAACTTACTTCATCCAACAAACGCATCAGCTTCCCATGATTTCTGCGATTAGGAATCTGATAAACCAGATCATTCACATCTAAGTGGATACTGCCATCCGTCATCACTCCCAGCTGGTTCTGTTGTAACTTACTGAAGTCAATATATAATTGTTGATTAGCCAGCCGAATATCACTCTGCGCTGTAATTTCTGCCGCGTCTCGGAGGCGTTTACCGTTTACAAAAGTGCCATTGGTAGACCCAAGATCTTCAATTATGAATTTTTTCCCTTTCCTCAATATCCTAGCATGATGGCCACTGATTGTCGGCTCAGCAATGACTATATCATTGTCTTTCCTACGGCCAATGGTCACCTCTGCCTTGGCATCGCTGACTATTGCCTTGACATAATGCTGAGGTTGAGGAGCGGCTTCAAATCCTCCGGTTATAACTGGTCTGACAGCCCCTTCTTCACCCACTCTGCGCAAGATCGCATACCATTTTTCTGGAGGCAGTGCATGGGAGGCAATATAGATCGTGTCAGCGGGTTGCAAGGGTGTAATTTGGTTAGTAGGAATCTTATTTTCAATTGAGTTTAAGAATGTTCCGTTACTTGAGTAATCCTTAATGAAGAGCCTTCCGTTGCTGGAGAATATTTCCGCATGATGTTTAGAAACATCTGGTTCAGCAATTACTAAATGATTATCCGTGCTGCGCCCTATCGTTAGCTTGCAATCGTCAAGCCCTCGGCTAGCCGAAGAGTTGAGCGCATTAATCTTAGGGTCTTTCTCATTTATGACAAACCGATAATCCCCAAGTAGGATTTTACTGCTAGGCAAAACTGAGGTAGGCTGACCAGGCGGGATGCGTCGACCATTTACATATACTCCGTTTGTGGAGTAATTATCAATTATTACCAACCTACCATCCTCAACAGAAAGAAACGCGTGTGAACCACTGACGGACTTCTCATTAGGCGGTGTTACAATATCGTTGTTTTTTCCCCGCCCTATCTGTAACATCTCTTTCCCTTTACCTATTGAATCCAAAAGAACCACCAGCCTTTATTTCCAGGTGGATATCCGTCCCTCACTGCAAAAAAGGAAGTGAACAATTCCCCTAACCCTAATCCTAAAACCTTTCGAACGATTTTCTTGATTGTAGGGTCTTTCATCATCTCCGCAATAAGTTTCTGGGCTTCCAGTTCCCTCTTTTTTGTATCTTGAATGGAATTTATTTTTCTGATTCGTTTTTCCCAATGGTTTGCTTTCCCTTCTATTCGATTGATATCGTATCTGGTTAAGCCTGTATTAAAATCAAATAACTTTATGAGCATAGTAACCTGAGGATTATCTGTTTTGTCTATGACTTCCGAAAGCATCAAGGTCCGCACAAAATAATAATTATAGAAAAAAAATCCACCTCCAATGACTACAACGATGACGAGTGCAATAACTGCTAACTTACCGCCTGGTATTGATTTCATTGGTAATATCCATTAAATACAACATCACATTGTTTCAGTAAGGAATTAATCAGTCTTTGCAGTTTTAGTTTTTGAAGGTTCTCCATCGGGGACTTTGACATTGGAAAAACTTTTAAATTTCGAATCCGTCTCTATGTTTGTTGCATCTCCATTAATATACGACTTAATTTGAAATTGATTACAAATATAAACATAAGCTATAAAAGCCCCTAAAATGCTGATAATTATAATTACTATAACCGCAAAATGTCTTTTTTTACGAATAGTAGTTGTCATTTGATGCGCTGAATGGGATTCTATTGCAATATCTGGCTCACAACTTAAAATTGCGACCGTAACATTATCCTGATTATGTATTCCCTGGGCAATGACGGCCTCTATCAATGCATCTGCAGCATTTTGGGGGTGCCCAGAAATTAATTGGCTTATCTCTTTTTCGGAAATGGAATTATAGAGGCCATCGCTACATAATAAAATACGATCCCCAACTTCGAGGATGAATGGTTCTGTATTTCGTAACTGATCACAGGGGTCTAAAAAAAAGAGAAGGGCAGCATTTTTAGCTGGCGACAAATTTAATTTTGTGATAAAGCTGTTCTCAGAAATTGGCAAAAGGACAGCATGTCACAAAGCACTTATTTAATACGAGGGCGCCA
>JAQVGZ010000089.1 GCA_028696455.1 Desulfotomaculaceae bacterium | reverse complement strand
ACGACGCTCTTCCGATCTAAGTGGGTCCGAAACTGGCGAAGTAAGAAACTTTGTGAAAGATCAACCACCAGTTGCTGGAATAGAATACAACTGCCAGGACTTCATTCCATAACGATGATAAGCGGTTGGGATCACATAGATATATCCAGAGCATAACTCCGCTCAGCATTGTCAACAGTGCCGGCAGCAGCCGCCGTGCCCGGCCCAGCCAGAATTCTTTCAGATTCATGCGTGCGGAAAGATTCCATTGGGCAAGCAGAATGTCGGTGATAAGATAACCGGACAGCACAAAGAAAATGCATACCCCTAAAAGTCCTCCCGGAGCCCAAGGCAGGTTTAAATGGTAAGCAATCACCGCGAGCACAGCCAAAGCCCGCAGCCCATCCAGTCCCGGCATATAACGTCTGGAGCGGAGCTGATCTTTTTCATGATATTCTGCAAGCCCCATATTTCCATCCCGTTCCATTGGTTGATTCCACCCACCCATAGTAATTCAGTATTTCCTCCATGCTTTTTAATTAGTTCAGCAGCCCCTTTTTCATCATAATACTAATTCTTTCTGGTAATTGCGTTACAAAATGCTTAAGATAAGGTTACAAAAAAGTAAACATTGTCGAAAAATGCAGAATCGACCAGAGCCGTCCACCCCTGCCTGATCCCCAACCAGCCTTTTTGATTATTGCAGTAACGGTGCTAACCACCCGGAATTGCATGGGAAGCGCGCGTGAAAATAGGAAAACGGAACCAAACACGCATTACTCCTGTCTATAATTATAAAAAAGTTTATATAGGGGGGGTATGTTGAAAATGTTTTTTACAATTGAGAACAAAGAGGACTTGTTTTATTAAGTTATATCAGTACAGTGAAAAATAATATAGGAAGGAAGGTTTTAGAAATGAAGGGATTAATTGGATTTATTATGGTAGTATGTATGCTTTACACAGGCATTGCGTACGCGGATAATGGGATTATTGACAGCACTGTAGATGAAAACGAATTTAAATACAGTATAGGTGATTCTGATATTTTAATACCTTCGGCTGAAAATAAGGCTGATATTTTAAATCAAATCGGTTTATTCAAAGGAAGGTACAATGGCTATGAGCTTGACAAGCCTGTGTCCAGAGCAGAGGCTATAACTATGGTGCTGCGCATGATTGGAGAGGAAAATGAGGTTGTCTTGTCAAGCGGCCGCCGGGAGTTTTCCGACGTTGAACCGTCACACTGGGCTATGACCAATATCGGCTATGCGGCACACAAAGGGTACATAAACGGAACAAGCGAAATAACCTTTGAGCCGGAGCGCGGCGTTACGGGGCGGGAATTTGTAAA
Organism: Desulfotomaculaceae bacterium; assembly: GCA_028696455.1. GTDB lineage: Bacteria > Bacillota > Desulfotomaculia > Desulfotomaculales > Pelotomaculaceae > MVQL01. Next base: position 8,291 of record JAQVGZ010000089.1, on the reverse strand, counting down.
GATGCTACTTTCAGGCATGGGTTATCAGGGAATAACAATTGAGGATGCTTATGAAGCGGGAATCAAATATGCACTGCTAGACAATAACTACACGAAGCTTGCGGTATCGACTGACGGCTATCAGCTTATTCGCAATGACGTGGTGAATATCTGCTATTCATCATTGCTTGTAAAAACTGCCGAGGGAAAGTTTTTAAAAGATCTATTAATTGAAAAAGAAATAGTAAAAAAGCAGGATTTAAACAAACTTATTCTTTGTGTGGACATCACTGCCCCTGAAATGAGAGGATTTGCCTGGAACTTAAATAATCTTATGCCGAAGGATAAAAACTATATGTTTTCACCACTTTCGGTAAAAATGGCACTTGCCATGGCTGCGGTTGGGGCTGATGGCGAAACAAAGGAAGAAATTTTAAAAACATTAAGAATTGAAGATTTAAACAAGTTTAATGCATTGTCCGCACAACTTATCAAGGAATACAGCGAAAATGAAGACGTAAAATTAAATATAGCGAATTCATTATGGCTTAACACTGATTATTATAAAGATGTGGATTTCGAGGATATATTTAAAAATGCTGTTTCAAATTATTATGATGCCGACAGCGAAAAGGTCAACAATGAAAATGCGGTAGAAACGGTGAACAACTGGGTTAAAAATAAAACAAATAATAAAATAACCGAGCTAATTGCTGACAGCGACTTTCTGGCTTACATTGTCAACGCAATATATTTCAAAGGTGAATGGATGGCGCCGTTTCAAGAAGGCGCAACCCAAAAAGCAGAGTTTATCGACAGAAGCGGCAAAAAGGCCGATATTGATTTTATGAATATGACGGGCTATTTTGATTATTATGAAGACGATAATGCCCAAATAGTAAGACTTCCTTATAAAGACAAGAAAACAAGCATGTATATTGCAATCCCTGCAGTCAGAGAAATGGATTTGGATAAAAATATAGACAAGATGGAATTAAGACGCGTGCAAATCAGCATGCCGAAATTCAAAACGGAATTTTCCGTTGAACTAAACGACACCTTATCGCAAATGGGGATACAGACAGCATTTAATCCAAACAAGGCTGACTTTAAAAATATGTTTACCGACACACCGGATAATATTTTTATCTCCAATGTCATTCATAAAACATTTATTAGTGTTGATGAAAACGGAACTGAAGCGGCGGCTGTAACAGGTGTAGGATCTAGAGGGGCAAGTGCCCCAATTGAACCGCCGATTGTGTTTAACGCAAATAAACCTTTTACTTATTTTATCCATGATGATATAAACGAAGAGATTTTATTTATGGGAGAATATGCCTATGTGAAGTGAAACTTACTTAAAGAAAGGCGGGAATGTTTTCCACTACATCAACACAGTTGAGGATGCAGAAGCATGTGGCATAAAAGAAGCTTGTAAAAAATGTATCGTGAGAAATACCGCCATGCAGGCTATTGAAGGCAAGCATGTCCAGCGGGCGAAAGGCAAGCTGGTAGTGGAACTGGACAATGAATTAAGGGAATTGTCTGTCCTGGTCAGCGCTTCTGCCCTGGAGTTCAAAGGGGAAAATTTAGCAATAGTCATTGTAAAAGACATTTCTGATATTGTCGAACTGCAAGGTTTACTGCCAATTTGCAGCAGCTGTAAAAAAATCTATACCGAAGAAGGGTATTGGGAAGGGCTGGAAAAATATATAGAAGCTCATTCAGAGGTAGAGTTTACCCATGATATTTGCACACAATGTATAAAGAAATTATATTTAAAAAAATAAAACAGATTATTACTACGATGATCTGTTCCGGCGCCATCGCGGGCGCCAGCTTCATGGCCTGGGCAACGGCGTGGGCGCTTTCAACCGCGGGAATGATGCCCTCGGTGCGGGAAAGATATTCGAAGGCCTTTGGTGGTGGCAGCAACGCCGTCGGGGCTTTCATAATAAATCACCCCTGGCTATTCTTTGAATTTCATTTTGTGATTCAGACAATAAAAAAGCTTTTGTCCTGTCTTGCCTAGGACAAAAGCTTATAGCTCCTGCGGTGCCACCTAAATTGATGCCAATGCATCCACTCAAATTACGTACCATCATACGCATCCCTTGATAACTGGCGGAAATCCCGTTGGGCATTACTCAGTCAAAGACCTTTCCTCCCACCTTTATGAGTCCATTCCATAGTACCTCGCTTATTGCAATCCCACCGTTTTGTAACTCTCTGTACAAGCAAGCAAAACTATGTACTCTTCTCAATCAACAGTTTATTATTTGTTTTTAATTCCTCGACATAACATAAACTAATACAGATAATTATAATTATTACCATTGGAGGCAATAGTATGAATGGAAACTTAGATAGTTTAACCTTATTTGAACACCGGTTCTGGCTGCAAATTCTCGGCGATCACGCCCGGTTTATCTTTCATAGCCTTTCGCCCAAGGAAGATCAGACAATAAGAATAGCGCAAAATTTTATCAATATCTTTGACCGGTTGCTGGCCGAGGCACGCCAACCACTAAACGGAATTCAGCTGGATACCTTGACGCAGCAGGCTTATGCTCAGGGAAAAGAATTCAGGTCCTTTAAACTTGAACTTTTGCGTAGACATCTGGTGGAACAGATTATAATTCATCTTACTCCAACATTTATCAATCATATGGTCAATGAATTGGAGGAATACCTGCAAATTCTTGCATGTTTTATAAACAAACAACAGACGCAGTTATTTGACCCTGTACATCTACATCTAGTTTGGCTGCTTGACGCCAAAGGCCACGCTTTCTTCCTGGCCAGCAGCCTGGATGAAGTTGAAAAACAGTATATCAGAAGAAGTACCGAATTCAACATTGTATTTGCTGACCTTTTTGATAAATCCCTGGAGATGAAAGGTTACCTGCGTACGGGATTAAATCAATTTCCTGCCTTGAGTGCCCTCAATATGCAGGCCGAAAACACAATTTTGCATTTTTCGTGCTTTCTCCAGGAGTTGCAGAAGCTTATTCAATCTAAAGAAATTCTATCAATCTTGACCCCGCTGGCAACGGATCATATGTTAAGGGAAGAGTGCTATTACCTGCTGAAACTTTCGCTGGTATCGGATGTAAAAAAACCCAACTGCGATCCTATGAAACCTCGCATCGAAAATTAATCCCATCGCTAGCTGTCCGCCCCCGAAACACCAATACAGGGTGCTTCCGGTAGAATTGCTTTTGGTTGGTGGGAAGAACCAATCTATTGAATATTCCATACTCCATTTCTCTGGAGGTTAATAGCGGTTGCAATATTGGCAACAGTCCCACCATCAGGCAATCACCACATGATCTTTGCAGCCCGGGCGACCAGTTAAACAACCTGCGTGATGCTCAACAAGTGTTCAAGCTCAAATCTACCGATAATGTGTGCATTCATTTGGGGTTGAACGCGCCATCGGGTTATCGGTCGTAAATTTACAGACCCATTCACGTTCGGAAATGCTATGGGCGCGCCTGTTTTATATTCGGCAATGTCTGTTAGGTCTTTAGAAATATTGATAAGTGAAGCCAGCCCGTTCAAGTTATCAGCGGAAGAATTATGGTCCCGCTCCGGTTTTTATGCGAAGCCCTGGGGGCAAAAGTGCAGTGGGAGAACAGCATAAAAACGATCCGGATCAACACGGTTAGAAAGGGGGTATAAATAAAGAAAAAGCGGTAGCCCCTATAATATCCCGCCTACTTTTATTTAATCAATAGATATAAACTATTACCTATGATTTTTGGTAACATTGGTTACCGCTTTTTTGTTGCCATTATATTATAATGGCTTTAAAATAGATATACATTGAAAGGGGTTGTAATCAGCTTATGAAAACTAAATTAGATTTATAGATTATTAAGGAATAAAGAAATCTCTTATTCATGGGCATGATATACTCACCGGCAATACAGTTGGCCAGTTTTTAAGAAGCTGACAATAATTAACTAATCTAAAAAAATTTTATAATCTTTATTTATTTTAAAATTAGAGTAGTGGGTATGGTAACGAATGTTACAGATAATTTCTAAAGATTCTTTAATAAATAATATAATTCATATTGGAGGTTAAAAAAATGACCCAACATTTTATAAAAAATATAGATCATTCAAAAGTTTTAGAGATGGCAGCATTAGTTGAGTATCAAAAGGGCCAAGTGGTTAGTAGAACACTCGCCCAAGGAAAGCCTTTAAGTATCACTTTATTCGCTTTTGATAAGGGAGAAGAAATTAGTTCACATTCTTCCGGCGGAGATGCTCTTGTCTATCTACTCGACGGTCAAGCTGAGATTACTATCGGAGAAGAAAAGTTTAACGTCGAAAAAGGAGAAACCATTGTAATGCCGGCAGGTATCCCCCATGCGCTATTGGCAGTGAAGCAATTTAAAATGCTTTTGATTGTAGTATTTAATTTATTATAATTATCATTTTCATGAAGTAACAGGTTTTCATTGCCCAGGTTGATACTGACCGACACTTTAAGCACCTGGATAATCTCCAGGGTGTCGTGCCAGTGGTGGGGATATTGTTCAACACACCTGACAAATGCCCTAACCGGCAGCCCATCGGGAAATGCAATTGTTTCAGGACTCATATTTTTTATACCACCTAACATAAAAAAAGTTCACAATTTGAACTCATTAATACCATTATAAACATTCTATAGTTACTCTGACTTAACCTTCTTATAGTAATATCTGTAATAAATCGGCGGCCTGTGCTTATACAGGCCGCCCTTGCTGTTACTTATTAAGATATGAACATGGCTTAAATCAATACCGGGAACTGATATCTTGTTTCTGCTAACAGGCTGCCGACGGTACTGCTGGAACCACCCTCCCTCTCTCCTCCCTTAAGCTATATATGGAACTATGCTACCAACCATTTATCCTCGGCTTCGTATTCCTGTTCGTTTAAAACAGTCCCCTTATTGCATTTTCATTTTAATGATATATTCGATGAAATAACACTGAAAAAATACCTGGTCATTTCTTCCGGTGACTGTGCCATATCATTTTGCATCCACCATTTTACGGTTTCAACAAAACTACCAGTCATATGATTAACAACATACTCTTTGGGGATTCCATCCAAACTATCGTTTGTGATAATTCTAGTAAACAACTTTTCTAAATAGGTTTTAATGTTCTTCTCTTGGTTTTGCTATCGCGTTGACCAATGACCAAGCCAAACTTCTTTTCCCTTAGAATCGTATTTTATTAACCACCCATCAGAGCCCTGTCACAACAACACCATTAACTTACACGCCGTTTTCCTCAAAAATTCAATCATGGCGGTCTGGGAACCGGCAATTTTAAAAAACGATCGGCGCCAGTTAAACTTCTGTAAGGCCTTTATTTCTTTACACCGGCATAGATTAAGATCGCATCTCTTAGAAACTCTGCCGTACCCGGCTGCTTCTCGTCATAATATACTCGAAAGCGTTCATCATCCACGTACATTTGGGCCAGGCCCGCATGTGCTTCTTTACTGTACCTGCCCCAGAAATGAGTTAGCCACTGCCTATGCAAATCCGCTGCTTTTTGGGCCAGATCGCTGCCGGGGTCGCCAGTTTGGAAAGCTTCGGCTAAAGTGCTGGTTACCTCATTTCCCAGACGGATTGCCTCTTCATATTCTTCTTGTGTCATATTAAGCAGCTTTTCATTGGACTTGTTAATAGTATCTTCGCTATATTTCTCACGAATTTCTTTACCGTATTTTCTTTCATTTTCTTCAATGAGCTTTTTCTTAAAACCTTCGAACTTTTCCTGATCAGTCATGGTCATCCTCCCTTCCTTTAAGGCAATTGTTTTTTCCACATTGGAAATTAGCAAATCCAGCTGTTTTCTTTTGTCAAGGAGTTTTTCATGGTGTTCTTTAAGGGCTTTGGCTTCGTTAAAAGAAGGGGACATGAGAATTTCTTTAATGACCTCAAGTTTAAACCCCAGTTCTTTATAGAACAGAACTTGCTGCAGACAGTTAACTTCCGCCTGACCATAGATCCGGTAGCCTGAAGATTTGATTCTGGCCGGCTTGATAATGCCGATCTCCTCATAATAGCGGAGGGTTCTGGTACTAATCCCGGCTATCCGGGCAAGCTTTTGTATTGTGTATTCCATATAATTCTCTCCTCGACAACACAACTATACACCTTTACGCAACGTGAAGGTCAATTATTTTTTATTGAAAATATTTAACAAATGTGTGTAAGGTTAATTTTTAATTAAATTAGATATTTTCATCTGTCTGCCAAACTGTCAATAAATATATCGACGCGATGAATGTATCCAGCCAGCCTTGGTATCAAGGCTAATGTCGACTACGCTATGCTTATGTTTATTATTCCGGCGACAAATCTCCCTGGAACTCGTTAAGTTTTAGATTCAAAAATGACGTGATATCCTATTTGTTCTTGGACTTTGCCTGGCATATAAGCTAATGGGAAGCAGTGAGGTTTTACTCACTGCTTCCCATTACCATATCAAAAAAGAGAAACAATGTACTCCTTGACAAAATGGTTTTAACCGAAGCCGTCACGAACATCATATAGGGAAAACATTATTCAAAGAAAAGAAGCCCTGAAATCATACCGGAGGAAAGCAACATCTCCCCTCCGGTAGTCAACAAACTGATTATCTTTCCTCCGGTACTACTCAACTACTATTACTCTAAGATCGTCGGGTTAAAGTCAGCGGCGTTGGATAAGTCGTCCACGAGGTAAACTTTGACAACATCACCGGATCGCACATTAAAACCTGCTACGGCGCCCGGCACTAGGTCGAAATCCGCCCCGGTAGCAGAAAGACTCATCTGCACGCCGTTTCTAAAGAGCACGAACACCGCTTTTTCACTACCCGGGTGCTCAACGACCGGGCTGATATTGACCGTAAAGTATTTGAATCCGGAAACACCGCTGCGCACAGTCATGGTGTCAATACCATGCATTGTCTCCCCGTTGTCGTAGGCTTCGTCGAGAACCGGTGTTACCGTGTATTTACCTGTACCGCTGCCACCGCTACCGCCACCGCTTGGATCAGTTTTAGTGGACAGGAGCGTCTTAACCATATCGCTGGCATTGCCGGCAGCATCTCTGGCTTTAAGGCCGAAGGTGTATACTCTACCAGCAGTCAAACCGCCGGCGGTGTATTCCTGCGTGGTACCGTCGACATCTGCCACTTTGGCCCCGTCAATATAAATTTCATAACCGGTAACACCGATATTGTCAACGGCAGGGCTCCAAAGTATGGTAATGCTGTTTTCGGTTACATCAGTTGCCAGCAGGGCAAAATAGGCCGGCCAGACTGGAGCATCCGTATCCACGTCATAACCCGTCATTTTAGCCAACGCAGGTAATTTACAGCTGGCTTTGCTGTCGTTGCCCAACTGACCGTAATCATTATTGCCCCAGACATACACCTTCTGCATATTTCTAAAGGCCATGCTGCTTTCGGTCCCGCCGCCAATGGCCGTGATTTCCGTCAGGCCGGCAACCTTGACCGGTGTAAGACTAATGTTTGTTTTACCGGTGCCAAGCTGGCCGTTAAGGTTTTTACCCCAGGTATAGACGTTGCCGTCCTGGTCTAAGGCAAGACCGTGGTAACCGCCGGCTGCTACCGACACCACATTGTTCAGGCCGGTAACCACACCATAAGGACGCGGCTGGGCGGGAGTGCCGTTGCCCTGGGTATTGTCGCCGAATTGGCCGAGGTTATTATCGCCAAAGGTCAAAACAGTCCCGTCTTCCTTCCAAGCGATCAGGAAGTTTTCCCCGGCCGCAATGGCGCCGATGCCCAGTGGCGAGGAGTATTGCGGCATGGGCGTGTAAGTGGTTGCCCCGCCTTCATCAACAAACCGACCGATGCGGCAAATCCTGCCGTCATCAAACAGGTAGGCGCTGAACAGGCGGGAAGTGGCAATGCCTTTAACGCCGGTGAGCGGATAATTTTCCGCCGGGCGTGGTGTTCCGTAGTACAGCTGACCCGGGGTATGGCCGTCAACAGGTGTGTACCCGCCGGCGCCGGCCAGGTTAAAGTAGGTAGCCGGTCCGTCAGCCCCCCAGCCCAATACCGTACCGTCATTTTTTAAGGCAATACTATGATCAGCCGCGGCAGATATGGCTTTTATCCCACCGGTTATCACCTTTACCGGCACATTGCTGCCGGTGGTGCTGCCGTTGCCCAGCTGATATAGGTTGTTTTTGCCCCAGGCCCAGACATTGCCTTCTCGATCCAAAGCCAGACTGTGGTTATCACCCGCGTCTACCGCCACAACATTTACCAGGCCATCGAT
>JAQVGZ010000088.1 GCA_028696455.1 Desulfotomaculaceae bacterium | reverse complement strand
GTATTGTGCCCCCATGCCATATCTCGTCACACCTCCCAAAGAAAACAGCAAGGCTATCACCTGCACCCCAGCCATAGCCAAAAAAATACCCGGGCGGCTTTTCAGCTTATACAAATACTGGTTCTTGACAGCCTCAAAAAGGCTGGTTTCCGTCAAAGACAGTGATCGATTCCTCCCCTGTTTTTACTAGTTAGGTAAACACACAGGTCATCTGCCTTTACCGGCAGGATTTCCACACCGGCATTGCCGCCCTTTCTGAATATCCCATCGGCCGAATTCGTTCGCGTTCCCTGAAGCGGTTATCGGGGGGGGGTAAGTGAAGCAAACTTAACCATCTTCATTTAATCAATATAAGGCGTTTTTTTACTTAAGCTTGAATCAAAGCAGCATTATCAACTCTAGTAACCCCGTTCAGCGGAAAGTCCTGCAGGCCGGCAAGGGCGGTGGCCAAATTTAAGATGTCCTGGTCTGCTGCAGTCGTTTTAACGTTGCTCAAACTCTTGGTCCTGAGAATCGGACTACCGCTGCCGCTGTCGCCAACATGCAGCACCAACCTGAGGGTAGAGTTACCGGGAACTTTGGTGACTGCCATAATCATTTCCCCCTTGCAGTTTATTTTGGGGCGGACCCCAACCGGTAAGATGGCGCCCGCCAATAAGAAAAAGACCGGCAGAATTTACCGGTCAGGTATAGTTTATTTTTCGTACATATGTTTGCCAAGTGTCATCTATTAAAATATATCAGTTTAACAACAGAAGATTTACCATAATTGTATCTTAACAATTATCCTCAATACTCTCCTCTATCCAATAATCCTTAAATCTCGCATATGCCAAAGGTTTACCAAGCCTTTTTATATTATCTGCAAAATCAATAATCTGGCATTCCTTTGTACCACGAAACTTAGGCCCCCTAAGACCACGACCAAGTATTTGTTCATATAGGATATCACTTGTTGTTGGCCGACAGATTACTATGCATTCTGTCTTAGGGGCATCAAAACCTGTTGTTAAGACTCCATAGTTAAACAAGAAATCTATTTTGCCATTTTTAAAATCCCGAATAATACCTCTGCGAATTGTCATTGAAGTGTCAGAAGATACTGCTGCAGTTCGACGCCCGCTTATTGCAGTCATCATTACTGAAAGAAAATATGCATGCTCAACTGTACATGCATAAACAATTGTTGGGCACCCCTTTTTTATTTTCATAAGCCTCTTAATAATATGAATATTCCGCTCGCGATCCCAAGCTAGACGTTTTCTAAATCCAGCAGGAACATCATTTTCTTTATTCATCTGCTCAATATCCGAATCAGTTAACTCATATTCTTTCCCCATTTCACAAACAATATGGCGTGGATTTGCCAAATAACCATTCTCTCTGAAATATTTCACTGGATCATCAGAGTATTTTTCGCCCAATTCAGGCTTGATTAGAAAGATTTCAAACCTATTAGTTAATTTGTAAATTTCGTCAATTTTATTAACACCCGCCCGCCCTGGCGTGGCTGTTAAACCACAGATCGGAAATAATTCAGAACCACATAACTGTTCAGCCCTATCTAAAAGGACGTCATACATATCAGTTACCGCTCGGTGTGCTTCATCTATGATCATTGCTCCACAATTTTTCAAAAAATCATTGAGAACTTTATCGCCTGATTTAACTCGGTTATATATTTGCTGGATGCTGGCAACAACTGCGCCACCCTTTAATTCTTTTTCTGGAACTTTTCGTCCACCATAATAACGGTACACCCTTAAAGCACTAACATATTCCCTGGAGCCCCACATTTCTTCAATGCAAACTAGTGCTTGCTCGCATAATTCCTCACTCTGGGCTATCCATATCATATATTGCCCGTTGGCAAAGCGTTTTTGCATCCACTCAATGAATGCTTCAACAGCTACCCTTGTTTTCCCCCCCCCAGTGGGTAATGTCACTATACATCTTGTTTTATTCCCTTCCTGCTCAAGTACTTTGAGCATATTTGATTTTAAAATTTTTTGAAATTCAACTAACTCGGGTATTATCTTCCGTGGTTCATAATCATCTATAGTCGGCAGTGAATCCCGTTGTAAAACGCCAGCAAATATTTTTGGGAAACCAATCGCTTCCACAAATGCATTTGACCATCGTCCATTTGCGTGCCAGGGTTTGTGAGATAAGGGTTTGCGCATATGAGAAGGTGATGAAATCGAATTATTCCTCTGCCCATGTTCTTCAAAAAGTTTAGTAATTGTGTCATCTGACAATTTAGAAAGCAAGAATAATCGTAAATCTTTCACTTCTTCACTGCTACCGGCCAACAATTCTGAGCCTTTTCGCATAATAAGGAGTTTTACTAAATCAAGCTTGGTCATACTTTCACCCTTAATGCTATTTAATATACCGTTTGCTTCGTCCCTTTGTCTTTCGCCCAGTAATCGCCTGATCATTTGCGAAGAAATATTGTAAACATTAACTAACAAATCGGCTGTTATATCAATCTCTTCTTGATTTGGGAAAACCTCCATTATACCAAAACTCCTTTCGGTTCTTGGATACCCAGGTAGTAATATATTAAAGGTGTGTTGAAATGTTTGTCAGTACGAACAATGTTGAGATAAAAATTTTTATTTCTAATCTGCAGCCCATCTATATTCAAAATCTTCGTTTGAAAGTGACAGAGTCTCTTTAAGACTTTTGCTAAAATCTTTTCCACCTGGTAGTGTCGGCAACATATTGATATATCCTCTAATGGCTGCATTTATTCCCGCTAAACAGGTTTTAGCTTTAATCCAGTTTTGCGGGCTAAATACTCTATTTTGTGGTTGCGGTTCATTCGCTGCTGCTTCTAAAGCGGTATTCAAACAACTACCGGCAATCCCTACGACTTGCTCTATCATTCCCTTGTTTTTTGCATTTTCGTAACAGCGAGAGGGGTTAGGAACCCTATCCGATTGATTATTGGATATAGAAAAACACATAGATATAGCATAAAGTTGGTGGAATGGGGCATATGCTTTCATGGCCAGCAGGGTTTCATTTAAGCCAAAAGGATTATCAGACGTCCACCCACTCATTATTTCTTGCATCCAGAAACTCAAGGCCTGAGCATATTCTGGTTTATATTCCCGTTTAAATAATTGTTCAAAATATTTATCAAATATTTTTGTTTCACTATAAGCTATATTTGGTCTTTGAGAATGCCATGAAATCAGATACTTACCTAAATCTGAAAGATCCAAAATATATTTTTTATCCCTATCTGCGGGAGGGACTTCCCCTCTTTTAGTAATGAGATAACCTGTTGTATATTTTTGCTCGAATAATTTTTTAAGGTTTAAAACACGCTTATCATTACTTCTTAAATCGCGAGGTTTAACAGCACTCTGAGAGTTGGTAAAAATACTTATTTTATCGGCCCTATCTCGTTGTGGGATTTCATAAAATCTAAACATTATGTAAGTATCACTAAGAGCTTTTACCCTTTCACTACAAGATAGTATTGTATTAAGTGATTGACAACCGTTTACAATATTCAGACCAATTAATTCCAATTCATTGCCTTCAAGTTTTATTTTATTGCAAATAGCAGTAATACCGTTATGGAAAAAGAAAAAATCTCTATGCTTATCACCATATAACGTGTTCTTTATTCCTTTATTGACAGTGTTACTTAGACCCAGTGACTGACGAACATTTTTTTGAAACAAGGTACCATCCTTTATTCCAGGAATGGTTATACAATCCTTAAGCGGAATTGCAGCTATAACAACCTTTGTCCCTGCAATAACCATAGATATAGCCTTATCTTTTTCCATTACAAACGTATGACGTATAGCAGGATTTTCTCTTTCCAGAGCCAAATCATAACGGCGCCTAAGTTCATCTTTATCTATTAAGCTAATGGCAGCAACTATGTCATCATTTTCGGACAACTCAGCTAGTTGCCTTTGAAATGTTGCATAATCTTCTTTTGCTGGATCCGTAAGCGACGATGTTGTTATTAACTCAAAAGAAATTTCATAGTCATCTTCAAGTGCCTGTGATATTTCAGATAGCTTCCTCTTTAATCGTTCATTGGCAACCTCTTGTAAACGTATTAAATTCCTAAGTTGTATCCATGAAGACAGAACTTCCCGTAAAGGTTCCGCATCTACTGTATTACTCCCAATAAACTTCCCTTGAATAATAAAAATTGTAGACCTATCATCATCTATTACAACCGCATCTATTTGCTTGTCATCTGCTCCGTCTGTTATATCATCCTTCGTCTGGTTCATATCTCTGAGGTGGATATTCCTCAAATACCACGCAACAAATCTTTGGCCTTCATTCGGAAAGTTATGCAAATAATATTCTTGTTGAATTTCCTCCTTTATCTTTTCATACATTTCTATACCTCCTTTTAAATTTAGATTAAACACCAATAAATTTAGTTACTCAAGTTTCTCTTGAATAATCTTTTCCAGGTAGTTATCACCGGGCACCCGCTGTACTCTTTTTAGCGCCCTTACTACCACATCTTTATCAAAAGCAATCAAATAACTTGTCCTTGGGAAATTGGCAACAGCCTTAATTACACGAAAAATGCTTACAATTTCATCAGTAGAAAGGCGATCAATATCATCAATGATAACTAAGATGCGGAGATTTTGTTTATTATTTCTTTTGAAATTTCATCTTTAATCTTCCAGGCTTGTTTATCAGGCAACTGATTTAATCCTGGCAAGATTTTCCCTAAGTATTTTGCTATCCCTGTAGGCTCCGGAATATCGGAAATAATTTCACCAAACACGGCGAGCTTGCCGAGTAAATCCTTAATAATATCATTTTTCCCAAGCGCAGCCCGAAACTCTTTAAAAAATTGATCCAACAAATCCCCTTGACCGGAAAACCACCACGGATTAAACCGAACAATAATAGGTTTTTCTGTTTCCTGTTTGGTATCAATATAGTATTGAATAAAGTTCAAACAGGTACTCTTTCCACTACCCCACGGAGCGTATAAAGCAAAAACGAGGCCATCAACATCGTCATATTTACAAATTGCTTCAGCTAGATTCTTTGCAAATGGGGCATACCCTAATCGATCATCATCAGGCTTTACCAATGGATTATCAGACGAAATATTTTGCATCTTTATAAAGACAGCTCCTTATTTATCCCAAATGCTCCCTTTTAATTACTTTTTCAATGATTAGCCATCAATTATTATTTATGGAAACATTTCTTCGCCACAAAATAAATTTCCTGCCTAAAACAAAAAACAGATGTCAATAAGAATAAATAATCGACATCTTCTTACAAGCAATAAAAAACCCATTGTAATTATAGGAAAGCGTCCGACCTCCCAAACCTTTATTTTAAACATAATCTTTTGTAGCTTAATGGGCAATGTTTTTTGGTCGGCAACGTGCTCACGCAGGCGGCTGCCCGCGCTCCTGAAGGTGGTAGTATCCACAATAGGTAGGCCAGGCAGCTGCCCGGCCAGGAAGTCCCGCCGCTGCAGGCTAAAACGGAAGCCGGGCTTATCGCCCGCCTACATCGAACTAGCTCCGCTCCGCGCACCTCGGCGGTTCCCGCCTCAGCGCTCCGCGATTCTCGGCGACCTGCGTCGCCTCGTCGCTCCGCTCCGCACAACAGCCTCCAGCGTGCGGCCAACCTCCGGCAACATTTTAGCCGCGATACGCAGCCTGGGTGCACGGTCTCGCCAAAAACCGAGCACAACTGGCAAGACTGCGGGGGTTTTGTCGCGATGATGAGTTACGGCCGGCATCGGCCGGCCCTCCAAGGAGGTTAAACCGCGGTAGCTGCTTGGCACATACACGCCCACGTTGCGGGCGGTTAGGCTGGCGCGCAGCCTGGTAACGCTCTTGTAACGTTACTGACCTATTACTCGTAACATTACTGTAACGGTCTTGTAACGTCGTGCCTTATTTCGGTGTACAGCCTTAACCATAAGCCCGCCATTCGGCATCCTCCTGTAACCCAAAAGTGTTTTTAAGAGAACTCGTTAATCCACCAGGTGCATCTTTAAAACCAGGTGAACCCGTTATATATAACGCAAAGATGAGCAGCACGGCGCTGGCCACCAATTTGGCCAACAGCCCATCCGGTCCTTCCAGCCACTCCTGGCAAACGGTGATCATCCTATCGAAGGAGCGAGCCAGGCGCCGGGGCTGGGATAGCCTCCCGTTATTTTGCTTTGCCGGCTGAACTGATTCTGCGCTATTTTCTCCAGCGCCTGCGCCCGCCGAAAGATGGCGCGCACCCTGAGCTTTAGGTGCCGGGTGGCCACCTCCAAGTCCTCTAAGTCCTCGATCAGGAAGTAGCCGCCACCTTCGGGACCCGTGCTGCTGCCGATGGGCAGGCCCGCTCCACAACCAGGCGGTAGATGATTTCACGGATTAAGCGGTCATCAAGACAGGCCACCCGGGCCAGTCGCCGGCGGCTGATGGCGTTCTCGTGCCCGGCGGGGATGCAGTCGAGGACGGTTTGCTCACGGGGAGTTAAACACCGTGAAGTCATATTAGCCCATTCCTCCTTATTTCCATATACAGGTCTGACCTAGATAACTTGATTTTCCAATTTATTAATGTTACATTTCATTTAAGAATATTTTCATGGGGGGCCTATTAATGGGATTTTTTAAGAAGCTGTTCTCTTCTGACACCAATAACGTAAATAAGAATGAAGAAGAACTAATAAGTATTCCCTTTGCTGATAATCCACCATTATTCGACAATAAACCTCCAATGATTGGTTCAAAGCATGAAATCATAAGTGGGAATCCCAACAAAAGTGGTAGTTATCATTCCAATACTTCCCATTATTTAAGAAGTGGTGATGGCTTAGCTTCCAAAGATATTGCTCATAAAATGGGGATAACTTACAAAACCACAGATAACCCCAACATTAAACTTGTGAAACATGTACTCGAAAAAACAAACTGCCCAACTAGTGGTAAGATAACAGGTTATAAAGGTGGTTATAATAATGGGGGTAAAGGATATATCATCATTATGAATTTAATCTATTTGACGAAAAAATAGCCGTACCTAAAATAAAACGTTATTTAGCCACCCAGAACATCTTCACTCCCGGCAGGTCGGGGTTTACCGGCTGCACGTCGCCTACGGTGGTAAAGACCAGCACCTGGTCGTACTCCTCTGCCAGCTCCAGGAGCATGCCGGACAAAAGGTCCCGGTTGTCCTGCATTCCAACAGCACTTAAAATAATGCCTTGTAGCTTTCCAACACCTTGCATGTTAACAGTATAAGCCGGTGGCTCGTCTTTTTTCTGCCGGTCTGAATTAGAGCCGTTTAACGATGTACCGGAAGTCTGATTTGCCTGTTGTGAAGTATTTGTTGAATCTTTGCTACAAGAGCTAATTGCAATGAGTAAAACCACGACAGCCCCGATAACCCATGCCCACTTTTTACCTTTCTTAGGTGGTGGTGAATTACCAACCTCGCCATTTTCTAAAGGTGTTTTTCCATCCGACATCTGGCATCCCCCCTGGTTAAATTAGTTGACTTAATTTTAAACCTGGCTGCTGACAACAGTCTGTCACCGGTAAATAATTTGATTGGGCTTAGGGCGCAATGGGAAATCCTTTGTAAGAGGCAGGGAAAAATTAACGGTAACCTTAAAAAAGAAGGAAACTATTAAGATATGGTAGTATCACCCTATAGAAATATATTTTTGGGGGGAGGTGAGCGAATGGCCGGTCAAGACACCACGAAGGCGCTGAGAATAGCTAAAGTGCTCGAAATTTTGAATAAAAAAAGCCCGTACGGGGGCGTTACTTTAAAGGAGTTGGCACCCTGTTTAAAAATAAATACTCCCCAAAGAGCCTGCCGGTGGAGCAGTTGCAGGAGCGGATTCACGTGGTGGAAGAGCAGTTGGCCGACCCGGACCGGGTGGGCGAAATTTTTGCCATGTTAGTTCAGGCGGTCAAAGAGAGCCACCGGGTGAAGCTCCGGTACTACGTGGCCTATCGCGGGGAAGACTCGCAGCGGGTGGTGGAGCCTTACGGCTTAATTTGCAAGCGCCACAATTGGTACCTGGTCGGCTACTGCCTGAAGAGAAACGATATCCGTGTCTTCCGGGTGGACCAGGTCTCGGCTGTTATTCCCTATACCGATGAGCGCTTTGCGTATCCTGAAGATTTTTCGCTAAAAGACTACATGGCCAGGAGTTGGGGTGTGATTAACGACGGGGTAGTCCGCCGGGTCCGGCTCAAGTTTAGCCCTCAGGTGGCCCGCCGGGTAAAAAGCCTGGTCTACCATCCTTCACAGCGCATCAGAGAGGACCTAGCTGATGGGTCCGTGGTGATTTCCCTTGAAATCTGCGGCATCGATGAGATGAAGACCTGGATCGTGCAGTGGGGCGATATGGTGGAGGTCCTGGAGCCCTGGTGGTTGCGGGAAGAAATGTGCGCGATGGCTAGGCGGATGCTGGAGGTTTATGAGTAAGTCGGAAGCCAAACTAGCCCTTAATCCTTTTCTGATAATCTCCGAAAGCGTGGGGGACAGGAAAAAGTTGATGAGGCTTGTTCTGCATGGAAAACGGCAACAAGGTCCATCCTTACTGCCAATTACAAATTAGAGCTAAAGGCAATAAAGCAAAACCTAGCCCCGAAACCTGCGCCGCGCTGTTTATGCAGGTGGTGGTGTCACCGGCGATGGGTAACTGCCACCTGCATTTCACCGCTATTATTCGACAAAGGTAATCGGATTTTTCGATTGCACCTCCACACCTGAAGGAATGCGCAAATAGAGCAGCTGTGATCCGGTGCTAGACATGGAGCGGGGTTCAGCCCTGGCGTGTTCACCTAATATTTGGCTGACCACAAATTCTCTCCTAAAAGTTCCCACCTCTAAATTCAGGTGTTCCGGTGCGTTTATAAGCAAAACATTACCCTCCAGAGTTACCCGGTGCGGCTTCATCGCTTCCGGGAAAGAAAAGTCGATTAGCTCAACGATAGTTTTCGTGGCATAGCTGACCGCTTCAATTTTACCATCCGCCCGGTCCTTTCTTTCGGCTGAGGAGAGCCGTTAATCTGATCCTGGGGTTGATCCTTTCACTTACCCTGGCTTCAGTAGCGTTTGCCGGACAGTCAGAAAGTTATGCTATCCGGGGTGATGCTCAGTCTGGTTCTATGTCCGACGGCATTCACGGCTTTAGCTGGTACCATGCCAATACTGACCAGTGTGTGGATAATGACGGTAAATACCGGAACCCTTCTGATTATGATCAAGATAAAATTGCCAGACTGGAAAGAATATTACACCGGTATAATCAAGACAACAGGCAGCGCCACCGGGATTATGACAGAGACAATGAAAGGTATTTTTATGTTGATGGCAACGGTGTTAACCATTATTTTGCCCTTGACCCGGACAGGGAATACGCAGTGCATCAATACAAAGATTGTAATGGGGAAACCCAGTACTGGTTTGAGGTTACAGGCTGGAAATAATCATCAACCATTGGGTGCGGTCTAACCAGTCGCCCCAACATAGATTAGCAGGCCGCTGTAGCACCCCGGGTAGAGATACAGGGGGAGACAGTCCGCCTGCTTTTTTATAAAGTATAATGAAGGCTTTAATAGTGTGGTGCTGATAATTAGTGATATATCAAGGGCGGACTTAAAATTTTAAGTCCGCTTAGAATTATCCAGCTGTTCTATTAAATAGTCTCTTAACTTCCGGGTACCGGTATGGGGTGCGGTAAATTCCGAAGTCATCGTCCA
>JAQVGZ010000087.1 GCA_028696455.1 Desulfotomaculaceae bacterium | reverse complement strand
CAATGTCCAACCAAATCACTAAAACCTATCCCGCTAGTCCCGGTTTCTTTAGTACTACTGATTACTTCAGCGCCACCGGCGCCATCACTATCACAACCTCAGCCGCCACTATCGCTGTGGTCCTCTCCGCCGCCATCGCCGTGGTCATCACCGCTGCTCTCAGGTTTAGCTTCTGTGGTAAATGTCCATCTGAAGATGGGATTGTATACAGCAGCATGGACAGTGCTCTCAAGTGCCCGCTCGCCGAAAACCACCTGGTATGCCGTGTCATATTCGAATTGAACAGCTATAACGACAGTCCTTTCTTCCACAGAAATCTGACTGCTGTCAACAAGAGAGCCGTATGGCAGCTCGGCAACCTGTATCTCATTTGGGTTAACAACATTCACCTTTTGGTTGAACAAGGCCAGTACGGGGTTTTTAATTAACACTTTGGTCTCTTTATCGGCCGGGAGAGTTTGCAGCAGCTTGACGCTGAGCGTGGTCACCGGCACTGGTTGGGAAAAGGGCCCGTATCCAAATTGGTTGCCTGCACGCACCTTGAAATAATATGTCTTGCCCGCCTCCAGACCGGTATAATCGTTACCTTTAAATTCAATCGAAGGGGTTGTCAAATACCATTCTTCAGTGTTTAAACTACTACAATTGTTACAGGCCGGTTGATAATTTTCATTGACTTCACTTGAAAAAAACAACTGGTAGCGGTCAGCGCCGGCTACGGTGCCCCAGACAGCGTTTACTTGAAGAGAACTGACCGCTGTAAGCGCCAAGCCTGACGGCACTTCAGCAGGAGATGGTCCCAATACCACATCAACTGTTTTTGATATGCTGTTTCCATTAGTCTCTAATAAAGTTAGGCTCAGTTCAAATACTCCAGACTGCGGACCATTTAGCACATCCGACAATACCAGGCGCATTTGGATATTTGGGTCCAACAACAGGTTGTCTTCGGTAATGTTAAAAAGAAACCTGCTCCCTTCTATGGCAGCATATCCGGATACAGTTGTCCACTCCTGACTATTTGGGTTTAAATACTGAAATGCCTTACTCCAGTCGCACTCTTTAGTAAACAATTCATACCCATGGGGGAAATCCGCATAAACTGATGCACTTACCGATAATTCCAGTGTTCTGTCCATCTGAAAAAAAAGCATGTAATTGCCTTGCTCTCCAGGGACATAATTACTGGACCTGACTTCAAGACTTAAAGGTCCCTGTGCCGATGCAGTGCCAACCCAAACTAGACAGGTGAAGCTTAAAATAATCAAGAGTACAATTATTTTCACTTTTCTGTTCATCATAATAAATTTTTTAACTACTCCCCAGTCGGAAATTTATTTTGTTCTATTCATAAACCTGTTAGTTGCCTATATGCTGTGCTGCCGTCATGAGGTCAAGAATATTTACAGTTCCATTACTATCTACATCAGCCTTCTCGGCATCAGAATTATTGGCAGGTCCGATCTTTTCTGCTATCCACAAAAGATCATTTATATCTAACGTTCCATTTGAGTCCATGTCATATGAAATAACTGCTTCTATGGTTGTGAAAGAAAAGGTTTTTTTGGCTGCAGGAGTGCAGTCGGGATTACCTTTGACAGCATTATAGGGGATAGTAACCCAATATTTGGTACTGTTTTTCAATTCATTATACGGAGTGATTAGCAGCTCGTTATGGTTCACAGAACTATTGATACCTACATCTGTATTGGAGCCGTCTTCCTTAAGTGTAATCTGCCTAATATTGCTGCTTGGATTTATCAGCCGGTCATAATAAATTTTTATGCTTGAATTTACAGGTATATCAATAGCCCCATTTTGCGGTATTGTTTCATCCACCGACGGTGGTGTCGTTCCAGCTCCTCATCCTTCCGCCTCCATCAGTGCAAATGTGTTTAGCATTGTAAAGCAAAATAAAAATGAAAAGATAATTAAAAAAGTTTTACTTCTTACCTTAATAAACATATCACAACCTCCACATTTTATTTTATAATTAATCAATAAACTGGCGGACAAGAAACCTTATACACTAATATCTTGAGGTACCTGTCAACAGTCATTAACCTGGTGGGCAACGGTGGATTTGCTAATTTATAGTTTATAAGAGATCTGAGGTATTGTCTAACCCCATTTGGGGGTTAAATGTTCCTGATTTTCTCTTTAATCCACGAATTAAAGTCTGATATAGCTGTCTTACTTTTTTATCGTCCAGGTAATCAAGGAAAAGGAGCACCCTGCATTGTGCCTGCCTATCTAAACAGTCCTAGGCAACCAGGGCGTCAACCTGATCATTTGGCTGGTTCAATTAATTAAGAAGAAATAATACCAAATTTATAAAAATTATTTTTAAAAAAAGGAGTTTACGTTTTTAAAGCGAATTACTTACAATATTTCAAATATAAATCTCCGAACCAGGTTACCTGAATAATTGATGGGTATCCTGGTCTGTAGGGTGTATCTGGAAACGGTTATGCCTCCCATTGCGGAAAGGAGAACATAGTTTTAATGAGACGCTGTCAGAAGAGCAAGCACTGAAGTGTTGCTAACTATTCACGTAATTGCCTTTGATAGCTAGTAAAACTTTGTCCACCTTTTGTGTTGGGACAAAGTTTTATTTATTTTAATTCTTTATTAAAAATCTCCGAACCAGTTAACCTGATGTGTGAAAGGTTATCTGGTCTGTAGGGTGTATCCGGAAACAGATATGCCTCCCATTGCGGAAAGGAGAACATAGTTTTATGGAGTTAACGGTACAATTACTTATGCGGGTTCAATACCCCTATCGTAATTATACTGATTCTCTCTGTATATAACTTTGTTCATCCTCAATGTTGGACAAAGTTTTTTTGCTTTTATTTAAGCGACCCAGGCTGATAATTTTCTATTGAGAAACAGAAACTAACTTTTCTGCATTTATTAAAAATCTCCGAACCAGTTAACCTGATACATGAAAGGTTACCTGGTCTGTAGGGTATATCCGGAAACAGATATGCCTCCCATTGCGGAAAGGAGAACATAGTTTTATGGAGTTAACGGTACAATTACTTGTGCGGGTTCAGTGCCCCTGTCGTAATTATACTAACCTCTCTGTATATAACTTTGTTCATCCTTAATGTTGAACAAAGTTTTTTTTGCTTCAGGACTTTGAGGGAAAGAGGTGAAATGTCTGAAACACTACTTATATGGTACATTTTAAAGTATAAGGAGGTTACTATTAGCTAATATGAAAAAAGATATTAGCCGCCGTGATTTCTTGAAGTATTTGGGAATAGGCGCAGCCGGAACGGCTTTATTTGAAGGAGCCGGCGCAACACCTGCCTCTGCTGCAGAAAATTTGGCTAGTTTTGAGTTGGGTTCTTTTAAGTTAAAGAAAACTAAAGAAACTGCTTCCAGCTGTCCTTATTGTGGATGTGGTTGTAGTACTATTGTTCATTCAGAAAACGATAAGGTGGTTTTTATTGAAGGGGATCCTGATAGTCCGATTAATGAAGGGGCTTTATGTCCCAAAGGGATGGCTCTCTCAGATGTCTATACTATTGTAGATGAAAATCATCAGCGTGTGCCCAACCCGGGGCGGTTAACGAAAGTTCTTTACCGTGCCCCCGGCAGCACCCAGTGGGAAGAAAAAGACTGGGACTGGGCGATACCTGAAATCGCCAAGCGGGTAAAAAAGACCCGGGATGAACACTTTGAAGAAAAAGACGCTAACGGTGTTACGGTTAACCGCACCATGGCCATTTGCCAGATGGGCAGCGCTAATATTAATAACGAAGAAGACTATTTAGTAAATAAGCTCATGCGGGGAGCCCTGGGTGTGGTTGATCTTGACCATTGCGCCCGTCTCTGACACGCCCCAACCGTAGCCGGTCTGGCTAATTCATTTGGTCGGGGAGTAATGACTAATAATTTTAGTGATTATCGAAATGCAGACATATTTTTAATTATCGGAGCCAACCCGGCCGAAGCTCACCCCATGGCCATGCGCCATATTACCAAGGCCATGGATAAAGGAGCCAAAATGATTGTCGTTGACCCGAGATTTACCAAGACAGCGGCCAAGGCAGATATTTACGTTCCTTTGCGTCCGGGGACAGACATTGCTTTTCTTTATGGTCTGATGAACTACGCCATTGAAAATGATCTTTACCAGCATGAGTATGTCAATAACTATACCAACGCTTCTTACTTAATCAGTCCTGATTATAATTTTGAGGATGGTCTTTTTTCTGGTTTAGAGGAAAAAGACGGCAAACTATCCTATAACACTGCCAGCTGGGCTTACCAAAAAGACGGCGATATTATTAAAAAGGACCCCTCTTTGCAGGATCCCCAGTGCGTCTGGCAAATCATGAAAAAGCATGTTTCCCGGTATGACATCAAAACGGTCAGTCAAGTCACGGGAACCCCGGAAGATACTTTAAGGAAAGCTTACGCTGCTTATTGCGAGTCGGGGAAACCGGATGTAGCAGGCAATTTAATTTATGTACTGGGAATCACCCAGCACAGTTACGGCACTCAAAACACACGGGC
The DNA here is from genome assembly GCA_028696455.1 of Desulfotomaculaceae bacterium. Classification (GTDB taxonomy): domain Bacteria; phylum Bacillota; class Desulfotomaculia; order Desulfotomaculales; family Pelotomaculaceae; genus MVQL01. The sequence continues at coordinate 5,621 of JAQVGZ010000087.1, read as the reverse complement.
AACTTGCATGGTGCAACTCTTGCTGGGCAATATCGGCATGCCCGGTGGCGGCCTTAACCCCCAGCGGGGGCAATCAAATGTTCAGGGCGCCTGTGACATGGGCATGCTGTGGAATAATATTACGGGCTATCTTAATGTCCCCGATGCGACAAAACATCCCACGTATAAGGACTACCTGGCAGTGGAAACGCCCCAAACGGGATACTGGTCCAACAAACCCAAGTTCCTGGCCAGTCTGCTCAAGGCCTGGTACGGGGAAAAAGCCACCCAGGAAAATGACTTTTGCTATGACTGGCTGCCTAAATCAGACGGGAAAGACCACTCCCACATGTCTTCCTATGCCGCCTTGGCAGAAGGACATATTAAAGGCGTCTTTTGCTGGGCTGAAAATCCTTCCGTAGCCGGGCCGGATGCTTCTCACGAGGCCAAGGCCCTGGAGAACGCGGACTGGATGGTATGCGTTGATTTATTTGAAAACGAAACAGCCGCTTTCTGGAAGCGTCCGGGAGTAAACCCGGCGGATATAAAAACGGAAGTATTTCTGCTGCCGGCAGCTCACATATACGAAGCAGAAGGCACGAGAACAAATAGTTCACGCAATATTCAATGGCACTGGAAGGCTGTTGAGCCGCCCGGACAGGCAAAAAGCAGTCTCTGGATTGCTGACCGGATATTTAAAGCTGTCCGCCAGGAATACCAGAGCGGTGGCAAATTTACCGATCCTATCTTAAACATGGTTTGGAATTATGATCAGCCGGGACAGGACGAGCCGGATATAGAAAAGATTGCGATTGAAATTAACGGTTATAATGTGGCAGACGGCCGGGTTTTAGGTACTTTTGGAGACCTTAAAGATGATGGTTCTACGGCCTGCGGTGTATGGGTTTACGCAGGTTATTATTACGTTGACCCCAAAGAGCAGAACCCGTCGTTAAAGGTGCCCGCTACCAAAAGGCACGGCACGGAGGATAAAAGCGGGCTTGGTGTATACCCGAAATGGACCTTTGTCTGGCCTTTGAACCGGCGCATTGTTTATAACCGCTGTTCTGCTGACCCGGCCGGCCGGCCCTGGAAAAAGGACAAAGCCTTGATGGCCTGGGACGGAACAAAGTGGATTACCAACGATGTCCCCGATTTCGGCGTCACGGACCCGGTTACAAAAGAGCCGGTACCACCGGAAAAGACAGCCAATGCTCCTTTTATTATGCTTCCTGAAGGGCAGGCACGCTTCTTTAATCCTTCCGGCTTGAAGGAAGGTCCTATGCCGGAACACTATGAACCGGTGGAGAGTCCGGTGAAAAATTTAATAAGCAAGCAGCAAAATAATCCTATGGCTATGAGATGGGAAGGCGAATTTGCTAAATTGGCCGAAACCGGCAGCATAGAGTTCCCTTACGTGGCTACCACTGTCCATTACATTGAACATTATCAAACCGGGGTAAGAACCAGAAACAGTCCCATGCTAGTAGAATTGATGCCGGAACAATTTGCCACCATATCGCCAACTTTAGCCAGTAGGTTGGGTATTAAACCTGGAGATGAGATAGTGGTAAGCACCGCCCGGGCAGAAATAAAAATGAAGGCCAATGTTTTACCTATTGTTAAACCCTTAGTTGTAAGCGGCCGTTTCGTGGAAATTGTTTCCTTGCCATGGAGCTGGGGCTACATGGGATTATCCAAGGGAGACGTTGGAAACGATTTAACACCTTTCATTGGTGATGCTAACGTTGTTGTTCCCGAATACAAAGCTTTTTTATGCAACATTAGAAAAGCATAACGATAAAACGACAATTGCTGTGCTCAGCGTGCTCGGAAAATACTGAAAGGCATGGCAGCATTCCATATTTTTCGAAAAGGGGTCAGCCCCTTGCTAAGTAAAACGTTAACGTAATAAGGCAATGCGGTATATAGATCCCCTGCTGGTGCGAACCAAGCGGGGGACTTCTGCCGCCTCACAAAAGACCGCTCACCGATAAGCCAGGTGGGCGGTCTTTCATTTTTAGAAATATATTTCAACTAACATAGGTTCTCCTGTATTGTAAATCTTACCTTCTAGATATACTATTAATAAAAATGCAAGTAACCCGTTATTTAAAGCATTTAAATTTGTTCAAATGTTCAGTGAATTTTCACAGGTACAAAATAAAGGAGATGGTAGCATGTCCCTGACAAAGGCCATCCTCGATCTGCGAGCTATCCTGGGAAAAGAAAACGTGGTAACCGCAAAGGAAGACCTTTTGTGCTACTCCTTCGACGCAACGGCCGGCATGCCGGAGCATCTGCCGGATGTGCTGGTGACGCCCCTGTCCGTGAAGCAGGTAGCAGAGGTGGTAAAGGTTGCGAACCGGTACAAGCTGCCGGTTTACCCGCGCGGCTCGGGAACCAACTTGAGCGGGGGCACCGTGCCAATTCGGGGAGGCATTGTCCTATCCTTGTTGAAAATGAATAAAATCCTGGAGGTGGACCCGGAAAACTTTGTCGCCATTGTGCAGCCGGGTGTAATCATCCAGACTCTGAATACAACCGTTGCTGCTTACGGTCTCATTTACCCCCCCGACCCCGGCTCTATGGCCACCGCCACCATGGGTGGAAGCGTTGCCGAGTGCTCCGGGGGCCTGCGGGGATTAAAGTACGGGGTGACCAGAGACTATGTGATGGGTCTGGAAGTGGTGCTGGCAAACGGGGATGTCGTCCGGTTCGGCGGCAAGACGGTAAAAAATGTCACCGCTTACGACATGGTCCGCCTGTTCACCGGATCGGAGGGAACCCTGGGTATTATCACGGAAATCATCGTGCGCCTGATCCCTGCGCCGGAAGCGCGTAAAACCATGCTTGCTTCCTTTAAAGACCTGACCTCGGCCGGCAACAGTATATTAGGTATTATCCAAAGCAAAGTAATCCCGGCCACCATGGAGATCATGGACCGGGTGACCATGGAAACGGTGGAAAACCACGCTCACGTTGGCCTGCCAACCGGCGCGGAGGCCATCCTGCTGGTGGAGGTGGACGGGATCCCCGAGGTCGTGCGCCGCGAGGCGGCTACCGTACGGAAGGTCATCACCCGCAACGGCGGCACGGTCAAGGCCGCGGCAGACGACCGGGAGCGCGACCAGCTCTGGGCGGCCCGGCGCGCTGCCCTGCCCGCCCTGGCTCAAAAGCGCCCCACCACCATCCTGGAGGATGCCACCGTACCCCGCAGCAAAATTACCGACATGCTGCTGGCGATTCAGGATATTGGCCGGCGTTACAAACTGACCATCGGCGCCTTCGGCCATGCCGGGGACGGCAATCTACACCCGACCATCCTTACCGACGCCAGGGACAGCGAAGAAATGGAGCGGGTACACCAGGCGGTGGACGAAATTTTTAAGGCTGCCCTGGCCATGGGCGGCACCTTGAGCGGCGAACACGGCATCGGGATGGCCAAGGCACGTTACCTGCCCTGGGAATTCGGCGAAAAAGGCGTGCAGTTGCTGCAAAAGATTAAGGAGGCGCTTGACCCGGGTTGTATTTTAAATCCCGGAAAACTGATCCCCCGCGGGGAGGGACAGGTATGAGCCACTATCACGATCTGTCCGCCGTCGAAGAACAAATCACCAGTTGTATGCGCTGTGGGAACTGCCAGGCAGCCTGTCCCTACTACCGGGAAACAGGCTCTGAGTCCTCGGTGGCGCGGGGCAGGATCAGGCTGGCCAGGGCTGTCTTAACGGGCGAGTTGAAATACACCCCTGCTCTGGCTGAACGTTTCGAATGCCTCACCTGTTACGCCTGCAACGCTACCTGCCCCTGTGGCGTGAAAATCGACAAGGTATTATTAGCCGCCCGGGCAGCCATGGTCAGGGAGGGAGGGACTCCCGCCTTAAAAAAACTAATGGCCATTGCTTTAAAGAACCAGCGTCTTCTGGATCTGGGCTTTAAAACCACGGCCAGGGCTAAAGGCCTGTTTTTAAAGCCCCACCCGGCGGGCGGTCTTTCACCCCGCTTTCCCCTCGGCCTGGAACTGCGGCGGGTGGTTCCGCCTCTATCCCCGAAACCATTCCGGGGTCAGGTGAGGGAATCAGTGCCGGTACCCGGCGCCGGCAAGAAAGTGGCTTTTTTTACCGGCTGCCTTAACAACTACGTTTATCCGTCGACCAGCCATGCCGTTGTGGAGGCGCTGACGAAAAGCAATGTTTCCGTGCTGATTCCCAGGGAGCAGCACTGCTGCGGGGCCCCGCTGGTTATAAACGGCGTGATTGATGTGGCAGAAGAGATGGCCCGCTCCCACGTAGACCTGTTTTCCGGATTGGGTATTGACGCCCTGGTGGTGGCTTGCGGCACCTGTGGTGAATCCTTTAAGAGAAAATACGTTGACCTGCTCGATGGGGCGCCGGGCTACGCCAACAGAGCCAGGGAGCTGGCGGCCAAGACTTACGATATCGGCGACTTCGTCTGCAACGTCGCGCCCTTTGACCGGAAGCGTCTGCGGGAAGTGGCCATGAAGGTCACCTACCATGAGCCGTGCCATCTTGGCAGGGGGTTAGGTGTGACCGCAGAACCAGTCGAAATTATTCGCAGTATACCCGGTCTCGACTTCATCCCGTTAAAAGAGCCAAACCGGTGCTGCGGCAACGCGGGATCGTTCAGCTTTACCCACTACGATGTCTCCTATAACATCTTAAAGCGCAAGCTGACGGATGTCGCCGGCACCGGGGCAGAAACGGTAATCACCGGCTGCGGCGCCTGCCGGATGCAGTTGGAGGACGGCATCGCCCAGGAGGGTCTGGGGAAAAAGGTTTTCCACACAGCGGAAATCCTGGCCCTGGCCTTAAGGTAATTTCATATTTTGCCTGCTCTTTTTTAATTATTATTCTGCTAAGTTTTTTGTGTAGTGTTATTTTTATTGTCATCAGCGGCAGGTTTTTTCTTTAGAACATCAACCCAGTTATTGCTAGAATAAAAGCGGTTTCGCTTCTTTGAAGCCTTAAGCCCCGGTGACAGCTCGCCCGGCAGGCCATACTTGACATGAATTTCATTAAGTTGCTCAGGTGTAAGCTTATAGCTATTTACCGGGTTATCTTCCTCTTTGCCGTTATATAAATTCAAAGATACACCTCCATCTAAGTAAGCATAACAGACATATTGTTGTGATATTCTTACTTATTTTATGTAGTTTTCGGCCTAACACTTCTTACCAGGGGAAAACACCAATCGAAAAACATACAACCATCGTTTTTGTACCGATGGTTGTAAGAAGCTAAGGCTAAGCCTGGAAGACGCGGGACTTCTCGCTATTTTCTTTGAGCTTATGGAACCTTAAATACAAACTCCGCAACCTAAAACGAGAAGGACCAGGATTAAGAAGATGAGAAATGCCGGGCTACCAAAACCTGTTCCGCAGCCGGCGCCTTCAGCTGTTACATCGGCCATGAAAGATACCTCCTTTTTTTTTACACTATATGCTGTGGCTTAGATATGTGTGCACAGACAAAAAAAATACCGGCCACAACGGCTGGTAATAACTGTAATTGTGCACTATAATCTTTACGTTCGCCACTCCTGTCCGCCTGCAACATCGTAACCCAGAAAAATATCATCCGGCTTATTCTGAAGGTAAACGTACCGATAAGCCCCGTTAATTT
>JAQVGZ010000086.1 GCA_028696455.1 Desulfotomaculaceae bacterium | reverse complement strand
TGTATATTTAAATGTAATTAATTACTTTTTGTATAATAATTAATGATTGCATACTGCCAGGGATTTGACCTTAAGATTAAAAACAACCTGTCGTTTACTTATACCTTGATTTGGCTAGTATTTGGGCTAAGAGGCTGTTATGTCGCCAACAGTCGCCAACATAAGTAGAATATAGGAGTAAAATTATGACTACAAAAAAACTGCGGCGGACGACAAATTGCTGAGACCCAGCCCCGGCTGGTGTAGGTCAACACCAGGAAATTAATTTAGAAAACTGCTTGATTTGCGGCAATAAACTGGTTTACTTGGAAAGGGGCCGTGAGTTTTCCTGCATGTACTGCGGGCAAAATGAAATTGGTTACGTATATTGTCCAAATGGGCATTATGTCTGTCATGATTGTCACGGGAAAGATATTTATGAACAAATTTTAGATATGGCTCTCACGTTGCAGGGCACAAATCCTCTAAAGCTTGCAGAAACAATGATGAAAGCTGTCCCAATCCCCATGTTAGGCTGTGAGCACGCCTGGATTACGGCCGGGGCACTGCTGGCAGCGATGAAGAACAGCGGGGAAATTAGCATCACTGACAGTCAAATCGCAGAAGCATTGATCAGGACAAAAAAGCAGGCGATTGGAGCCTTCTGCGGCTTAACCGGTATTTGTGGCATCGCTCCCGCCATCGGGGCTTGCTTCAGCGTAATTCTCGGCGCCGCCTGCCCCAAGGATCAGGAAACTGCTACGACCATGAGTGTTGTGTCTCAGGTTATCAGTGCCATCGGTAAACAAACTGGTCCCTGCTGCTGCAAAAATTTTGTACGGACGGCTTTGACTTTAAGTTGCAAGCTCGTGCAAGAGCATCTAAAAATTGCCCTGCCTTGTTACGTGGAGTTGGTTTGCGGTGATAGCAGCCGGCACCCGCACGGCTGTAGAAAGGAAAAATGCCACTACTATCGAGGATAACGAGTATGTTCAAAATTGCTGGTAATGTATTGCCGGCAAAGGTTTTTGGTTAAGACTATCATATTATATTGTATTTTATTGATTATTGAGAAAAAAAGGCAAGGAAAACCTAAGGCGGTTAAAAATGTTAATTGTCCAACAGTTTGAGGAGGAATGGTTCATACCTTATAGGAGAGGTTGAAAGCATTTGCTCCTCAAACTGTTGGATAATTATTTTGTTGAAGGAATTCAATTAGAGGGGGACCGTCTATATAATATAGACCCTAACTTAAAGCGCTCTTTTACCGGCTGAAATGTTCCTTAATAAAAGAAGGCGCGTCAGCTTCACCAAGAAATCCAGAGATGGTTTCGCCGTCATTTTTCACAAAAACCACTTGGTATACCGCCCGTTCACTATTTTCATAATAATTACGCAAGCACCACTCCAGTTGTTCTTGGCCGGTTATTTTTAGGATGCCCGGTTTTTCTTCAAGGGCTGCAATATCCAATTGTCTGGTTAGTTGTCCGGTTTTACTCTGCGGCCTTTCGGAGTCCTCTTCGTTTATGGCAGGAGCCCTGTCTATAAATGCGCAGGCGATGTCTGCACCTGGGAGCAGCCGGACCTGGTCATGTTTTCCGGTATCTTTGAGCCACTGTTCAAAATTAACATATGACTTTTTCCAGTCCTGGCTGAAAGAGCGGTTTTTTACCTGGATATGGACTTGAGCCCAGGGAATTTTGCCGTTTATATTAACTATCTCTTCATAGGTCTCGTCGTAGATATCGCACTGCAAGGCGGCGACGGCCTGAGCAATTAACTCCGGGTCAACTATGCGTAAGTTCTTGTTTGGCCTGTCTACCGTGCCATTAATTTCGATAAAATCAACCTCAGCAGGATTGACGCGGAGAGTTTCTTTATGCATCTCCTTGTATTCCCGTGATTCATAAATTGGTTTCAGACTGTCCGCGTAATCCGTTGTGGCAAAAGCGTATTGCCGGTAAATATGCTTACCATTTTCCAGTTCATAGGCTAGACAGATACGCCCGGGTTTCTTCGTGCTTCTTGATAAGGAGAACTCTTTTTTATCCAACCGGCTAGCGATTATCTGCTCGTGCAGTGAATAAATACGGGCAATGTTGTTTTTATCGGTAAATATGGCCTTTACCGGTGTGTACGTATATAAGTCTTCAGTAACTTGCGCGTTAGCAGCCAGCACATTAGCTGGTACGTAGGTTAATGGATAGAAGGAATTATCCATGTAGACGCTTTTTACTTCACTGAGCTCAGGCAGCTTTTTTTCGAAACCGGTCCAGTCAAAATGAAACAGGCTCAGCAGTACGACCATAGCCAGAGCATAAATGCCATAACCCTTAAGCTGCTGCCACCGAAAAACCTGTAGGGATTTGTGGAGTAGGATTTCAATTAGGAAGTAGGCTAGTAAGGACCCCAGCAGGTAGCCAAAATATGTCCAGGTCATGCTGTCTTGAACTCGGTTAAAATAGGTGCCCAGCAACAACATGGTGCAAAAAGTGACGGAGTATTTAAATAGAGGGCGCAGCGCCCCGAAAGTAATCGCGTTGCCGGCAGCTTCTGTGTGACGCCGCAAGTAGAGACTCCTACCCACAAAATACAGCACGATACTAATAAATAGGTAAAGCGCAATTTCCCCAGGCTGAAAAGGACTTCCGGAAATTTCAGCCAGCCTAAATAAGGGAGAGAGTGTTTCTATTTTAGGGAGATAGTAATCTAATGCGAAACCGTAAACATATTGGCTCAGGTTATGCAGCAGCAGTATGGACAGGCCGCTTGGCAGGATCAGCACAATAATGCTCAACACACCCTGCATCGTAGTCATGCCGGTAATCATCCCCACGGCTACACTGCAGATAAAGAAAAGCAGATCGATCAACAGATTAATACCTAACCAGGTAAATATATTGGCGCCGTTTACCTGTTCAATCCCCAATCCGGCTACCAGCGCCCAGGAAACCAGAGACGTAAGCATTAGCGGTATAAATAGGAAGGCGATACCGGCGACTATATGGGTGTTATATAAGGTTTCCCGCTTGACGGGTAAAGTGTGCGCCGTATCTGCCGCCCGGCTGTCCTGTAAATAACGAAATAGCAGCAGGCCGGTCAGCACGGGCACAGCGATTATCACCATTAACTGGATTGGGTTATAATGATCAAGCTGAAATATGCGCAAATACGTTGTTGCCAAATACTCTGCATTATTGAACCGAAGATCTTCTGCACTACTGTAGAGCATGAATACTTTTAGCGGCACGATGGCGAGCAGTGCCAGGAGGTATCCCGTGCCGATCCAGGCAAATCTTTTTAAATCATTGCGCAAAATACCCATATTAATAAAGGATGTTTTGGATGGCATAGCCTCGATCCCCCATTTCATAGATGAAAATTTCCTCCAGGGTGAGCGGCAGGATGTCCAGGACTGCCGGGTGATAAGACTGCAGGCGGCTGATTATTTCTGCATATGCCCCGCGGACGATTAAAATCAGAACGCTGCCTCTTTTTTCTTGATAAAGCGTTTGCAGGTCATGCAACAGAGCCGGGGGGATCTCGCCGCTAAAGGCAATCTGGATCTTATGCACGTCGGCTTTCAGATCGTCTAAATCCTTTTGTAGCAGTAATTCTCCTTGATGCAAAATGCCGATATAATCACAAATGTCTTCCAAGTCACGGAGATTGTGGGAAGAGATCACGACGGTCATTTTTCGATCTGCTACATCTTGAATAATGAGGTTCTTTACTTTCTTGCGCATCACCGGGTCCAATCCGTCTAAAGGCTCATCCAAGAGCATAACCTCCGGCATCAAGGCCAAACTAAGCCAAAAAGAGATCTGGCGTTGCATCCCCTTGGACAAGGTTTTTACGCGCCGCTTGACTTCGATATTAAAAACACCGGCCAGTTTTTCGAAGCGCGCCTGATTCCACTGCGAGTAGATCCGGGCATAGAAAAGCGCCATATCTTTAATGGTGAAATTGGGAAAATAATAAGGCGCGTCGGGAATAAAGATGGTGCGGGCCTTGATGGCGTCATTTTCAAATACGGGCTGAGTATCAATCGAAAGCCGACCTGAATTCTGTCGATAAATACCGGCCAAAATTTTTAATAGGGTCGTTTTCCCGGCTCCGTTGGAACCGACCAGACCGTAAATCGAGCCTTGGCGCACCGACAGGCTGACCTCTCGTAGGGCTTCCGTTTCCTGGAAACTCTTGCTAACTCGTTCTATTTCAATCATGCGGCTGACCTCCTTTATCTTTAAATAACTGGGTTTGAATGCGGGTGATAATATCCGCGGGGTAGGCACCCAGATAGAGCATTTCGGAGATAATTCTGGATAGTTCATTTTCCAGAGCACGTAACCGTGCGTCATGATCCCCGGCAACAGCAGGTTTGACAAAGCTGCCTTTGCCGGGAACTGAATAAATGTAGCCCCGGTGTTCCAATTCCCGGTAGGCCTTCTGGATAGTATTGGGGTTAATGGTCAGCTCGCCCGCTAAGACCCGTACGGCCGGTAATTGCTCATCAGGTTGCAGCACATTGTTGATGATCAGGTCTTTGATCTTTTCCACCAGTTGTTCATACACCGGTGAACGACTGCGCAGGTCCAGTTCAAACACAAAACCCCTCCTTTCATATTATGTGTACTATCACTAATAGCACGGTTGATACGCACGATTATATACCTATAAGCTGGTCTTGTAAAGCAATTAAAATTAATGGATCGCCACCAATTATAATTTAAGCCATCTTTGCCACTTGTTTTAAAAGGTAAAAAACAACTTTATGATAAGCCTGAACAAGTATGTCATATAATCAATAAAACAGTAACAGTTGGTTTTAATAGATATTAGATGAATAGGTTTACTAACTGAAAAATTAGGAAGCAGGGGAGTTGTGCGGAAGAGAGGTGACAATGTTGTGTTTTGAAGGTTCGCCATAAGCAGAGCCACCAGCTCTAAGGCTTGGTGGAAAATATTCCAAAACAGTTTATTTTCTGACGTTTATTGAGCTTATTTGTATTAAGCATTATAATATGGCTCAACAGTTAACTGGTAAGCGATATTAATAAGCGCGCGTGTCTAACTGTTAAATTAGGCTTACGTTGCCTGTAATTTGGAGTCACCGGGACTGCAAGTCTATAAAAATAGATGTCTGCAGAACTTGATTGGGCGGAGTATATTATGAATGAAAATATCCTGATGAAGTTGGAGCGGGTTACCAAAACTTATCAGATGGGTGAAGTGCGGGTCGAGGCCCTGAAGGAAACCTCCCTGGATATTTATGAGGGGGAGCTTTTGGTGATCCTGGGGCCCAGCGGCTCCGGCAAGAGCACACTGCTGAACATCGTGGGCGGCATGGACCTGCCCACTACCGGCAGTGTCTATTACCGGGAGATGGACCTGGCCCAGGCCGGAGATGCCCAGCTGACCCGGTACCGGCGCAACGAGGTCGGGTTTGTCTTTCAGTACTACAACCTGATTCCAGACCTGACCGCCAGGGAGAACGTGGAGCTGGCCGCGGGCCTGGTGGATGGGCCGCTCTCCACAGACAGCGTGCTGGCGGCGGTGGGCCTGGGAGACAGAATGGGCCATTTTCCCTCACAGCTGAGTGGGGGCGAGCAGCAGCGGGTGTCCATTGCCCGGGCGATGGTCAAAAAGCCGAGGCTTTTGCTCTGTGACGAGCCCACCGGGGCCCTGGACAACCTGACCGGCAGGATGATCCTGGGGCTGTTGGAGGCAGCCAACAGAGAGCAAGGCTGCACGGTGGTCATTGTCACCCACAATACCAGCATCAGCGACATGGCCCACCGGGTGGTGCGCATGAGCAGCGGTGCAGCCGCGGAGATTATCGTCAACAGCGAGCCGCTGTCTCCGGAAAGGATTGAGTGGTAATGGGCGTTTTGCTGAACAAGCTGCGCCGCACCCTTTGGAACACCCGGGGCCAGGTGATGGCGGTGGCGGCGGTAGTCGCTGTGGGCATCACGGTCTATATCGCTATGACTACCACCTACAACAACCTGACCCATTCCAGGGACGATTTTTACCGGGTCAATAATTTCGCGGGCTACTTTTTTGTCGTGGTGCGGGCGCCGGAGCAGGTCGTCCGGAAAGTAGAAACTTTGTCCGGGGTGGCAGAGGTCAACGGCAGAATTCAGAAAGACGTGCCCATTTTTAAGGAAGGCAGTTAAAAGGCCACAGCCCGCATCACCAGCTACCCGGTACCCATGTCCGGGATCAACCGCATCCAGCTGCAGTCCGGCCGGTTCTTTGAAAGCAACCCTCCGGGAGGGGGGATCGAGGTGATGGTGGACCAGGCCTATTTGGAAGCAAACGGCCTGTCCTTTAATGACACGGTCAGCATTATCAATGCTGGCCGGAAGGTCGAGCTCATTGTGGTGGGCACGGCCATTAGCCCGGAGTTCACCTTTATCATGAAGGATGCGGCATCTTTTATGCCCGACCCAGAGACCTTCGGCCTGGTTATGATGCCGCTCAACCAAGCCCAGCAGGTGCTGGACTTGCCCGGACAGATCAACCAGGTGTTGATTAAGCTCACCCCTGGGGCTGATGAGGAAAAGGTGGCTGCAGAGGTGGAGGCGATCCTGGCGCCCTACGGCAACCTGACCAGCTATCCGCTCAAGGACCAGCTCAGCAATGCCGTCCTGCAAGGGGAGCTGGACAGCCTGAAGGCGGTAGCCCGCTTTATGCCCGCCCTCTTCCTGGGCATTGCCGCTGCCATTCAAATGGTCATGCTGGGCCGGATGATCCGAGCCCAGCGGCTCCAAATCGGTATTATGAAGGCGCTGGGCTACAACAACAGGCAAATTATGACCCTCTACACCGCCTATTCCCTGTCCACCTCCCTCATTGGGTCGCTTTTGGGCACTTTGCTGGGGATGGGGCTGGCCTCGGCTATGTCCGGGCTCTATGCCGATTTCTTCAACCTGCCCCGGGCCATTGGCGGGATCAACTCCTTCGCCGTGCTCAGTGGCCTGGGCTTGAGCCTGCTGGTGGGGGCCTCCTCCGGGCTTTTCGTCTCCAGAGGGGTCCTGGCAATCAACCCGGCCGAAGCCATGCGCCCGGAGCCGCCCAAAATGGCCGGCAGCATCTTCCTAGAGCGGGTGACCTGGTTTTGGCGCCAGTTGGACTCGACCTGGCGGATGAGCTTGCGCACCGCCCTGCGCAACCGGGGGCGGTTTGCCACTGTGCTGGCCGGGGTGACTGTCTCCGTGGGCATGCTGGTGATCTCGCTTTTTACCAATGATATCGTTGACTATATGATTCAAAAACAATATTATGTCAACCAGCGCCATGATTACCTGGTGCGGTTTGAAAACCCGGTGCAGGAGAGCAACTTAACGGAGATTTTCTGCATTGACGGGGTGATCAGGACGGAGCCGATTTTTGAAATACCGGTGAAGATTAACTTTCAAGGCAAGTCCGAGGACGACCTGCTGCAGGGCATACCCCAGGACGCGACCCTGAAGCTGCTGGAAGACCGGCAGGAGCGCCCCCTGCGGGTCCCTAATGTGGGACTCTTGATCAATGAGAAGACCGCCGCTAAGCTGGGGGTCCGGGAGGGTGACCGGGTGGAGGTGGAAACCCGCTTCAATACCGGTCCCAAACGACTGTCCGAGCTCACCATAGTGGGGGTCAGCCGGCAGTTGGTGGGCAGCGGCTCCTTTGTCAGTCTGGGGCAGGCCAACCTAGTGATTCAGGAAAGGCGCCTGGTTTCCGGGGTGATGCTGAAGGTTGACCCGGGTCTGGCTGCAACCGTGGAAGAAAAGCTGGACGACATGAACCGGGTGGCCTCAATCCTGAGCCGCCAAAAGGAGCTGGATACCTTCAACGAGTATACCGGGGTGATGATTTACTCTATCACCATCATGGTGGCCTTTGCCGTGGTCATGGGCTTTGCCATAGTATACAACGCCTCGATGATCAGCTTCATCGAGCGCAAAAGGGAGCTGGCGGCATTAAGGGTGCTTGGCTTTACCAACCGGGAGGTTTCGGTGCTATTGCTGAAGGAAAACCTGCTGCAGTCACTGCTCGGGGTGGCGGTGGGCTTGCCTTTCGGGCGGCTCTTGGGGCAGGCCTACATTAATACGGCAAGTACCGATTTATTCACCATGCCGGTTGTGATCTACCCGATGACCTATGTTTGGGCAGCTCTGGGAGGGATTTTATTTATTGCGGCAGCCCATCTCCTGGCGGTCAGGGGGGTGCGAGGACTGGATTTGGTGAATGTGCTGAAAAACGGGGATTAGGCGGAGGTGCAGTGATGAAAAAGGGTAAAAAACTTTTCCTCGGCGCAGGCCTGGTGGTGATCCTGGTGGCGGCAGCAGCTGCAGTGGCGCTGCAAAGCTGGGGCACTGCGGTGGAAACGGTCGAAGTGACAAAGGGTGATATCACCCGTACGGTGGTGGATACCGGCTATGTGCAGCCGGTGACGGACCACGAGCTGTACGCCACCCAAACCGCCCGGGTGATCAGGGTTGCGGTTAAGACGGGTCAGGCCGTAGCCCAGGGCCAAACCCTAGTGGTGCTGGAGAACCTGGACCTGGCCGTCCAGATTAAGGAAACCTGGCGGCAGATCTCCCAAGGCAATGCCGTGGCTGCGGCCGCGAAAGCCGCCCGTCAGCGGATTGAGCTGGAGCTGCGCAATGCTCAGGATAATTTCAGCCGCACCCAGGTGCTGTACCAGTCCGGCGCGGTTTCGCTGGTGGAGTATGATCAGGCCAAGCTGCAGGTGGACACCCTCAGCCAGAGCCTGGCGGAGCAGGACTCCCAGATTGCCAACTCGCAAGCCCTGGTGGGCGGCCTGAGCCAGACCCTGCAGCAGCTCAACGCCAAGGAGAAGCAGCTGGAGGTAGCGAGTCCCGCCGCGGGGACGGTGCAGTCCTTGCCGGCAGAGGTGGGGCAGGTGCTTAATCCCGGGAGCCTGCTGGCCACGGTGGCGGCCCCGGACAGCCTGGAGATAAAGGCAGATATTTTAAGTGACGACCTGTCCGAGGTGGCAGAGGGCCAGAAGGTGAACATCACCGCCCCTGTGCTGGGTGACAAGACCCTGACCGGCCGCATTGTGCAGATCTACCCCCGGGCAGAGGAAAAAATATCAGCCCTCGGTGTTTCCCAGCGCCGGGTGCCGGTAATTATTGCCCTGGAAGAGGTGGCCAACCTGAAGCCGGGCTTTGAGGTCAAGGTGGCCATAGAAACCGTAACCCTGCAAAATGTTTTATTGGTGCCTCTGGAAGCCCTGTGCACAACGGCCGGGGGCCAAAAGGAAGCGATGGTGGTGGTGGAAGGCGCAGTATTGCGCCGGGTGGTAACCACAGGCCTCAGCGACCGGGAAAAAGTAGAAATCACCAGTGGTCTTGCGGCCGGGGATGTGCTGGTCAGGGACGGTAGCCTGAACCTGGCGGATAAGGCTAAGGTGAAGCCGGTGACCAGGTAATAATAATCATACTTCCGGAATATCTCCAGAGGTTTTTTTATAAATGAGCCAAATATAGGACCGTGGGTTTTGATGAGCTGCGCGCTTATGTGCAGGAATATACGCCGTTAAAGTGGAGCAAATAAGATAGGCGGTGGCGCCCCTGGCCGGGCGCCACCAACAATGGTGTCGGCCTGTGCACTTACACCGGCCTTGAGTACACCAACAGTGGGGTGCAAAATATCCGGGCGCTTTATATCTTGTGGAAGTAGTAGAGGACTCTATTTGTTTAGAAATGCCCAGCGCCATGCTTAATTTACGGGATAGATTTTGGGGGGAGGAGATAATATGGCCGTTGAAAAAAAAACTGCCATCTGCGGCATTTGCTCTGAGGGGTGCGCGGTGGAAGTAACGCTGGAAGACGGCCGGCTGGTAGATGTTGAGTCGCGGCCGGGAGCCCCTTACGGCAACCTTTGTGTCCGGGGAAAACACGCGCCTGAAATCCTTTATTCGTCAGACCGCCTAAGGTTCCCCCTGATCCGCACCGGGGAGCGGGGTGAGGGAAAATTCAGGGAGGCCGGCTGGGACGAGGCGCTGGACTTTACCGTCAGTAAAATGAAAGAAATCAAAGAAAAGTACGGTCCCCAGGCCTTGATTAGTCACTCCGGCAAGGGAGCTTACGAGCAGTCAATGGTAGACTTCTGCAACACCGGTGACGCAGTGTCCGCCAGACTGTTATTGCCCTTTGGCTCCCCC
>JAQVGZ010000085.1 GCA_028696455.1 Desulfotomaculaceae bacterium | reverse complement strand
CACCCGTTCCCATCCCGAACACGGCAGTTAAGTCCTCCAGAGCCGATGGTACTTGGGGCTTGCCCCTGGGAGAGTAGGTCGTTGCCAGAAAATTTTTAAAGCCTCATGATTATGACCATGAGGCTTTGTTTATGATGTCCGACATCTGACGATCGAATTCCCATCCTACGAATGCAGTTAAGTCCTCCAGAGAAGTTACTCGGGATTCGCCAGAAAATATTTAAAGCCTCATGGTATGGATATATAACAAACATGGGCTTATTTTTTATTATAAATTTGGATCGTAAACCAAAAAATTTTTCATGAATAAACTAACTAGAACATGTAATATTGCTGACAGCTGTCAGTTACAATATAATTAGCATAGAAAAAAGATGGGAGGCGGGAAATTGGCAATATTGATTACCGGTGGCGCGGGCTATATAGGCAGCCATACATGTGTGGAGATGCTTAATGCTGGCTACGAGATTGTCGTGGCGGACAATCTCTCAAACAGCAAGTCTGAATCGTTGAGGCGCGTGCAGGAACTAACGGGTAAGGACCTTAAGTTTTATGAAGTTGATATTCTTGATAGTGAAGAACTTGATAAAGTGTTCTATAAAAATAGGATTGAGGCAGTCATTCATTTTGCCGGGCTAAAGGCTGTTGGCGAATCGGTTCAAGTACCGCTAAAATATTACCACAATAATGTTAATGGCACTATATTACTTTGCAAGGTTATGCAGAAATATGGAGTAAAAAGGATCGTGTTTAGCTCTTCGGCTACAGTATATGGGATGCCCGAAAGTGTGCCTATTACCGAGGAATTTCCTACCGGGGCTGTCAACCCCTACGGTCGGACAAAGTTGATGATAGAGGAAATTCTCAGGGATATTCAGCTGTCCAATAAAGAGTGGGGTATTGTCCTGCTGCGCTATTTCAACCCGGTTGGTGCGCATCCGAGCGGCCGCATAGGTGAAGACCCCAACGGTATTCCGAACAACTTGATGCCCTATATAACCCAGGTTGCAGTGGGAAAGCTTAAAGAACTGAAAATTCTGGGCAATGATTACCCGACTCCGGATGGTACGGGGGTCAGGGATTATATTCATGTGGTGGATCTAGCCAGAGGCCATCTTAGTGCGCTTGAAAAAATAATGACGTCTACCGGGGTGCATACATATAATCTAGGAACCGGAAAGGGATATAGTGTGCTGGAGATGGTGGCTGCTTTTGAAAAAGCTTCTGGCCAGAAAATTAATTATACCATTGCCGGGCGTAGAACAGGTGATATTGCGATATGTTATGCAGATCCGTCAAAAGCAAAGAGTGAATTAAATTGGTCTGCCGAAAAAAATGTAAATGAGATGTGTGCTGATTCATGGCGCTGGCAGTCCATGAATCCTAACGGCTATGACGGATAGGTTTTTTAAATCTTAATCTATTAATAATTAGATAAGCAATTAACACACCGGTGATGTCCTTTAACAAGTCATTAACTGTGGCTGACCGGCAGGGAACAAAATATTGATGGAACTCATCCACAAAACCATATAATACCGACATTACTGCGGCTATTTTGCTGGTCCGAGGCCTGAGCCGTCCTGTTGCCGCAAAAGCAATAATGAACAGAATATAGAGTGCTGCAAACTCGATTAAATGAAGACTTTCCTTTAATAATTTATCATAAGGGAGGCTGGTATTAACAACCGCATCACTGGGTTTACTGGACAAATACCATATGAAAACCATGTAGGCAAAGGGTAGAAGTTTGGTAAAAGTGGATGCTGTTTTTTTAAATGCTTTAATAAATATATATTTCAAAGATTTATATCCCTCTGGATTCATTAGATTGCCATATTCATCTTTAAAAAATAAGTACCACCCGCTTTGAAGCAGAGGTACTTATGTTTTTTATTAGGCTATTTTTTTTTGTATGGTGGACGAGGTGGGAATTGAACCCACGACCCCCTGAATGCCATTCAGGTATTCTCCCTCTGAACTACTCGCCCAATTCTAACTTCATTCACTTTCACTTGACTTAGTTTATCACTTTTTTCTTGCATGGTCAAGCATACTTTTTGTAGTTTTAAACGTGCTCTTTTTTATTACACTTTTTTCATGATAAATGTACCATACCCTAGAAATTTACGATACTTTTGAATCAGCCAATGGTATTTACGAACAATATCGTTTATTTCCCTCGAGGTACTTACAGACCGGGAAACAACCTGGTACGGATCCGGATATAGAACATTAACTAGATTTTCCAGGGGGCCCGGGAGATGATTACGCCTTGCGTCATCCCGGGTGAACCCCGCACTCAAAAACATTTTCAGCCATTCTTTGAAAGATGGAATGCTTGAGAGGCCGCAGGTGAATTGTATTTGTTCCTTTGCCCTCAGAGGAATTGCTTCATCAGCAAATAACTCGGTACTGACTAAGATACCTCCCTTTTTCAAAACCCTGAAACATTCATTTATGACTGCCACTGCTGGTAGAAATATTAATACTGATTCCATTAAAATTAAATCAGCGACATTGTTAAGAAAAGGCATATCACTGGCGTCACCTTGTACAAACTGTATCTGTACTCCTTCCCGCTCGGCCCGATATTTTGCCTTGCGCAACATTTCTTCAGAGTTATCCAGGGCAAAAACATATGCGCCGGAAGATTTGGCAATATAGCAAGCGGTTCGCCCTGTACCGCATCCAACATCGAGGATAATGTCCTCTTTAGATAGTGAAAACCGTTGCAGCACTCTCAGCGTATGCATAAATCCACCCGGATGTAAACTACCCGTACCCATAGCTGCAGCCGCTTCCAAATATGAGCTCATAGTTCTTTCCTTTTTATTGAGTAAGAGGCGAGTAAATCTAACCTCTTATTTAGTTTAGCAATAGTTTCGAGTAATTACTGGGTCCAAAAAATTCAGACTTTGGCCGGTTTAATTAGCTAACACCCCAGAATCCCAGCCCGAATACCAACAGGATTAAGATCAAAAAAATAATAAAACCCCAGTTCCCAACACCTGCTAGCCCTTCTGCTGTTACCTCGGACATAAAAATCATCTCCCATCCAAAGTTTTATATATTTTATGTGCCCGGGTTTCATAGTGTTACGGAAGCTTATAAATGGTAAATCAAGGGAAGTCAAGTCTTTAACTAATCCAGCGACCAGCGACAAACATTACGCTAATTACTGAAAAAGAGAAAATGGATATTACTGAATATACCTGATTTAAATTATATTTATGGAGCAGGAGGGCGATGGTGATATAACCTGGAAATAATACCAGGATATATCTGGGCATGCCGAGGGGTACGTTATCAACAACAGAAGAAAACGGAATCAAAAATGCAAGTACCAGAAAAATAAGCTGAGACTTATCCTTTAAATACTTGAAACTTATTATCACAATAAAAAGAAAAATTATAGCCATGCTGGACTCAAAAAGACTGTAAAAATTGTTATTATAAAAAAAGAGGGACAGATTTAGCAATTGCCCTGCTCCGGGGTAGGCAAAGTGGCGATAGCCCCAGTATTCTCTGTTCAATGAGTGGGCGAAGGCCAGCGGATCTCCAGTTTCTACCCACAGCGTAAACATGAAAATGATCAGGGAGGCAGGTATGGCCAGGAGCGGAAGGGCTTTTTTAAGGTTGATTCTGTAGTTTGTGCTCTGGTACTGCCGATATAATAAAGCAACAAAGAGCACTACCCCAATATTGCGGGTTAATGCTGCACAGGCGCCCATGAGGACTGCCGGTAGCCAGTTGCCACGCCGGGCAAAATAAATTGAGGCCAGCGCAAAAGCCAATAAAACCGCTTCAGAGTATATCGAAGTAAAAAAAATAGCCGTGGGAAAAAAGAGCATGACAAAGATAGTTGTATTGGCGATCTTTTCTCCGTAGTCTTCTTTAACCATTAGATATAAAAAGCAGCACGCGATCAGAAGCGCAGTGTTGGAAATCAGAAAGCCTGCAACGGCTCCATCTCCGGTGATAATTTTAAAAAGTCGGATTAGCCAGGGAAACATGGGAAAAAAAGGGGCGCTATCAAAATCATATCCTTGCCCGGCTATTCTTAGAAACCATCCGGCGTCCCAGTGAATCAGTGAGTCTAAAACCACATTGGGATGGAGTCCATCAGTAGCCGCGGGAAGAATTGGGTATAAGATATCTCTGGCCAGCCAAACTAAGAAAACAATATAGATCTTATTCAAGGCGTAAAGACAGCCGACGCTTTTTAAATCTTTTTTAAGCACTAATCAACCTCCGGTTGTTTTGGCAATAATTTTTTCTTTGCGGAAAACCCATAGCTTGCTGAGGGCAAAATTAAAACAAAAGGCAAATGATGTGGCTAAAAATAGTGTTATATACTGCGAGATATTTAAATTCAGCAATATATATACAGAAATACTATTTATACCGAGGCCCACTGTATTGACTACGGTAAACTTAAGAAACCTGCCTTTTACATTGTCTACAGGACTTGCTTTAAAGGTCCAGCAACGGTTGAGAAAAAAGCTGTTGACAATGCCACAGAAGTAGCTGAAGCCTTTTGCTATGGCATAAAACAGAATGCTTTCTGAAGGGAAAATTTTTATAATGGTAAAATAAACAGCCCAGTCAATAAATGTATTTATACAACCTACCAGGGCAAACTTACCTAATTGTAAAATATTTTCGTTGAGCATATTTTCTCCCTTGATAACATAAATTTAACACTATTTTGCAACGTAATTACCTTCGACATTAATAAGCGGCCTCCTCCTTTGTAGCCGTCTTCTGTTAAAAAAACTTATACTTTAAGTTTTATATCTTCACGTTTTTTTATGCGTTTATTAGGCATAATTTTTTTGAATTAAAGCCATAATATAAACATTACAATAAAACAGGAGGCGTGTTTTTAATGGAATGGTTATCAAGAACAGCTTTGGTTTTAATCATTATTGGCGCTTTAAACTGGCTCTTGGTGGGTTTATTTCAATGGGACCTGGTCACAGCACTTTTTGGAGGGGACATAACCAGAACATCCTCAGATCTTAGCCGAGTTATTTATACTATAATTGGCCTTGCTGGTATATATTCGATCTCATTCTTTTTTAGAGAAAGCTTTACCAAAGAAAACGCAGCAATAAAAAACAAATAGCTGGTCAGAATGTATAATGCATTTTTATAATGGTTATAATGGTAATCATAGTAAATAAGACTTATAAAATGTAGGAGGTAGCTAAATGATTCCTGACAAGAAAAACCGGGGACAAAAGCCCGACAATCCCGACATCATTGACCCTGGCACTTTAGATGAAGAATGTGAATCTTGTTTAGAAGCTGAAGAAGATTCCTGCCCCGGGACAAGTGCTTGCAAAGATGATGAGAACTCTATGAGTTAAGAGAGACCTAATTAGGTCTCTCTTTTTTGTTAATGCTTTGCCCAGGGGTTGTCATAAAGAGAAACTAGTGTTATATTTGGATCATGGAAAGTTTGTTTAAGGGGTGATGTAATTATGAACCACCAAACAAAAAACTATACCAGTGACTACCGGGTGAATTTCTTGAATAACGGCATGATCATCAGTGTAGAGATTAAATGCTGTGGCAGACATATCGGTGAAGTCAGGTTTGAAGACGGTGTGACTAAAAAGTGTCCGCATTGTGGTACGGTGCATTTACTAAAAATTCAACATAACCACTTCCACATTAGATCAATTAAGACGTCTGCCGGTAAGGCAACTACGGAGACGAAGGATAATGATAAATTTACTTTAAGAGAAAACGCGCTTTAAAAATGCTACAGTATTGTTGCGCATTTATGTTTGATAATTAGTTTTAGATTTACTGATGTAAGCGCCCGTTGACACTGGGTGTGTATACTGGTAAACTAAACTTTAATAATAAATTTAAGTGCTCTTATCCGGAGCGGTGGAGGGACTGGCCCGATGAACCCCGGCAACCGTTGGGTAATCTGATTTACCTGAAAAGGTGCTAATTCCAGCAGAAGATCATTCTTCTGAAAGATGAGGGGAAAAACGATAATCAGGTCCCTTCTTTTTTAGAGGGGGCCTTTGATTTGTCAGGATGGAAGGGCACAAATACGGGGAGGCATGTGAAAAATGGCTATCGAAAAAACCTATGCTGAGATTAATGAAAAAATCAGAGCAGGCAAGGCAGTGGTGCTCACCGCTGAAGAAGTAATTGCTCTGGTGGAGGAAAAGGGTGTATCAGAAGCCGCCCGTCAGGTAGATGTAGTAACTACCGGTACCTTTAGCCCCATGTGTTCTTCCGGTGTTTTTTTAAATTTTGGACATTCCAAGCCGCGGATTAGGATGCAAAAAGTATGGCTGAATGGTGTTCCGGCCTATTCCGGAATTGCAGCAGTCGACGCTTACCTGGGGGCAACCGAACTCCCGGAGGATGATCCCTGCAATAGCAACTACCCGGGTGAGTTTCGCTATGGCGGCGGGCACGTAATCCAGGACCTGCTGGAGGGCAAGCAGATCAAGATGCAGGCTGTTTCCTATGGCACTGATTGTTACCCGCGCCGGGAGCTTGAAACTTACATTACCCTTGAAGATCTTAACGAAGCTACACTGTTTAACCCGCGCAATGCTTATCAAAATTACAACTGTGCAGTTAACCTGAGCAGTAAGACCATCTACACTTATATGGGAATGCTTAAGCCTAACCTGGGCAATGCTCACTATAGCAGCGCCGGTCAGCTCAGCCCGCTGTTGAAAGACCCAAATTTTATGACTATCGGGATCGGTACCAGGATCTTTCTGGGCGGCGGCGTTGGCTATGTGGCATGGAACGGAACCCAGCACTTCCCAGTTATTCAGCAGGATGCAAATCGAAATACTTACGGCCCGGCTGGCGGTACTCTTGCTGTAATCGGAGATCTTAAGCAAATGAAGCCTAACTGGTTAGTTGGCACGAGTATGTTAGGCTATGGCGCAACCCTTACTGTGGGTATTGGCATCCCCATCCCGGTCCTGAATGAGGAGGTAATGCGCTACGCCTCTGTCACCGACAGGGAACTTTATGCGCAGGTGGTTGACTATAGCAGCGCTTACGGCCTGCGCGAACCTGGTAATTTTGGTTATGTTAGCTACGCGGAACTTAAATCCGGAAAGATAACCATAGCTGGCAAGGAAGTGCCGTCCGCCCCACTTTCCAGTTATCCGAAGGCCAGACAAATCGCCGGCATACTAAAAGATTGGCTTTTACAAGGAGACTTTTACCTGTCCGAGCCGGTGCAGCTACTGCCCTCATATAAAGACGAGATTGTTTCGAAAACTCTTGAGATTAAAGGAATATAATAATGACCATGGAGGAGTGATTGGCGTGGCCCCGAAGAAAATTATTCTTCGTTTTGGCAAGGACATATCCGAAAAGCCGATAATTGTCCATCTTGCCAAAGATTACGGACTTGTCTTCAATATTATCAGAGCCAATGTTAACCCAAATAAAGAAGGTACGTTAGTTTTAGAGCTTTCGGGTGAACAATATGAGCAGGGGCTAGAGTTTCTTAAGAGTCAGGGGGTACGGGTACAGCCACTGGCAGAAGAAATTTGCCGGAATGAGCTGAAATGCACCAGCTGCGGCGCCTGTACAGCAATCTGTCCCACTGGCGCCCTTTACCTGGAAAGACCTTCAATGGAAGTCAGGTTTGACAGCGACAACTGTGTGTTATGTCAGATTTGTTTGAAGGTGTGCCCGGTTAAAGCGATGGCAATTGCCAGCTGAGCGTATTCACAGAGTATATGAAATTCATGGACGCCAATTGGTTATCCCTGATTATTAACCACTAAAATAAGGAAGGTTTAATTGTATCTTGGAATATGTTGAGCGAAGGTACCGGGAGGAATTTCGCCAGGAAGATTTGACATATTTTCAAGTGGTGGTGCGCCAGACTGACTTAAGCATCGGCATTCGCCGGGAGAGGTTTTCCCCGGAACTGGCGCACTGGATCAAAGATATGGTGTGGGAGCAACGGGTTCTGCTGGAAAGCTATATTAAAATCGACCCCGATTTTTTGCGCTCCTTCACCCCGCATGAAGTTAAACCCGGTGCGCCTCCCCTTGCGGTAGCTATGGCGGACGCTGCCCGGGTAGCGGGGGTAGGGCCAATGGCTGCTGTAGCCGGCGCTTTTGCTGAGTATGCCGGGCGGGAACTATCCAGGCGGTCAAAGGATGTGATCGTGGAAAACGGTGGTGATATTTTTTTGCGCAGCACAAGGCAGCGCCGGATCGGGGTTTTTGCCGGCAAATCAGCACTTTCCAATCGTATTGCCCTGGAAATCCGGCCGGAAGACACCCCGCTGGGTATTTGTACCTCCTCCGGTACTGTTGGCCCCTCCTTGAGTTATGGTAAAGCCGACGCTGCTGTTATCCTGTCTGCCTCCGCCGTTCTGGCTGATGCGGTGGCCACCGCTGCTTGCAATCTGGTACAGGGTGAAGAAGACATTCGAACTGCTGTGGAATTCGCTGCAGGAATTAATGGGGTTAGTGGCGCATTGATCATAAAAGGCGACCATCTGGCCGCCTGCGGCAAGTTAAAGCTTGTTCCGTTAAGAATTTAGAACAATTTCCTGTAAATCCGGTGCTTCAAAAATGTAGCTTTCACCGCAGAAGTGACAGCGCACTTCCGCCCGGCCTTGCTCCTTAAGTAGTTTTTCAATATCTTTTTTACCCATTGCCGCAAGAATGTCTCCTACTTTTTCCCGCGAGCACTTACAGGCGAAACGTACTGGATGCTTTTCTAAAAAGTGAATGTTCAGGCCGTCTACTGCCCTGGCAACAAGGTCCTCGGGTTGCAATTTAAGATTTACCAGGCTACTGATGGGAGGCATCTCTGCCAGACTTTTTTCCAGATGAGTTAAAATTTCCTCATCAGCGCCGGGAAAAAGTTGCACGATTAGCCCACCTGCGGCTTTAACTCGTGCATCGGGTCCAACGAGCACACCCAGGGACACTGCGGACGGTGTTTGCTCCGAGGTTACCAGGTATTGAGCTATGTCCTCCCCAATTTCTCCTGATACTAACTCTGTGCTTCCAGTGAAAGGCTCTTTTAAACCCAGGTCTTTGGTGACGTGAAGCAGGCCCTGGCCAACGGCTGCTCCAACCGGTAGTTTCCCTGCGGGGGTTGACGGCAAGTCTATATGAGGTTCTTGAACATAGCCCCGGACCTCACCGCCTGCGTTTGCTGACACAGTGATCGCCCCCAAAGGGCCGTTGCCGAAGACACGCAGGGTAATCAGGTCATCTCCTTTGAGATTGGCCCCAAGTAATAATCCGGCGGTAAGCACACGGCCGAGGGCAGCACTGGCAACCGGCCAGGTGTCATGTCTTTGCCTGGCCTCTTCTACAAGATTAGTTGTAACAGCAGCAAAAACTCGAAACTGCCCGTTTTCATCGATACCCCGAACAAGATAATCTTCCATAAGGTGGTTTCTCCCTCTGATCAAGTACTTAGACTACTATTATAACATTATGTTGAAAATTTTAAAAAAAGAAAAAGCCGCTATTCAGCGGCCTTATTTTTTAAGGACTCTTCCTTTGCTTTTTCAAAACACATTCCCTTTTCTGATATTATAGACGTGCTATTCTCTTCTTTATTCGGCGTTCTCTTATTTCTTTTCAATGCAGGTTGCTTCTTAGCCACAGTACTTTTCCTCCCTTAAGCTGAAACCTGATTTATCTTTTTTCGGCAATGATGCGAAGTGAATCCGCAATATCTCTTGCGTAAAAAATAATTGGAAGCGTTAGTAATACAGATGCGACTGTTAGCACTTTCAGATCTGTTTCACACATGTCTTTAAACATCTGGCCACCTCCTAGAGATCAGCTTGTCCATTGACAGTAAAAAAAAACGGTGAATATTATGGTATAAAAATATTTTCCAACATTTTAACCTATAATTGTTTATTTTACCATAATATTCATGGCGTTTAGCTAAAAAACCCTTATAATAGATAATAGAGTTATAATATATAATTGTGGCGAAAATAAGGGGTTAAAAATGTCGATAGCCTATTAATAAATTGAGGAGGAAAAGAATGTTTTGGATCCGGGTCTTTGACAGTTGAATAGAAGAAAAACCTCGGGAAGCCTGAAAGGGCTTATTTTTTTGTCAAATCCTCCACTTTTATATTGAGTACTTTTGAGTACTACGTTATAATATAAGGAATGGGAGGT
>JAQVGZ010000084.1 GCA_028696455.1 Desulfotomaculaceae bacterium | reverse complement strand
TTAGATGCGCCTCTTTTAAGGTTGGATGTTGACATTTTTCGTAGTGATTTGTTAATATAAACTTAAGGAATTGTCCAGCCCGTCAACAACGGGCATTATTGCTTTAATCCTGATAGATAAGAAGCCCAGGCGGGCAGGTTTCGCTCATATATGCAAGCCTGTTCGCCGGGGCTTTTGATGTTTGGGAGGGCTGGGGCATTCCAAGTTTAAAGTTTCTAAGAGGTAAATGAATATGTCTAAAGCATTAGTTGGCATTGTTATGGGCAGCGATTCCGACCTTTGGGTAATGAAGGACGCGGTCGCTGTTTTAGACGAGCTGGGGATTGCCAGCGAGGTGGTCATTGCTTCCGCCCACCGGGCGCCGGATAAGACGGCAGGTTACGCCCGGACAGCCGTTGAGCGGGGCCTGGCGGTAATTATCGCCGGCGCCGGCGGCGCTGCTCACCTGCCGGGTGTGATTGCTGCTCATACCCCACTGCCGGTAATTGGTGTGCCGGTTAAATCGGGAGCTTTGAATGGGGTGGACGCCATGTATGCCATAGTTCAGATGCCGGCCGGGGTGCCGGTGGCCACAGTTGCCATCAACGGCGCGAAAAACGCCGGAATCCTGGCGGCTCAAATCATCGGCGCCACAAAGCCCGAAGTTCGTTCGGCAATAGTTGCTTATAAAGAGAAACTGGCCCGGTAGGTTAACGAAAAAGACGCCCGATTGGCCGGGCTGGTAATTGATGGTTATCTCAAGCAGCAGAGTTAGACAGTGGGTTAAATTTGCTTCAGCATGTCTTACGCGGTGAATACTAAAGCGTGTTTTAAAGGTCAGCGAAGCTATGGGGGCGGAATCCTCCTTGGCGTAATAAATGTTTTGCTTTTAATATGTCAAAGAATTTGTAGGGGGCCTTTGGATGATCGAACGTTACACCCTCCCGGAAATGGGACAGATTTGGTCTGAGGAAAATAAATTCCGCAAGTGGCTTGATGTCGAAATCTATGCCTGTGAAGCTATGGCTGAATTGGGGCAGATTCCCGCAGAGGCGTTGGCCGAGATTAAGGCGAAAGCAAATTTCAACGTGCAGCGCATAGCTGAGATTGAATCAGTGGTAGACCACGATGTGATTGCTTTTACCACCAATGTGGGTGAATATGTCGGGGAGAACTCTAAATACATTCATCTTGGCCTGACTTCCTCGGATGTGCTGGATACGGCAAATGCCGCTTTAATGAAAGAGGCCGGCCTGCACCTGGTGAAAAGGCTGGGGCAGCTCCGGGAGGCATTGCTGGAAAAGGCCAGGGAGCACCGGCAGACGATTATGATCGGGCGCACCCACGGCATTCACGCAGAGCCGATCACTTTCGGGCTGAAAATGCTCCTCTGGGTGGCCGAGACTGACCGCAATATCCAGCGCATGGAGCGGGCGGTGGAAACGATCAGCGCCGGTAAGATATCCGGCGCCGTTGGAACCTATGCCAATATCAGCCCCGGGGTCGAGGAGCACGTCTGTGCCAGGATGGGGCTTAAGCCGGCTTTGGTTTCCACCCAGGTGCTGCAGAGGGACCGCCATGCGGAATACCTGACTACCATTGCGGTAATTGGCAGCTCGCTGGACAAGTTCGCTACCGAGCTGCGCAGCCTTCAGCGCACCGATATCCTGGAAGTAGAGGAGTATTTTAAAAAAGGCCAAAAAGGTTCCTCGGCCATGCCCCACAAGCGCAACCCGATTACCGGGGAGCGCATTTCCGGGCTGGCCCGGCTCTTACGCGGGAACGCTGTGGCGGCTATGGAGAACGTACCGCTTTGGAACGAGCGGGATATCTCCCACTCTTCCGTGGAGCGGGTGATTATACCGGACAGCACAATTATCCTGGACTATATGCTGGTAAAAATGATCGGCATCACCTCCAACCTGCTGGTCTACCCGGAAAACATGCGGCACAATGTCGAGCGCACGCACGGGTTGATTTTCTCCCAGCGGGTGCTACTGGCCCTGGTGGAGGAAAAGGGCCTCAGCCGGGAGCGCGCCTATGAATTGGTGCAACGAAACGCCATGCAGACCTGGCGCACCGGAGAAAACTTTCGTGACTTGCTGCTTAAAGACAGTGAGGTAACTGCCTTACTCAGTGAAAAAGAACTAGACGAGCTGTTTGACTTCAGCTATCACCTGAAGCATGTGGATGAGATCTACAAGCGGTTTGGACTGTGAGAATAACAACCTGAAGGGGTACTATCAAATGAGTGAGAAGACGGTAATTGATTTATCCCGGCTGGATAAGCCTGATTACCTGGGTTCGGTGCAGGAGCTTTATTTTTTAAAAGAACACCCCGGGTGGATGGTAAGTAAAACCATGCCGGGCGGTTCAGTCTTCGACGTGGGGACTATTTTTTCAATTCCCGGCAGCGATATCTGCAGAACGGCGATAAGGCACAAAATATATTCCTTACTGGCGTCCCCGGAAGAATGGGAAAATATTTACCGTCATATCATTAAAAGCTATGCCCGGGACCGGGAGTTCTTAGCCTTTATCAGCGAAGGCTTGCTGGAGGAGCTAAGATTAAATGGGGCACAAACCCATCATTTAGGGATGATCGATCAAGTCACAGGAGAGGTATACCGGAAATCTTTCCCCCCCAGGCCAAGCCAATATGTTTTAGTTAAAAAGTATAATATTATCAAGCCTTCCCGTATTTCTTACAATGAGAATCATTTATGGGATTATAGCGAGTATTTCGGGGCCGATAAGTATGTTATACCACTTGAGAATATCGTCCGGATTGGGGTTACCTCCGGGTCCTCGATCTATAGGAAATACCTTAGTATGGATGAAAAAGCAAGAAGGGCTTATCGCCAGGAGCTTGGTCTGGATCAGGAGCTGGTTCCCTGGTCCTTGTTTGGCCGTCCCATAGTTGACTTCACCACCAAGTATGAGCCTGAGGACAGGAATTTGAGCCTTCAGGAAGCGCTTTATATAAGTGGTGGTAATGGCCAGGATCTGTTGAACATTATTAAAATGAGTATTTTGGGAGCGATTTTAGTTTCGGAATTTTTTAAGAAGCTTGGTTTATTTTTATGGGATCTCAAGTGGGAGATCGCGCGGGATAGCGGAAAATTAGTGTATGTAGATACTATTGACACCGACTCCATCAGGGTAACCGCAAAGGTCAATTATAATAATCAGGCTTACCTGGTTAACTTCAACAAACAGTCGATGCGGGATTATTATAAAATTATGCACGCGGAGTGGTTCGAGGCTACCAAATCAGCCAAAGCAGCAGCGCTGCAGTCGGGTAAACCCTTCCTGGAACATTTACAAAACGGCCAGGTGGAGGGCCGGTATCCGGCAACGCCGCAGGTCGACCCGCGATTCATCGCTATTCAAGAGGCCAAGTTTAATAATTTAGCTGAATATCTCTATGGCCGGGCAAGTCTTGACAGGACTATAGAAAGATATGTTGAAATAGGGCAAAGTGAAATTCAATATTATGCGGCAAGCGGTACTTTGGAGGGGTATAATAAGCTAAATGGGGTATAATCCGGTAGATCAGCCGGCTAATTTTAGTTATGTGATATAATAATAAAATTGTGGGGGAGAGGAAGATGCTGGAGGGATACAATAACGATTCTGGTGAAGACCTCCAAGGGGATCAACCCAGGGAGGAGTGCGGTATCTTTGGTATATATGGTCCGGATTTGGATGTGGCCAGGCTCACTTACTATGGCCTGTATGCTTTGCAGCACCGGGGTCAGGAAAGTGCCGGCATAGCTGTCAGTGACGGCAAAACGATTCAGCTTCAAAAAGACATGGGTCTGGTTTCCGAAGTATTTAGCCAGGAAAAACTTACAAGCTTCTGTGGCCATGTAGCCATAGGTCATGTGCGCTATTCCACTACCGGCACCAATAACCTGCTCAACGCCCAGCCGTTTGTATTTCATTCCCCCAAAGGTATGCTTGCCCTGGCCCATAACGGCAACCTGACTAATATCAGTGAACTCCGCTCCTTTTTATATTCAACCGGGGTGGTATTCCAATCCACAACAGATAGTGAAATCATTGTTAACCTGATCGCCAGGCACAGCCAGGATGGTTTTGTAGAGGCCATTAAGCAGTGCATGGAAGAAATTAAGGGCGCGTATTCTATTTTGCTCCTCAACGATAATCAATTGATCGGTATCCGCGATCCGCACGGCATCCGGCCCCTGTGCCTGGGGCGGCGCGGCAATGCCTATATTTTGGCGTCAGAATCCTGTGCCTTGGATACAGTTGGGGCAGAGTTTATCCGGGATGTGGAGCCAGGTGAAATTATTATTATCGACGAGAAGGGGTTGACCAGCCACCGGGCTTTTCAAGGCTGCAAAAGAGCGCACTGTGTCTTTGAGTATATTTACTTTGCCCGGGCGGACAGCAATATGGACGGCTTTAAAATCAACCAGGTGCGCCGGGAAATGGGACGCCAGCTGGCCAGGGAGTACCCGGTCATGGCCGATATGGTAATTCCTGTGCCGGATTCGGGTATTGCTGCCGCCAGGGGGTTCGCTGCCGAGTCCGGTATCCCTTTTGAAGAAGGCCTGATGAAAAACCGGTACATTGGCCGTACCTTTATTCAGCCCAGCCAGAGCATCCGGGACCTGGGGGTAAGGCTTAAACTGAACCCCATCCGGGACGTCCTGGAGGGCAAGCGGGTAATTATGGTAGATGACTCGATCGTCCGGGGCACTACCAGCGGCAAGATAGTAAACATGCTGCGGGAGTGCGGCGTAAAGGAAGTCCATTTATGCATCAGTTCACCCCCGGTGGTTAAACCCTGTTTTTATGGCATTGATATATCAAATAAGAAGGAATTAATCGCTTGCCGGAAGCCCTTGGAAGGGATTAGACAGTATATCGGCGCTGACGGCCTTCATTATCTGAGCCTGGACGGACTGCTGAATATTTTTGGGCAGAAGAGGGATAACTTTTGCACTGCCTGCTTTGGCAGCCGCTACCCTGTAGAAATCCCGCAAGCTCATGATCAAGACAAGCATTTGCTCGAGCGACACTAAACCAGGGAAGACGAATATAGGAGGTTTTTTGATATGCCTGACCAGAAGACAGGCCTGACCTACGCAGCTGCGGGGGTGGATATTAAAGCCGGTGATGAGGCGGTGCGCCTGATGCGCAGATCTGTGCAAAGCACTTACCGGCCGGAGGTGCTGACGGACATCGGCGGCTTTGGCGGCCTGTTTGCCTTCAATGCGGCCAAATACCATGAGCCCGTGCTGGTTGCCGGAACAGACGGAGTCGGTACCAAGCTTCGGGTGGCCATGCTGACCGGCCGGCACAACACCATTGGCATTGACGCGGTGGCCATGTGTGTAAATGATGTCCTGGTGCAGGGGGCTGAGCCTCTTTTCTTCCTGGATTACCTGGCTGTCGGCAGGCTGGCGCCGGAGAAGGTGGCGGAAATAGTGGCCGGGGTGGCGGAGGGCTGCCGCCAGGCCGGCTGCTCGCT
The DNA here is from genome assembly GCA_028696455.1 of Desulfotomaculaceae bacterium. GTDB lineage: Bacteria > Bacillota > Desulfotomaculia > Desulfotomaculales > Pelotomaculaceae > MVQL01. Next base: position 4,713 of record JAQVGZ010000084.1, on the reverse strand, counting down.
GATTGGCGGGGAAACAGCAGAGATGCCCGGCTTTTATCCGCCGGACGAGTATGACCTGGCCGGGTTTGCGGTAGGAGTGGTTGAGCGCAGTAAGATCATCGACGGTCATAAGATAGTGCCCGGGGACAGGCTGGTGGGCCTTCCCTCCTCCGGCCTGCACAGCAATGGGTACTCCCTGGCACGCAAGGTGCTGCTTGAATATGCCGGCTTCAGTGTGGATACCAGGCTGGAGCAGCTGGGCCGTACGGTGGGTGAAGAAATGCTCGAGCCGACCAGGATTTTTGTGCGGGCAGTGATGCCGCTTTTTGAGCGCTTTGAGATCAAGGGGCTGGCGCATATTACCGGAGGGGGGCTTACCGAAAACATTCCCCGGGTCCTGCCTGCAGGCTGTGCGGTAAATATTCAGCAAGGGTCCTGGCCCATTCCCCCGGTGTTTGCCTTGATCGAAACAGCCGGCGGAGTGGAGCGGGCTGAAATGCTGCGCACTTTTAATATGGGCATCGGCATGGTGATTGTTGTTTCAGCGGCAGAGGCCGGTGCAGTGATGGATGACCTGGCCGGACGCGGTGAAAAGAGTCGCTTAATTGGTGAAGTAGTGGAAGGCCAGGGTGTAGTTAGCTATATTGATTGAACAGCTTACTAAAGGGGGAAGAGATTTGGACAAGTTGCGCCTGGGTGTATTGGCCTCCGGGCGGGGTTCCAACCTTCAGGCAATCATGGATGCGGCTGATAACGGCAAGATCAATGCCGAAGTGGTAATCGTAATCAGTGACCAGGAAAAGGCCTATGCCCTGGAGCGGGCGCGGCAGCGCGATATTCCGGCCGAATTTGTCAACCCAAAAGCCTTTAAGGCCAGGGATGAGTACGAAGAAGTGATTGTGGAATTACTGAACCGGTATGGAGTAGGGCTGGTGTGTCTGGCCGGCTATATGCGCATTATCGGCAAAACCATGCTTACGGCCTTTCCAAATAAAATCATGAATATTCACCCGGCGCTTTTGCCGGCTTTTCCCGGACTGCACGGGCAGGAACAGGCCTGGCGGCACGGGGTGAAATTTAGTGGCTGCACTGTTCACTTTGTGGATGAGGGAGTCGATACCGGCCCGATTATTATCCAGGCGGTGGCGCCGGTTTTGGATGATGACACCGCGGATACTTTGGCTGCCCGTATTCTTGAGCAGGAACATATTATTTACCCGGAAGCCATCCGGCGTTACGCTGAGGGACGGCTGAAAATTGAGGGTAGGAAGGTAATTACCTTACCCATTGGCCCCTAGGGGCAATGATTGATTATAATTGCAGGGGGGAAGAATGAATAATGCCCGTCAAGCGTGCACTAATTAGCGTTTCCAATAAAGAGGGACTGGTTGAATTTGCCAGGGGGCTGGCTGAACTGGACATAGAAATTATATCTACCGGAGGCACGGAAAAAGCGCTTCGTGAGGCCGGCGTTCCGGTTACATATATTTCTGACGTTACAGGTTTTCCGGAAATTTTAGACGGTCGGGTTAAGACCCTGCACCCCAACGTGCATGGCGGTATCCTCGCCCTGCGCAATGAAGACCACCTGGGCCAGCTGGCCAGGCACGGGATTGCCCCGATTGACCTGGTAGTAGTGAATCTTTATCCCTTCCGGGAGACTGTGGCCAAACCAGGGGTCACCCTGGAAGAGGCCATTGAAAATATCGATATCGGCGGTCCGACAATGGTCCGCTCCGCAGCAAAGAATTACCAGCATGTGCTGATTGTGGTCAACCCGGAGCGTTACAGTGAAGTCCTCAACGCCCTGCGCCAGGGTGAAGTGGACAGCTCGCTCAGGCAGGCCCTGGCCTTGGAGGCTTTTTCGCACACGGCTTCCTATGACGCGGCCATTGCAGCCTATCTGGAGGGGCTGGGGCCAAAAGACGAGCTGTTTCCACCCACCTGGAATGTTTCATTTAAAAGGGAGCAATTGCTCCGCTACGGGGAAAACCCGCACCAGCTGGCCGCATTTTATCGCGATCCGGCCGTAACCGGGACCTGTGCCGGCAGAGCGGTCCAATTATCCGGCAAAGAGCTGTCTTATAATAACATCGGTGACCTGGATTCGGCCTTTGAGCTTGTCCGTGAGTTTACCGAGCCTGCCGCGGTAATAGTCAAACATAACAACCCGTGCGGCTGTGCCTGCTCTGCTCAACTGCATGACGCCTACCTGAAGGCCCTCGAGTGCGATCCTGTTTCGGCCTTTGGCGGCATCGTAGCCCTGAATCAGGTGGTGGACGCGGCCACGGCGGCAGAAATGGCTAAAATATTCCTGGAGGTAATTATTGCACCGGGCTATCAGGACGATGCGCTGGAGATTTTGAAAAAGAAGTCTGCCCTGCGGGTGCTGGAGACCGGCGCCATTACCGGGCAGACCAACGATCGCTTTATTTACCGGAAAGTAAACGGCGGCCTGTTGGTGCAGGAGGCCGACCGGGAGGTGCTCCGCCTGCCGGATCTAAAGGTAGTTACCAAACGCCAGCCTACGCCGGAGGAGATGGACGAGCTGATTTTTGCCATGACCGTGGTCAAGCACGTCAGGTCCAACGCCATTGTAGTTACCAGGGGCAGGCAGCTTTTCGGTGTTGGCGCGGGCCAGATGAACCGGGTTGGCTCGGCTAAAATTGCCTTTGAGCAGGCCGGTGAGAAGGCCCGCGGGGCGGTGCTGGGCTCGGATGCCTTCTTCCCCTTCCGGGATACCCTGGATGAGGCGGCCAAAGCTGGGATTACCGCTATTATCCAGCCGGGCGGCTCAATACGCGATGGCGAATCGATCGAAGCCGCAGATGAACACGGGATTGCGATGGTGTTCACCGGAATGAGGCACTTTAAACACTAGAAACCAGCAAACATGCCGCTTACAACGATAACAGAGATTATGAGAGTTAATTCAGGAACATGTTGCGAATCAAGCAATCCATGCTGTCAAACAACACCAGCGTGGGATTAAATATTACTAAGCAAAAACAAGCGATCTTAAGAGGTGAGTCATATGAAAGTGCTGGTAGTCGGCGGTGGCGGGCGCGAGCATACCCTGGTCTGGAAGCTCAAACAAAGCCCGCGGGTCACGGAAATATTTTGTGCCCCGGGCAATGCGGGGATCGCCCGCCAGGCCACCTGTGTCAAGATCAGCGCCGAAGATATTCCCGCCTTGCTGGCTTTTGCCAAAGACAAGGCCATTGACTTGACCCTGGTCGGCCCCGAGGCGCCCCTGACTGCCGGGATCGTGGACGAGTTCCAGGCGGCCGGGCTGAAAATTTTCGGGCCCTCCAGGGCTGCGGCGGAAATTGAGGGGAGCAAAGTTTATGCTAAGGAAATCATGGCCAGGTATGGCATCCCGACTGCTGGCTATGCTGTTTTTACCAGCCCTGAAGAGGCTAGCGCTTACATCCAAAAGTCCGGTGTGCCCTGTGTGCTGAAGGCGGACGGGCTGGCTGCCGGCAAGGGCGTGATCATCGCCAATGATATGGCTACAGCCCAGGCTGCGGTCAAATCAATCATGGTTGACCGGGATTTCGGAGAAGCGGGAGCGCGCCTGGTGGTGGAAGAGCTCCTGACCGGCGAAGAGGTCAGCATCCTTGCCTTTACTGACGGTGATACTGTTGTTCCGATGGTGTCATCACAGGACCACAAGCGGGCTTATGATCATGATGAAGGGCCAAATACCGGCGGCATGGGGGCCTACGCCCCGGCGCCGGTCTGCACGCCTGAAGTGGCCCTGCGGGCAACTGAAGAAATACTTATTCCCATGGTCCGCGCTCTTAAAGCAGAAGGGCGGACTTACCGGGGGGTTATTTACGCCGGCCTGATGGTATCCGGCCAGGCGCCGAAGGTGCTGGAATTCAACGTCCGTTTTGGCGATCCGGAGGCACAGCCGGTGCTAAGCCTGCTGGAATCTGATCTGGTGGAGATCATGGAAGCTGTTTTGGAAGGCCGCCTGGACCAAATCGATATCAAGTGGAAGAATCAGGCTTCAATTTGTGTAGTGCTGGCCTCGAAAGGCTATCCCGGCGCCTACGAGAAGGGGAAGGTCATTTACGGTCTGGATGAAACGCCGGGTGATATAACGGTGTTTCACGCCGGAACAGCAGAAAAAGACGGGCAAATTGTCACCTCCGGGGGCCGGGTGCTGGGTGTAACCGCCACCGGGCCGGATATCCCTGCGGCGATTAGTAAGGCCTACACTGCTGTTGAGCAAATAAGGTTTGAGGGAATGTACTACCGGCGCGATATCGGGCAGAAGGCGCTGAACCGGAGTTAGATCGTAAAAGCTAACACTAGTGCTTAATTTTAAATATATTTTTAATTATAGAAGGGGTCCACTTTTTAAAAGAAGTGGACCCTTTTTGTTGCTACGTTAACTTCTAACTTTGCCAACACATCAGGATTCATTCCATTATGCTGGGCCAAGCTTCCTCGGGATTTTTAGATAATTTCCATGAAATTTACTAACTGCAAATAACCAACAGTTCCGTCTACACCGATTGCTAAAACCAGAGTCGAATATATCAATGATTCCGCGAATAGTTATACCTGTTACCTGATTATTTAACTTTTATTTTGTTAGGTAACAGGTACCTTTGTAAAAATATAGAATATTGACTCTTAAGCCTTGTTTATAAAGGGCCTTGGAGATTTTACTAATTCTTGCGGAGATTCATGCCAGTATGTTCTTAGTAACGTTATTTGAAA
>JAQVGZ010000014.1 GCA_028696455.1 Desulfotomaculaceae bacterium | reverse complement strand
ATATAAAATATTGGTGTTAAAATCCCTTACCAAACTGTCAAAACTGCTCTTCCAGTTATTATTCCGGACAGACATCATCCATTTTAGGTCCCCACCGGCACAAAACGCTTTTCCTGCTCCGGTGATTACCACTACTCGTACAGCCTGATCATAATGACATGTCTGCAAGGCATCGAATAGTTCCTTAAGTAATTCAGGATCCAGGGAGTTCATTGTTTCCGGCCGGTTAAGGGTTATGTACGCCACACTACCGCTTACTTTATAAATAACGGTATTAAACATATCGCCACCACCTTTAATTTACTTATTTCCATCTACAAAAAAAATAATTTTAATTGATGAAACCAGCAATAATATTATATCAAACCATAATAGCCTTTCATAATACTACCTGGATTTTTTGATTATCTGTTGGTTCCAGCCACTTTAGAGAGTCATTTTGCCCCTTTTCCCGGGTTGGCTTATACTGCTGAAGGCTTTCTTGTAGCTCTTCTATTTCCTCCTGTTCATCCTGCACTTTGTCATGTTCATTCTGGTTGTTTTCCTCGTTTTGCACCATTGCCTCTGAATCTCCTGTCTCTTCGGGAGCAATAAATTGCGCTTCCGCCTGCTGTTCTACGACCCGCTGTGTCACATACTGTGTCCTTGCGAGGGGTTGATCATCTGCGCCAGTAACGCTAGCGAGTACAAGGCGAAAGATCTCTGCTGGCTGACTGCCACCGCTGGAGGTCAAGTAGTGCAACCTATCCATATCTTTCTCATCGTAACCCAACCAGACCGCGGTTGTATAACGGTCCGTCGAGCCGACAAACCAGGCGTCTTTATTACCGTTCAGGCCTTTAAACACCGGTATGTCCGGCAGTTCGGTGGTGCCAGTTTTACCAAATACTACCACCCCCCTAATCCTAGCCCGGGAACCTGTGCCGGATTCAACTACTGTTCGCAAGACATCTTTCATGCTTTCGGCTGTAGAGGCTTTCATTACCTGGCTTCCCTCAGGACACCGGTATATAACCCGTCCTTGTGAGTCCTCAATATACTTGATTGCATATGGCCTGGTAAAAATACCACGGTTACTGAAGGTAGCATAGGCTCCGGCTATTTGTAACGGGGTAACCCCTCTGGTCAAACCCCCTAGCGCCAGCGGCAGGCAGCGGTCTGCCTCGACCAGCTCAAAACCCATTTTCATAGCCATTTCAAAGCCGTTTTCCACTCCAATTGTATTTAAAAGTCTGACTGCGGCAACATTGCGAGACCATTGTACAGCTGTCCTGATGCTGATCTCCCCATAATAGCCACCATCAGCATTATGCGGCTCATAGCTGCCAACCTTAAAGGGTGTGTCTGAAATTATCGAATCCGGCCTGTAGCCCAGTTCGAAGGCAGGCGCGTAAACGGCAATAGGCTTAAAAGTAGAACCAGGCTGCCTGAACATCTGGGTAGCGCGGTTAAACCCGCGTTTGGTTTCGTAATGTCTTCCACCCATTAATGCTTTTATTGCCCCTGTGCTGTTCTCGACCATAGCCAGGGCAGCCTCCACGCTACTAGAGGGGAATAGGTGGTTACGCGCAAATATCTCTTCTGCTTTATTCTGTATTTCCGGCTCCAGGGTGGTATATATCTTTAGCCCGCCTTTAAATAGCTGATCACCGCCCGCGACAGCAATTGCTTCACTAATTACATAATCAATATAATAAGAATTATAGTTTTCCATCTTGACTTCATTTGTTAGTTCGATTGATTTTTGCTGAGCCTCAATTCCCTGCTCTTTGGAAATTAGCTTTTGTTCAATCATTTTTTCCAACACCACATTTCGCCGTTGCAAGGAGCCTTCCACATTCAAAAAAGGATCATAAGCGCTTGGGGCCTGCACAAGGGCTGCCAACAGTGCGCCTTCAGCCAGTGAGAGTGCCCCTGACTCTTTATTAAAATACACCTTCGCCGCACTTTGAATGCCATAGGCGCCCTCCCCGAAATAGACCCGGTTCATGTATAGCTCCAGTATTTTATCTTTGCTATACCGCCGTTCAAATTCCAGGGCAATAGCTGCCTCTTTTATTTTTCGTTTAAGAGTTTGCTCCGGTGATAAGAAATATAGCTTTATCATCTGCTGGGTTATAGTGCTGGCGCCCTCTGTGATCCGTCCATTTTTGCAGTAATTGAACGCTGCACGAAAAATTGCCTTTAAGTCAATCCCGTGGTGGTCGTAAAATCTTCTATCCTCTATGGCTACAAATGCTTTTTGCACATGTTCTGGAACCTGTTCCAAAGGTACTGGAGTGCGGTTTACCTCACCATGGATTTCGTAAATTAAGTTGTTGTTATCATCAAAAAGAAAGGAGTTTTGATCGAATACATCTATATTCGCTTCTTCACCGGTAAAACCTACTAATATCTGATTCGCATAATAATACCCCCAGATAATAAACGGCAAAGTAGCTAAAAATAACAGCAGAGAGATATTGATGATTACCTTTGCTACCTTGCGCCATTTTTCATCCATACTCATTCGGACTCCTTAACTTTTGATACCCCTTTTATTATTCTTATAATTATACATCTGAAAAGGCCTAACTCGGGCCATTTCTTTTAAATTTCATATAAAACTAATAATAACTAGCACTAAATAAAAATTCAGCTGGGGTGTAGTATTATTTATTTTAATTATTTGTATTATATGATATTATCATAGGTGCAAAAAGCGTATTCAGGGGAGCACTACAGGGGTTTTATAAAAGAAATATCGGAGAGAAGCATAAAATGTCAAATAAGACAGTCAATTATAAAGAGATTTACCGAATTACCAGTGCAATCACCCCGATCCAAAGCGATTGTGGAGAACTTTGCGGCAAAGTTTGCTGCCAGCCAGACAGTGAGGATGACCTGGGCGTTTACCTGTTCCCAGGTGAAGAGTGTATGTTTACAGGGAAAGAAAAATGGCTGCAATGGGAGAGACGTCATCCTGACGAAGATGATTTTCCACCATCATGGGAATATCCTGTATACTTTGTACGCTGTACAGGCTTATGCCCCAGAAAGCAGCGCCCTTTGAACTGCCGCTTCTTCCCCTTAGCGCCCCATTTATTAAAAGACGATACTTTATTTTTAATCCATGAAACACTGGAGTTGCCTTATTTGTGCCCGCTCATTGCCAGAAGAATACCTCTAAGAAAAGACTTTATGGAAGTAACAGCCTTGTGCTGGCAAAGACTCCTGGCCGATCCTCGCATCCGTGACCTGGTGGAAATGGACTCAAGGGAGCGTGAGAGGGAAGGCTGCCGGCCAAACATTATTTACCCCGTGTCAAGATATTTTAGACAAAATCAGCGCCACAATTCCTGCACCAATAAGTGGGCCAACCGGTACACCTTTGAAAAAAGCGACCCCAATGATCGTGCCGATTAGTAACCCGACAAGAACCTGCGGCTGATCTGTCAGAAAAGTCACCCCCTTGCCGCCCAGGTAGGCTATAATTATACCAACAAGAATAGACACAAATCCAGGGTAACTCTTGAAAGAGTTGAATAGTGAATTAAGGTCGACCTCACCAGTAGCGAATGGTACCAGCACTGCCAGTGTGATTATGGTAATGCCCGCCTTTAAAGTATACTCCTCTAGGAACGGCACAGACCGCTCCCCCACAAACAGCCGAAAAACCAGCAGGACCCCTGCTGCTGCCGCCACCGAACTGTTTTTGCCAACTATCCCGAGGAGGGCAACGGCACTTAAAATAATAATCGATTGACTCAAGCTTCACTCCATCCCTCCGTAATTACCCTTAGAAGGAACTATACCACAAAACAGTTTTTTTTTATATATACTTCTATATTATTGCGCTAAAGAATACGGTAGTGCTATTTTACAATGATTCCGGCAAGGTATTATAAGTTTTTTTTATGTTCTTGAAAATTAGTATAAGTATTTTTTGTTTTTACATAAATTTATTATATGTTACTATAATTAAAGTACTTTTTAAAACCTTATAGTTCAACCAAAAAATCTCTGCTAACTTACTTTGTAAGAATTATTTTGCAGGTAAACCAATAAGTGGTTCAAATCCAGTTCTCAATAGACAGAGGAGGAAGGATAACATAGTGTCCGCAGAATATGTTGTTTATTTTCAATCAACCCATGATGTCATTAAAGCAAAAAAAGAGCTGCAGCAAGCCTGTATCGCTCATGAAATAATTCCCACCCCAAAGAAGTTATCTTCCGAATGCGGTATGTCCCTGAAAGTTGAAGCATTTGTGCTGGAGCGGGTTCATGAAATTCTGTGCTTAAAGGGGGTGCGCTTCAAAAGTGATTTACTTTGACAATGCCGCCACTAGTTTCCCCAAGCCAAAGGCTGTGATTGAGGCCATGGAAAATTACTTTTTTAACATGGGGGGAACAACTGGAAGAAGCGGGCACAAAATGGCTCTCGAGGCCAGTGAGTTGGTATTTAATACACGCGAATCCCTGGCGCAGCTGTTCAATATTAAAGATAGCGCCAGGATAGTATTTACCAAGAATGTCACTGAGAGCTTAAATATGGCGATCAATGGCTTCCTAATAAAAGGGGATCGGGTAATTACTACCTCCGTGGAGCACAATAGTGTAATGCGCCCGCTCCGCTATTTAGAGCAGGCGGGAAAAATAAAGCTTTATGTTGTTCAGGCCAACCAGGCGGGAATGGTAGACCCGGCTTCTTTTGAAGATATATTAAAAAAAGAATCAATCAAATTAGTCGTGTTTAGCCATGCCTCTAACGTTACCGGTGCAGTGAATCCCATTGGCCCGATTACCCAAATTGTCAAAAGTTACGGCAGCAACACTTTGATCGATGCAGCTCAGACAGCGGGCGCCTACCCGGTAGACGTTGAAGCCGACGGCGTGGACATGCTGGCCTTTACCGGACACAAAGCGCTCTTAGGACCGCAGGGCACCGGCGGACTGTACATCAGGGAAGGGATCGAAATAGAGCCACTCATGCGTGGTGGCACAGGCAGTAACTCTGAGAGGGAATTCCAGCCGGAGCTGATGCCGGATCGGCTGGAATCAGGCACCCTAAACGTAATTGGCCTGGCTGGTCTGGGTGCCGGCGTAAAATATGTTCTAGAGCACGGTGTAGTGAATCTCAGGCAAAAGGAAATGGCTCTGACAGAGAGCTTCATTAGAAATGCGGCAAAAATACCAGATGTCCGTCTGTATGGTCCGAAGGATGCAAATAACCGGGTCTCCGTAGTAAGCCTGAATATTTCCGGCTATGACCCGGCGGAAATCGCTTATATCCTGGACCGGGACTTTGATATTGCCTGCAGGCCCGGCCTGCACTGCGCGCCTTCAACTCATAAAACTATCGGCACCTTTCCACAAGGGACCGTAAGGTTTGCCTTTGGCCCCTTTAATAATATAGAAGAAATCCACACAGGCTTAACCGCCCTATCCCACATTTCTCAGAAAGAAGGTGATGTATAAGGTGAAAACATTAGACGCAAGAGGTTTAACCTGCCCGGAGCCGGTACTGCTTACCAAAAAGACGATTGACGGCGGCGATAAAGAATTCGAGGTGCTGGTAGACAGCGAAATACCAAAAGAGAACATTAAAAAATTTTGTTCAAGCTATAATTGCGATGTTGAGGAAAACAACACTCAGGACGGCTGGAAACTGCTAATCCGTCAAAAAGACGGCAACAGCAGCTGTGCAGACCCCCTGGCCTTAAAACAATCTCTCAGTTCTCGCACAACTTTCCTGATTACTTGTAATAAAATTGGGATTAATGAAGAACTGGGCAAAATTCTGATGGAAGGATTTATCAATACCCTGCCTTCTGTCACTAATAAGCCCGACCAAATTATTTTTTTAAACGAAGGTGTATTTTTGACAACAGAAAACTCGCCGGTATTAAATACATTAAAAAGACTCCATAATGATGGAGTAGAAATTAAATCCTGTGGCACCTGCCTTGATTATTACCAGTTAAAAGAAAAACTTGAAGTTGGGTCCATTACCAATATGTATGATACTATTGAGGCCATAACCACTGGCAACATAATAGTGAAACTATAATTTCCTAAGACACACCTATATCATACCAGGGCAAGGCTAACAACGTACGCTTGTAAAAATTTCAGGCGTCCTGTTTTTTCTAATATGCAGGAAAATGAAAATAAATCTAGAAATAATTAATTTACTAGTATTCTATTTATTTTTTGAGGAGGAGAAAAATGGCCAACATCAAATGGCTGGGACACGCCGCCTGTCAAATTACGACAGAAAAAGGGGCTGTCATCTTAATAGACCCCTGGATTTCTGGTAACTCTAGTTGTCCGGTTAAAAAAGAAGATATCAAGAAGGCTGACATTATCTTAATCACCCATGACCATTTCGACCACCTCGGTGAAGACGTCCCGGATCTAGTCAAAGCAACCGGCGCCACTGTGATTGCGCAGCCCGAGCTGGTAGATACACTGCAAAAGTCAGGGGTAAGCGCAGACAACATTATTTTTGGCATGGGCATGAATATAGGCGGCGAAGTTGAGGTAGCCGGCATCAAAATTATCATGACTCAGGCTTTTCATTCCAGCGTCGCCGGGAGTCCTGTAGGCTACATCATTATTTTAGAAAACGGGAAAACAGTGTATCATGCCGGGGACACTGGCATTTTTGACAGCATGCGGCTCTTTGGCGAGATTTATGATATTGACCTTGCCCTGATACCAATTGGCAGCGTTTTTACTATGAATCCGCTTCAGGCGGCAGTTAGCCTCACCCTACTTAAGCCCAAAAAAGCAATCCCCATTCACTACCAGACATTCCCCATACTCGTCCAAGACGCTAGAGAGTTTATTGATTTAGCCGGCAAGAGGGCTCCTGAAGTTACAGTAGCGGCCATTAAGCCCGGACAGGAAATTACAATTTAAACCGACAGTATTACAAAAGAGAATAGGTAGAGCCATCTAACGGATGGCTCTACCTATTTCAAATGTTAATGTGTAATGCCGCTAATCAGACACATCCTTAAACTAACCTTTTATCATCCCTTAATTCCTAAAACTCATAACCCTTATACACTGCTAAAAAAATGACTTGACCTCCCGGCATAAATCCTCCGGTAAAACTACACTGACTGGCTCCTGTAGCAACGCCTGGAAAAAACTCAGATCAGATGCGTTGTCCCTGGTATTCAAGAAAGTCCTGGGCACAATCCGGAAAAGCACGGGAAAAAATCGCTGGCCCTCACTGCAAAAGAATAGGGACGCATTAAAACTGGGTATACCTTTATGGCTAAAGTAGCTGAAAATTTTTTGGAGGCCTGCTACAAGCTCATTGAGATTTTCGCCTGTAAAGTCATTCAGGCAGTACACTCTGTGAAACACACAAATTATCTCGCCGAGTACACCAAAAGATACATAAGACGTAAGCCAGTGCGAGTTACCGAGTTTTCCAATGTACCTCTCCCCATTTTTTTGCTCCCTGTATACCAGCTCCTGCCAGTAATCCGTTTGGTAATTTCTATAGAACAACTCTGACGCCCTTATTTCATCAGTAAACCGGTTTCCAGGATGTTCAGTGGCAAAATACTGTTGGTGCGGATGGACCAGCCCGCCACCGGATGGCGGCATATAGTTCCAGCCCATAAGATGGTAAGGCAAGGAAGGGCTAATGGCTTTAATTCTTTTCAAAAAATCAAGGCCGATGGTAAAAGCGTCAGATAATTTTTCGTAGTTCCACCGATCCAGTGAAACAACATGTTCCCAGGACATAATACATACTGAACTGTAAATATCATAAGGATTTAAATTAGGCACAAGCAAGGCCTCACCCCTGGCCAGACGTCCCTCCGGTATTATTTCCCCGGGGAATTTGGGCGTTTGAGCCTCCCTGCGGGCACCGCAAAAGGGACAAAAACCTGTTACCTGCGGGTCCGAGTATTTTTCCAGGTTCAGCTGTTGCGGTTTTATAGCTCCAAAGTGTGAGAAGTGCCCAGTTCTACCCGTAAGAGGGTCAAAACGCACCTGTGAGTTTACCACATTTGGTTGAAAGCCCCGGCGGGGATCAAGAAAAGTGTTCTCCATCTCAATTTTTTTAAAAGTAATCTTTGCCGTCATGCCGACCACCTTCCCAAACTCTATAGTAAGTGGATTGAAAAATATAACTTTATTAACAATATCTAATTATAGCAAAAACTACTCCATTAGTTACAAACGATTTTAAGACTTAATAGTATATACAGGTAATTAAAATTAAACTAGCTGCGCCGATTATATTATCTGTGCAGAAAAGGAGTGAAGTAATGATTAAAGTAATTACAATTCTACCTGGGCTAGATAAAGGCGGCAACAGAGAACAATTTGATCAATTAAATTTGTATCCTGGGGAAACAGTTTCTATTGTCGGTCCCACGGGAAGTGGGAAAACCGCTCTCATCTCCGACATTGAGCTATTGGCCCAGGGTGACACATCCACCAAGCGCAGGGTACTAATCAATGGGACACTGCCAGGTGACGAGATAAGATATAATCCTGCATCTAAGCCGATATCGATGATTACCCAAAATACCAAATGTTTTACTGATTTAAGCACTGAGGAATTTTTACAAATCCACGCCCGTTCCCGAAAAATTGAAGACAGAAGAATAATTATGGAAACCATCGATCTGGCCAATAAATTCACCGGCGAAAAAATTAATAAAGATACTAAAGTAACTGTTCTTTCCGGTGGGCAAACTAGATCCCTATTAATTGCCGATGCTATTTTAATAGGCGCCGCACCGGTAATTTTGCTGGATGAGATTGAAAATGCAGGCATTTTTAAACAGGAAGTTATAGAAATCATCAAAAACACATCTAAAATAATCATATTTGTCACTCATGACCCGGTAATAGCCCTTCTCACTAAGAAACGTATTATTATGGAAAACGGTGCGGTAATAAGAGTCCTTAACCAGAATGAATTTGAAACCCGGACTGCTGAAAATCTCCTTGAATTGGATAAGCGGGTCGGGTTAATCAGGGAAAAGTTAAGGGCGGGGCATGAAATTACTAGTGAACTGCTTCACGTAAGCTTTGCGTAATTAAATAATTAAAGCCGGGCGGTGAAAATTATTGAAGCTTTTGGTCATAGCCGGCCCGCCATCTGCCGGTAAAACAGCTCTTACCAAACAAATTGTCAAAAGATTTAAAGATGAAATGCGAATTGCTTTTTTGAAGATAGATGTGGTCAAAGCCTATGAGGATATTGAATTAGGCAAAGAATTTCACATCATGACCAAAAAGATTTATTCGGGCGACCTGTGCCCCGATCACGCCGGGGCAATGGTTCTGGGTGACGCTGTCGATTGGGCACAAAGCAAGTCCGCCGACCTTTTCATTGTGGAAAGCGCCGGCCTGTGCCTGCGCTGTTCACCTTACCTAAACCAGGGCCTGGGGGTGGTTGTGCTGAGTTCTATTTCAGGAATACACGCCCCCGAAAAGATGGGGGCTATGGTCAGCCTGGCCGATATTGCCATAGTTACTAAAATAGATCTGGTCAGCCAGGCTGAGCGGGAAGTCCTGATCCAAAAAATTAAAGAGGTCCACCCGCACGTGATCCTAATGGAAACAAATGCCCTGCAGGGCACTTCCCTGCACCGCCTTTACGGGCTGATCAGCGAATCGGAAGACATTGAGCAAAACAACTTGTACCTGAAAGGGAATCCACCCATCGGGACGTGTACAATTTGTGTAGGCAAGAAAGAAGTTGGCTGGAAACACCATTTTGGGGTTGTAAAAAAACTTGACGGTCAAATCGCCGATTATATGTACCGGGGTGAATAAATATGCATTCAACACAATATTGGCTCCCCCCGGGGAAAAACTGCGGCCTTTGTGGTGAAATTAATTGCAAAAGCTTTGTTCGCATGGTTAACAACGGGCAAAAAGCTTATGCAGACTGCCCTTTTTACCAGGGAGAGAACTGCAGCCGAAACGTAAACCAGGTGCATGAAGCTATTTATTCAGGTATTGATATTTTAGGCCATCAATACGACTTTGTTCTGAGTCCTTTGCCGGGTGAGATCTCTGCTCGTAAAATAGTCCTGCCCTTCCGCAGTGATATGGTTGAAAAAATGAACATCCGCAAAGGGGACTACGTCCTGGGGCGTCCAATGGGGGCTGGGTGCCCGATTCCCCATGTGCTGCAAGTAATCAAGGCTGAAGAGGTTACCGGGTTGTTATACACCTGGGTGGTAGGACCCGCTTACTCTAGAAATCAGGAGGTCAAAGACGTGATAGCCTACCACATGATTGGTTTTGAAGGCATTGCTGATGAAATAAATAAAGAACCCGTGCCTGGCTCCCGGGCTACCTTCCTACCAGGCTTCTGCATGATGGACTTAAACCACACTGGACTAGTTAATATGGTTTTAAAGAAAAGCCACGGATTTCATGTCCGGATTGAAGACGTTCATATTCTTGCCTCTGCGGACTAGTTTTACCAGGGGGAGCTGAAGCTCCTCCTGGCTCTTTTTTAATTGCCGTATATTTTCAGTGAACATTTCTTGATGTCGACGGCTCTTGTTCAAGTATACCTTCCAGGACTATTTCTGGTAAAACCTGTAACCCTTCTCTGGCCAGTTTCTGTTCTTCGTGAGAAAAACCAGCGTAGTCCACATCTAAAAACCAGGCCAGGTCTTTATCTATAGAAACGAGATCTTCCCGTGTGATTTGGGCTAGGTCAGTCTTGCCCAGGGCATAAGCGGTCAGCTTCATTTCTTCTACAGAGGACTTAAGAAATTTAGCCAGGTGCTCTGCCCCTTTTTCAATGTTTAAGTCCTCCTTGAACTTACCCAGGTAAAGAACACCCTGTGCCGCAGGCTCAAGAGGCAAAGTCTTGTTCATCTGGGTCTGCAGCATTGCGATTAGTGCTATTGATCCGATATATATCGCGTCTGCCCCCAGCGCCATGGCTTTCAGGAAATGTCCTGGACTGACCAGGCCGCCGGCAGCAATCACACTCGTATGGTCTTTTACTCCTAATTTTTTTAGGTGTTTAACCGTTCTGGATAAGGCATGCAAGGTCGGCAGCCCCACGTCATCTTGCAGTATGGTTGGCCCACCATGGGTACCTGCCTCCGCGCCATCTACCACCACATAATCCACTCCGGCCTCAGCCGCAATGTCCAGCTCTTTTTCCAGGTAGTGGGTGGCGGCGAACTTGAGCCCTACGGGTACCCCGTATTCCTTACGCAGCCTTCCCACCAGCTTGATAAAGTCCCGGGCGCTGTTCACGTCAGTTAAACGGGAGTGGATTACTGCGTTTTCACCATCATTAAGGCGCATGGCTTTGCGGAAATCCTCCCCGATCTGATGCGACTCAGTCCCCATCGGTGCTGCAGCCTGGGCGCCCTGACCGAGCTGTATTTCAATGGCATCAAGTCTGCTTAACTGTTCGGGTGTATTCATCCAGCCGCCCCGGTTATACTGACCAATAAAAAACTTTGCCTCTTTTCTTTCTTCATCGATTAAGGGCGCCTCACCGGAATTTGTCGCCGTTCCAGCCATAGACGCCCCCCGGGCCAGCGCTATTTTAGCTTTTAAACTCAGCGCTCCCCCGTAGGACATGCCACTAATAAGGACCGGTATCTCCAGGTGTAGCGGTTTTTGAGCCGCCGGCCCAATCGTGACCCCGGTCTGGATTTCCACTCCATCCTGAGTGGGCATCCGAAACAGATGAACAGGATTAAAAAGAAGTTTTTCCCAGGGAGAAAGTACTACCGGGCTTCCCAAAGGGCGGTCGATGGGCTTGCCCGATTCTGCTCTCATGCCCGCCTCAATTATATTTCTTAAACCAATTTTTCTAGTAATCGGAAACATGGAAAAAATATTTTCAGTATATGGGTCTTGAAGCATCCGGCTCATTATACTGTCAGACATGGAATTAGTAATTTTACGAGTAAGCCAGGCAAACAAATCTGGTCACCTGCCAATCAGGTTATTTATAATCATCTTAACTTTGGTGCCTTAGCTCAGGCTGTCGCACCAGTTTTTGCTCCCAGTTGATAATAGAACTTTCAATAGCCTGCTGACCGGCTACCGGAGTTTTATACCAGTCGCGCTGATGCATGCTGTGAAACATTTTAGCGTGGAGGTTTTCTTCCTCACCATGTAAGTCATGTAAAGCTTCCCTTAAATGGCTATTAGCTGATTCACGCTCAGCCATCATGTAGGAGTGGATTAGCTGCTTTTGCATCAGCAGCATATCCGCGATCATGTCCCTGTCGTCAAGGATCACTATAAATCACCTCTTTCTAGTTATTGTACTTTGCCACTTAAGCTACGCATCTGTTCAATCAGCCCATCCAGGTGTCCCTTGTGATTTCTGGCGCTTTCCAGGAAAATTTTTTTCAACTCTGCATCACGGCAATTCTCAGCGTAGAACATGGATTTCTTTACCGCCAGTTCTTCAGTACCCAGTAATTCCTCAAGCTGAAGCAATTCCATTTGAGTGAGCTGTTCCATTTTTCCACCTCCTGCACTTTTTTTTATTTTATCCTGGCTTCAGGTTATTATTCTTAATGGATAATTAATATCAATGCCTGGTAAAATAAGCACTATCAATACTATTAACAATATCTTGGACGAATGTTGGATAATTGTTAATGAAGGGATGTCGCAGGATGCCTATTAACGGAAATGTCGCTGACCTGGTTTTAGCACAACTGGCTGAGTGGGGAGTAAAAAGGATCTATGGTGTACTCAGTGATGCAATTTTTCCCTTGCTTGACGCCATAGCCCGCCAGGACAAAATAAAATTCATAGCCGCCACCCGGGAGGACAGCGCCGCTTTTATGGCTTCCTATGAGGCCCGGGTGACAGGCAAGATAGCCGTATGCGCCACCGGGGCGGGGCCGGGTGCGGTAACCATGCTGAACGGCCTGGCTGACGCCTTCATGGACGGGGTCCCCGTTCTGGCTATTACCGGCCAACTGGAAACTAAAAAAATGGGCACCGGTACAAAACAGTACTTTGACCAGCAGGCCTTGTTTAGGACCTTTTCCGGACGCTCCGCTATTATTATCGATCCGGCTAATGTTACCAGGGAACTTATAGCAACGGTGCGGTATGCTTACCTGCACTTTACTACCGGGCATATCTCCATTCCTAAAGATATTTTCACAAAAGCTATCTCGTCTGAAATCGTACCGGTTGATTACGTGGAAGTAAAAACCACGCCACCGGTTACCGGCAACATTGAAAAGATTCTAGACGCCACCCGATGCTTTCATAAGCCACTGGTAGTTCTTGGGCGGCAGTCAAAAACGGTAACTAGCCAGGTCTAAAACTTGCTGAAAGAATGGGGGCGGGCCTGGTCTTGGCCCAGGAAGCTAAAGGGGCTATTGACGGCCGACATGAGCTGAATCTAGGAGGTCTGGAGGCAGGGTTCCTTCCCGAGGCTATTCAAGAAGCGGATTGCATTATTCTTATCGGGGAAGCTGCATATGAGCAGATGTTTTTCCCGCAAAGCACAGCTGTGGTCCATATCAGTGACCGGTCTGAAAATATTTATACTAATGCGGTAGTTAGTGTGACCGGGGATTTAAACGCAATCATTGGAGCTTTACTGCAAGATTTGGAAAACCAGGCGTTGAATCAGGAATGGCTAACGGCCATCAAAGATGCGGCAAGGCAAAGAAAACAGCAGCTAACCCGGGGAACAGGCCACGATACCGAGATTATTCACCCACTGCAGCTAATGGCAGCCCTCAAGGACCTGGTACCGGCTGATGCCCTTATAGCCCTTGACACTGGTGAATTTAACCACTGGTTCGACCTTGGGTTTCCGGGGCAACAGCAAGAGTTACTGCTTTCCAGCAAGTGGCGGAGCATTGGCTGCGGCCTTCCAGCTGCCATCGGGGCTAAATTAGCCTGCCCGGAAAAAACGGTTATGGCTATCGTGGGAGATGGTGGTTTCATCTCATCTATGAGCGAACTTCTCACCTGTGTGCGTTACCACCTGGCCATCGCCATTATTGTTGTAAAAAACGGTGTTTACAGCATAGAAAAGAACAAAATGTTCTCCGAAGGATTTACCCCTTTCGGGTATGAATTGATTACACCTGATTTTGTCCGGCTTGCCAGGTCCTGCGGTGTAGCAGGTTACCTTGTCGAAAGTCCGGCAGACATTGTGGGCAGCGTCCGCCATGCCCTCGATTCCGGTAAACCTGCTTTATTAGAGGTAATTTGCGCTGATATTGAGTTGCCCAGGAATCAAGTAACTTAATGTTGCAGGTAGCGGCTATTGTCTGCTTGTGCCCTACGGGCGGCGCCATAGGCCGGAATATAATCCACTTCCAAGTCCACCGGCAGCGTTTCCTCTCCACTAATTGACTTTAGTATTTGGAATATCGTGTAAGTGTCGCCAAATTCCATTTCAGGAGTGACGGAAACTGGCTCCTCGCCAGCGACAGCCTTATATAAGTTTAGCAGTTCGTTATAGTACCCCCTCTGCGGCCGGTAAGCTATTTGTTCAAAAGTTCCGTCATTGTAAGCGATATTTATTGTTCCGCAGTCCCTTTCTTCCAAAAAGATCATGCCTCTGTTACCAAATATCCGCAAGCCAACCAGCGGCCTCTGCATTTCCTTCCCGCTGCAATAAAAAGAAAATTGGCCGATTACACCGCTTTTGAAAAGCATGTTCACACAAATTACCGAATAGGGCGCAAATTCATACTCCTGGGGATAACCAAAACCCTGGACCTTCTCAATAGCCCCAAAAATGTGCCTTAAGCCGGCGATATCATGAACACCTGTATCTAAAATGGCGCCTCCGGGAAATTCCGGATACTGGCGCCACTCGGTGGACGGAAATTTGTTGGCGGTCATATCTTCGGGGAAATTCACTACCCTGTTTTGCACAAAGTATAAAACATCACCAATTCTTTTTTCCCTAACATAGTCCCTGATGATGTTTGTTTCCTCATTATACCGGTAATTTTCCGCAATCAGGATGGGAACATGATATTTTTCAGGTAATTCCTTCGCTAATTTTGCCTCTTCAATGGTTGAGGCCAGCGGCTTTTCACAAATGATCCACTTTTTTGTGCCTGCCACGAGGGCGGCAACATCCTTTGTAATCTTATAATTCAGCTCGATTGGGACCATAATATCAATGATGTCAATGTCGTCCCTAACCACCATGCCCCGGTATTCAGAATATACTTTTTCCTGGGCAAGGTGCAATTTCTTTACCCAGAAATTAGCTTTGGCCGGGTCCAGATCGCAAATGGCAGCTATTTCAAATTTATCCGTAAGCTCCTGGTAGGCTGGATGATGCAATTTTTCAAAAGCCATCCCCGCACCGATGATACCAACTTTTAACTTTCTCATTTAAGGTCACCTCTTTTTTATTCTTTATGCAACGTAATTTTTGTCCCTGAATTAGATTCAGTGCAAAAAGCTCTTTTATTATTGTCTCCGCTAAACTGGATCATATTTATAAAACTTATTAGGGGGAATTTATTATGAAAGAAAAATTCTGGCTGACCGTAGCGGCGCTGTCAGGAGTACCGTTTATCATGGTTCTGGGGAACTCCATGCTCATCCCTGTTTTACCCGATATAAGAAATGCTTTGAACCTAAGCGCAATTGATATTAGTTTACTGATCACTTTATTTTCGTTGCCTGCCGGCATCATTATTCCTGTAGCCGGCTTTTTATCGGATCATTTTGGCAGGAAAGCAGTCATTATTCCTGCCACCATTATTTACGGCCTGGGAGGGTTACTTGCCGCCTTTGCCTCAGTGTTTTTAAAAGAACATGTTTTTCCGGTAATTTTGGCTGGTAGGGTGCTGCAAGGAATCGGGGCGGCTGGAACAGCGCCGATCACTATGGCCCTATGCAGTGACCTCTATCAGGGAAGAAAGCGCAGCCGCTCTTTAGGGGCGATTGAGTCTTCCAATGGCCTGGGCAAGGTGGTCAGCCCGATACTAGGCGCCGCTATCGGAATGATTACCTGGTATGCCGCCTTTTTTTTCTTTCCCGTAATTGTTATCCCCGTGGTGATCGCAATGTGGCGGCTGGTTGAAGAACCCCAAGCCGGCCAATCCCAACAAAAGATATCCGAATATCTGAAATCCGTTACTACAGTTTTTAAGAATAAAGCGGGGTTGTTGCTGTCCTCTTACCTGGCCGGAGCAGTTGTTTTAATGGTCCTATTCGGGGTGCTGTTCTATCTTTCGGAATACCTGGAGCAACAGTTTGGCCTGGATGGTGTAAATAAAGGCCTGGTCCTGGCTATCCCAGTGCTGTTTATGAGCGCTACATCTTTTGCTACCGGCTTCATCATCAAAAAGAAGAAGTCCCTGATGAAGACTCTGGTAGTGGCTGGCCTGGTGATCATGACTGCCGCACTCGCATTTCTACCTCTGGCAGGGGGCGTCATTATTTATTTCATTGCTATATCCATTATCGGCATCGGCACCGGCCTCGCCCTGCCCTGCCTGAATAATTTGATTACCAGCGCCGCCTCCAGGGAGGAGCGCGGCATGATTACCTCACTATATGGCAGCGTTAGGTTTTTTGGTGTGGCCTTTGGCCCTCCTCTATATGGTTTCCTGATGGCTAAAAGTACCGGTCTGATGTTTTGGAGTTCAGCCGCACTTGCCCTCGCTACCGCTGCAATTGCCTTGTTTTTGATCAAAACTCAAAGCGCAGATACCCAGGGGCAGAGTGCCGCAAGGACAAAAAAAGAGAGTGGGAAAGTTCTTCAATTTACCCCGGAACCAGCTAAAAAGCCTGAAAGCTAAGCCCCTTATGGCATGGAGGCTAATCCTCCAATACTTATTTTGAACAAAGCAGCAACTTTCTAAATATTGAAGAATACAATAATGGCAAGAACTGCCTCGCCATGATCCAATGGAGGGAGGGAGTCGGTATTTTTTTGAGAGGCCGACAAAGAGGCCGGAGAGGAGTATTCGAATGAAAGCTCAGCAACCAGTTAATAATAATTGGTTGGAATTATTACAATTTCCCCTCCAGGGGCGCAGTCAAAAACCTCGCCAAAAGGGATTGACCATGATCCTGGATAAGGGCCTGGGTGTGGAGGAAACGAGGGAATTACTTCAGACTGCAGGAACCTTTATCGACATGATTAAGCTGGGTTTCGGCACATCCGCCCTGTACCCGCAAAAAGTGCTCGATGAAAAAATCGACCTGGCTAGAAACTATGGCATAGATATCTACCCTGGCGGTACGTTTTTGGAAATAGCCCTGTTGCAGCATAAGCTAAAAGAGTTTTTAAAAATGGCTAAAACCATGGGCTACACAGCCATTGAAGTGTCGGATGGCACGGCCAGTATTCCACCGGAGGTGAGAGCAAGCGCAGTAGCCCAAGCGGCAGACCTTGGGTTTAAAGTCCTGACTGAAATAGGGAAAAAAAACCCGCTGGACTGGGTACCCGTCGAAAAATCCTTGGAACAAATACATGCCGATCTTAAAAACGGCGCCTCCAATATTATCGTTGAGGGTCGTGAATCAGGTATGAATACTGGACTATACGACCGGGAGGGACATTTGGACAGAAATCATGTGAACCTCATGCTGTCAGCCGTAGATAAACCGGAACGGCTGATCTGGGAGGCGCCGCTAAAAGAGCAGCAACAGGCATTTATCCTTGAATATGGACCGGACATAAACATGGGCAATATTCCACCTTTTGAAGTGATCGCCCTGGAAGCCCTACGCGTTGGTTTGCGGAGTGACACCCTTAGATCGGTATTATAGAATAAAAAGACCGTGGCATTTAAATAAAGCATTGCCACGTTTTTTTAATTGTACCTCTCATACTAATAGAATCTAACCTAAAGCGGTAAAACATAACGTATAATCATAAAAAAGTGTACTATGCTTCCGGCCATGATAAAAAGGTGAAATATTTCGTGAAACCCAAAGCGCCTCGGGAAAAAATCAAAGCACTTAGTCGCATAAATAACTGCCCCGATAGTGTAAAGCACACCACCAGTAATCATTAAGATAATCGTTTCAAGCGGGAGGTTTTTAAATAACTGCAGGAACGGAACCAGGGCAATCCAGCCTAGTGTTAAATAAAAGGCAGCTGAAACGTAACGGGGGGCAAAAATCAACCAGAGCTTAAGAATCATGCCAATTATAGCTAAAACCCATACTGCTGAAAGCATAACCCATTTCCATGTTCCAGCCAGGCCAAAATAGAATATAGGTGTATAAGAACCTGCAATTAAATAATAAATTGCCACATGATCAAGCTTTTTTAACATTAGAATATTTGATGGTGTTGTTCTGAGCCAGTGATATAAAGAGCTTGCTCCATACAATATAATAACACTGCTTCCGTAAATTGTTAAAGTAATTAGCTTTGATGCATCATTTTTTGTTACCACAATAAGAAATACCAGACCAGCAATAGATCCAAGAAACGTAATAAAGTGGGTACAGGTGTTCACTGGCTCTCTCATTTTGAACAGGTCCTTCATAAACGATACCCCTATTATACACAGGCTTTGTTTAACAATTATTTAAAAAAACGCCCTGATTAAGGCGTTAATTAAAGCTAACAAGTGAGCAAATCGTAAGCCGAGTTCTGTCTTGGGTGATCATCTATCTGGGACGTCTGTTGCCAGTACGCCTCAAGCGACCTTACCCGGGAACTAACGGCGGGCAACCGCAAAAGCCCCCCTATTCGGTCTTGCTCCAGGTGGGGTTTACCTAGCCGACCGGTCACCCGGCCGCTGGTGCGCTCTTGCCGCACCGTTCCATCCTTACCACGCACCGGAAGTTGCTATCGCAACAGTTCGGTGCGGGCGGTCTACATTTCTGTGGCACTTTCCTTAGGGTCGCCCCCACTGGGTGTTACCCAGCACCCTGCCCTATGGAGCTCGGACTTTCCTCAGGCGCCACCTTTCGGCCTGGCGCCCGCGACCACCTGACTTACTCACTCATTATTATATACAAGACAATGATATAATTATTTTTGATTTTATTATAACATGTAAGAATAATAACTGCAATTAAGCCTGCTTTGTCTAGTTTAATCTGTCCAATAAAGGCACAAAAGACTTAACGGCATTATTCCATATGCTTAATCACTTTTCCCAGTAAAGGATTCTGCCACAATTACCGCAGTAAACCAATCCTTCGCCTTGTTTTAAAAGGCGCATCTCCCTATAAGATATCCCCATCCGGCAGCCCATACAGGTCCCTCTTTCCACTCTAGCCAGTGGCTCATGTAAACTATTTTTCATATCCCGGTACATATTCCAAAGTCCCGGGTCCAACTGTTCGATCATTTTTTGGATTATATCCTGATATTTATCCAGCTCGCCTTTTGCTTGCTGCTGTTTGGCCAGAAGTAATTCCTTAATTTTACGATATTCTTCAATTTTCTTAGTTGATACAGCAACGATTTCTGAAAGTTGGGCTTTAATATCATCTTTTCTTTCCATCAATCGTAATATTTCGTCTTCTGCCAGGCTCACTGTTTTCGTTAGACTTTCAAGTTTTTTACTGTTAATATCCATCTCCTTAACATTCGTAATAACGCCACTGTACAATTTTTGTCCGAGGCTGTCAGCCTGCTCTCTAGCCTTAGCAACACTTATTTCTTTTAAATTTAAATTATTTTTTAATACGTTATAAGTTTCCTTTAGCTTTTCAAATGCTGCCCGTCCTTGTTTTATTTCACCCCGAAGCTTTTTTAGCTCAACAGACTGTCGTTCCTTTCTGAGCTCTGTTTCCAGCGCCTTTATTCTTCCATCCAAAATTTGAATTTCTAGAAGTGACTTTAAGTCGGGCATGCTAACCTCTCCTTATAAATAATTAAGGATAGGAATTATTTCCTATCCTAAACATATGCGAAGGGATCTGTTTTAGCCTGTGAGATCAGGACCTGAAGATCCATTTTCAATTGGCGGCAGCGCTCCTGCAGGTAATTTTGCAGCATAGGCAGTACCACTGCCTCGGTACCGTGATGCCCCGGGTCTATGAACTTGAGGCCGCTGGCCAGCATTTGCTGCGCTGTGTGATATTTAATGTCACCCGTCACGAATGTATCTGCCCCTGACCGTTTCGCCGCTTCCCACAAATCTGCCCCTGAACCGCCGCATACTGCTACCCTCGTGACCTTTTCCCCCGGGTTCCCGCCCCACCGCACGATTGAAAGACCTAGCGCCTCTTTTACCATTTCGGTAAATTGTTGAAATGACCATTCTTCAGACAATGTCCCTACCCTGCCTAGACCATAAGGCGGGCTTGCATTTTGCAAAAGATATATATCGTAGGCTACCTCTTCGTAAGGGTGTGCCTCCAGCATGGCTCGAATGACTTCACTCAGTCTCCCTTCCGGAACAAGAGTCTCTAGTTTTACCTCCGCGACCTGCTCAATAACCCCTTTAGCGCCGATATAAGGGTTGGCTCCTTCCAGGGGCTTAAATGTCCCCGTGCCTGGTGTCATAAAAGTGCAATGACTGTAGTTGCCGATCCAGCCAGCCCCGGCCTCCGCCATTGCTCGCCGGACTGAGTTGACGTGTTTCTCGGGAACAAAGACCGCTATTTTATAATAGGCTTCCCTCCCTGTTTCCAGTAAAACCGCCAGTTTCTGCAGGCCAATCCGCTCCGCTAGAGCCTGGCTCACTCCCTGGTTTGCAATATCCAGGTTCGTATGAGCAGCATAAGCACAGATCTGGTTCAGCAGCAGGAAGTAGATTAATTCCCCCTGGGGACAGCCCAAGCCTATTAATTTCACCGGCTTGAAAAATAGGGGGTGATGGCTGATAATAAGGCCTGCACCCAAATCTTTAGCTTCTGCAGCAACATTTAAATCGAGATCAAGCGCAAGCAGGACACAGCTCACCTCATAGTTCGGATCTCCTACCTGCAGACCACTGTTATCCCAGTCTTCAGCCAATTTGAGAGGGGCAAGCTCTTCCATCAGGTTAAAAATTTGTCTGCATTTTACGGGCATCCCGCCACCCCTTTTATTTTTGCTATTTTTATTTTCACTCTCAAGGCCTTCTCCCAGGCCGTGCTGCTTTTCGCGACTGCAAGTCCCGCCATGATACGCTCATATTTAATAATTATATTTTCCAGGTAGACCTTAAGCAGCGGGTCATTTTTCTCCAGTAGCCTTGGGCCCAGCTCTAAAAATATGGGATCTGTTGTTTCTTCCAGGCCGGGCTCAGCTGTGATAATTAGATAAATACGGTTGTCTTCCTCAACCAATACCTCATCCGCTATTCTCCAGCCGTTGGCAACCAGCCAGAACCGCAAGTCTGCAGCGTCTGCCATTGGTTGCAGCAGCAGTCTTTTTATCCCGGACATAATATGTGGGGAAGACGCCAGAATTTCCCTGATCGTATTGCCACCCATGCCTGCCAGCACCAAAACATCCGCTTCCAGCGGTTTCAGCGCTGTCAGTCCGTCGCCTAGCCTTAGAATGACCTTATCTTGTACATGATGATCTTTAACCTTACCGGCCGCTATGCGGTAAGGTCCATCTTTTATATCAGTGGCAATGACTACCGGGCAAATACCTTTTTCAACAAGAAATATGGGCAAATAAGCGTGGTCGGTTCCGATATCGGCCACGATGCTGCCTGGCGGCACAAGTGCCGCCAGGGAAGCCAGGCGCAGGGAAAGTGCCATTTATTCCTCCAGTAAATTTTTTAGCTAATCTAGCTCAAGTATAGAACATCTCACCCAAAAAAACAAACTCCATGGCCGGCAGGCTTGAAGTTAACCATCACTAAGACAGCGTCCATAAGTAATAAGGTGTAGTAATGGGCCTCTCTTCCTTTGTCTCATTGCGTTTTGCAGCCTGAGCGTTGGCGATAAGGTTGTGGTGGGTTCTTACCAAGGCACAAGTTCTTAGTTGGAGGCAATTCCAGGTGACTCGTAGATTCTATAAAAATATTTGGGATATGCCTAGCCTACCGAGAAATACAACCGAGCCAACTGTTAGAATAGATAAATTTATTTATCCTATTGGAAATTTCCCCCAGAAAAAAAGTACCAGGAATAAATCCCGGTAGTACTTTAATCCATGGTATTTTTTTAAGTCAAGAAAACAATCATGATTTACAACTGATTTAAACAACGGGGGTTTTGGTAAAGTCCAAAACCCCCGTAATCATATAATATGGTGGGCGATGACGGGCTTGAACCGCCGACATCCTGCTTGTAAGGCAGGCGCTCTCCCAGCTGAGCTAATCGCCCATATTTGGTGACCCCTACGGGATTCGAACCCATGTTACCGCCGTGAAAGGGCGGTGTCTTAGACCGCTTGACCAAGGGGCCAATTTGGTGATTGGTGGTTTCACCTAAACCATTAGCCAACTACCAACGACCCACAACTAAAATGGTGGGCCCACCAGGATTCGAACCTGGAACCAGCCGGTTATGAGCCGGATGCTCTACCGTTGAGCTATGGGCCCAAAAATGGCTCCCCGAGTAGGATTCGAACCTACAACCTACCGGTTAACAGCCGGTTGCTCTACCGTTGAGCTATCGAGGAACACCGTGGTTTTAATTATACTATTATTTATCCACCTCGTCAACATTTATCATTTATTTTATTCTAAATAATCTTTAAGTTTTTTACTACGGCTTGGATGTCGCAATTTCCGGAGAGTTTTAGCTTCAATTTGCCTTATACGCTCCCTGGTAACACCAAACTTCTGACCCACTTCTTCAAGTGTTCGTGCTCGACCATCATCAAGACCAAAACGCAACCGTAAAACCCTCTGCTCGCGGTCAGTTAAAGTTTTTAATACCTCATCAAGCTGCTCTCGCAAAAGAGTAAATGACGCCTCTTCGGCCGGTGCCCTCGCCTCATGGTCTTCAATGAAATCACCCAAATGGGAATCTTCCTCCTCACCAATAGGTGTTTCTAAGGATACCGGCTCCTGGGCAATTTTTATTATTTCACGGACTTTATCCTCGGTGATATTCATCTCTTTAGCGATTTCTTCCGGACTTGGCTCACGGCCCAGCTCTTGTAAAAGCTGTCTAGAAACCCGGATCAACTTGTTTATCGTTTCGACCATATGCACCGGTATCCGGATTGTCCTGGCCTGATCTGCTATCGCCCTGGTGATCGCCTGCCGGATCCACCAGGTAGCATACGTGCTAAATTTATAACCTTTGCGATAGTCAAATTTTTCTACCGCTTTTATTAAACCAAGATTACCTTCCTGAATCAAATCCAGAAATAGCATGCCTCTTCCTACATAGCGTTTAGCAATACTAACTACAAGCCTTAAATTGGCTTCTGCTAGCCTTCTTTTTGCCTCCTCATCACCGTTTTCCATACGCTTAGCGAGCTCAACTTCTTCTTCAGATGTAAGAAGTGGGACGCGGCCAATTTCTTTAAGGTACATGCGAACTGGATCATCTATTCCAACGCCTTCAGGTATGGAAAGATCTACTTCTGCATCTTCAGTAGCGACTTCAAGCGCTGCACTATCAAGTTGTTCTCCATTTGCCTCAGGTACAATTTCTACTCCCATGCTGGCTAATTTTTCGTAAAAGTCATCAATTTGCTCAGGAGTAATGTCTGTTCCCTGAAGGCTGTCCATAATCTCATGGTAAGTCAGAATTCCATTCTTTTTGCCTCTTTCTATAAGTTCTTTAACACATTCGATTTTGATTTCGTCCCTCAGCTGCCGTCACTCCCCTCTCTAGGGTGCTTACAGATATCTATCTTTATAAGTTGCTGATATTCCTGCAACAAGTTCGCAGTACGTTTGCGATCTCCAAGTCGTTCGGCCTCAACGATCCTCCGCAAAAGACTATACTCGCGCCACAAATCATGCCAATGACTACCGGATTTTTCCGCCTTACTTATTTCCTGCAGAAGCATCATTCTACGTTCTTGCCGGTTACAGCGACTGATGCACTCCACGTAATCGATCATAACTTGATTACGATCTTCCCCGGGGATTTCAAGGGTTAATAAGTAGCTTAACAAGGTTTGCTCATCATCCTCAAGATAGTTAAAAAGTTCCGCAAAGTGGTAAACGGGTTTATTAATAGCTTCATGTAGATGTTTAAATATTTTATGATAACTGTTGTTGCTAAAAGGCTCTGGACCCAATTTTTCTTGAATAGTTACAACTAACGACGGGTCTTCTATTATTAAACGCAAAAGTCCTGCTTCCGCTTTTTCCTGTGCACTTGGTTTTTTTGTATTGTTTAATATATTATGCTTATTCTTAGCAATATTATCCGGATATGTCCATTTTTTTCTCTTATTTGCCTTATATCTCTTAAATTCACCTGCAATTGTTTCAGGGCTTGAATTCAAGAGTCCCGCCATTACCTTGAGGTTTTCCTCCACTTCCACTTCACTGGTAATTACCGACAGACTGGGAAACACCTTACGCATTACTTCAAGTTTATCTGAAACTGTTCTAACCTGTTTTTTGCTAACTGCCTGCTGTAATTTATATTCAATTAGTGAAGGCGCCTGGTTAATTAAATTTTCCCAGGGCTCATATCCTTGTTTTTGTAAAAACTCGTCAGGATCTTTCCCGTCCGGTATGTTTACCACCCGGACATGACAACCAAGTTCCTGAAGTAAATCTAAACCCCGCATAGTAGCAGCAACACCTGCCACATCAGCATCATATGCAACAACTATATTCTTATTGTAGCTTGTCAGCAGCCTGCCCTGTTCTCTGGTCAAACTCGTACCAAGCGAGGCCACTGCATTTGTAATACCATACCGGTGTGCGGAAATGACATCCATATATCCTTCCATAATTACAACAAAGCCCTTTTCCCTGATTGCCCCTCTTGCAAGATGGAGTCCGTAGAGTAGATTCCCCTTGCTGAACAGCGCTGTTTCAGGTGTATTAATATATTTAGGAAGGGAATGATCAAGAATTCGCCCGCCAAACCCAACCACCCGGCCAATCGCGTCCCAAATAGGTAATATGATCCTTTGGCGAAAGCGGTCATAATATTTTCCGTTTTCCGTCTTAACTGCCAATCCGGCTTCAGCAACTTCCTGGGCTTGATAACCTTTCTTCTTTAAATATAATAGCAGGGAATCCCAATCCGGTAGGGCATAACCCACCATAAAACGTTCCAGAATGTCCCCGGAGATCCCACGTTCAGCCAGATATTTTCTAGCTCTGGCAGCTGCATCATGGCGCTGGCGTATGTAATAATAATAATCCATGGCCAGGCTGTTAATCTGCCTCAACCGTCTCCACTTATGCTCCCTTTCACGCTCAGCTGGACTCTCGTTTGAAGAAACTGCTATCCCTGCTTGTTCCGCCAGAAGGCTTACAGCTTCAACAAAAGTAAGGTTCTCCTTCAACATCAAAAACTTAAAAACATTCCCACCGGTATTACAGCCAAAACAATGGAATATTTGCTTGTCCGGCGTAACAGTAAATGAAGGCGTACGATCCTGGTGAAAAGGACACAAACCGGTGAAGTATTTACCCTTTTTCTTAAGCTGTACGTAACGGGAAACCACCTCAACAATATCTGACCGCAGGCGGACTGTTTCTATTACTTCATCTGAAATAAGTCCCACCCTGACCACCTTCAATATAATTAATGCTTAAATATTTATTAGCTTTTCCACGTTAATAGAATTACCAACTAATAATTACTATTGTTAAAAAGTATTCGCTATAATTCTCGATTCCCCTGCCAGCCAAATGACAATATTTTAGATTATTGGCCTTTAAATATTATTACCATATTATGTAACACATAACCACTATTCATTCTACCCGGGACACTGGTAAAAAGTACTTTTGATATGTTTTAATCGCAAACCTGTCTGTCATTCCCGCAATATAATCACAGACAACACGCTGTGTACCATCAGTTTTTGTCCGCTCCAGGTATTCGTCAGGTAAAATCTCCGGACATTCCATAAATTTATAAAATAGATGCTGAATAATATGACGTGCTTTGGCTTCTTCACGCCTAGCGCCGGTACCCAGATAAACGTGTCTAAAGAGAAATTCCCTCAACAGGTCAGTGGCAGCCTGCACCGCTGGACTCATCTTAATCAATGTCGGCTCGTTATAATTTGTTTGGATCAGGTCAAGAACCATATTATTTATTCGTTCACGGTGTTTATTGCCAAGAATTTCTATACTTTCCCGGGGGAGCTGTTCTGCGTCAAGGACACCTCCCCGAATAGCATCGTCAATATCATGATTTATATAAGCCACCCGGTCAACTATTTTCACGATCTGGCCTTCTAAAGAGACAGGCTTTGTCGGCCCGGTGTGATTTAAAATACCGTCACGCACTTCCTTGGTAAGATTAAGCCCCTTACCCCCCTCAAGTTCATCGACAACTCTCAGGCTCTGCTCATTATGCCTAAAACCTGGCTCCATCAATTTATTAAGAGCTTCTTCTCCTGCTTGGCCGAAAGGAGTATGCCCCAGGTCATGGCCCAGGGCTATTGCTTCGGTAAGATCCTCATTCAACCTTAAGGCCCGAGCTACGGTACGGGCAATTTGAGCAACCTCAAGAGTATGGGTAAGTCTAGTCCTATAATGGTCCCCTTCCGGGATGGTAAAAACTTGCGTCTTATATTTAAGCCGGCGAAAGCTTTTTGAATGTATAATCCGATCGCGGTCACGTTGATAGGCTGTGCGAACAACACATTCCTCTTCTTTTACAATCCTACCCATAGTAGCACTGCTAAAGCTAGCGCAGGGTGCTAAAATCCTTCTTTCAACTTCCTCAGCGTGCAATCGGATTTCCATCATCCACCTCCATCAGGGGTATACTGGATAGGATAGAATACTTGGGCCCCCTGGGGCTTAATTCACTTAGCATCAATTCAATTGAAGTAACATTTACTGAACCAAATTCAACCTGTTTACTCACCAGTTCCTTTGCTCTTTCATAAATTGCAACAAAACCATGCGGTGACCTTATTCTTGCCAAAGTAAGATGAGGAGAATAACGGCGCCTTTCCGGCTCAAAGCCAAGCTGTCTGAGCGCTTCTTGTACCTGTCTGTGTAGTCTAACCAGCTGACCAGTCCCCCCCGAGACGCCCATCCAAAACACGCGGGGCCTTTCTACAGATTGAAATACTCCCACACCATCCAAATTGAGTTTAAAAGGACCTATACCTGTAACAGAACCATTCAAGATAGTTGAAATAGTGTTAACCTCCGTCTCTGAAACATTACCAAGAAACCAAATGGTAAGATGAAGATTTGGCACGTCAACCCATTTTGCGTCAGATGGAAGTTGACGAAGTTCTTTTATGAAAAACTTAAGCTTTGACTTTATATAATCCGGAAAATTAATCGCTACAAATAATCTCATCTGGCGCAACAACTGATCACCCCGTATAACATCATTGGCACGTTATAAATAATTCGTCATTACCACTGCTAATATCCTTCTTGTAAACAGGATTTTTAACATCCCGATTATAACAGGAATAAAAAAGACAAAGTCACCAAAAGGTAAAAAAAAGAAAGTCACCTGAGTGACCTCCTTTTCTTATCCAGCCCACTAAACAAACAACAGCTACAGAGTACCGAAGTCCTGTTTTGCACCTGGTACGTTTCTTACTTTGGCCTGGGCTGCAGCTAATCGGGCTATGGGCACCCGGAAAGGTGAGCAGCTTACGAAATCCAGCCCGGCAAGATGACAAAACTCGATTGAACTCGGCTCACCACCGTGCTCTCCGCAAATACCGATTAGCAATCCAGGCTTGGTAGCGCGCCCCAGTTCCACTGCCATTTTCATCAACTTGCCTACACCTTTTCGATCTAAAACAACAAACGGGCTGTCGGTCAGAATTTTCTTGTTCAGATATACAGGGATAAATTTGCCTTCGGCATCGTCCCTGGAAAAGCCTAAAGTAGTCTGTGTCAGGTCGTTGGTACCGAAAGAGAAGAAATCAGCCTGGGTTGCTACTTCGTCTGCCAGCAGCGCCGCTCTGGGTACCTCAATCATGGTACCAACAGTATAGTGAATTTTTACCCCGGTCTCTTTCATTACTTCTTCGCCAACATTTATGACCAGCTCCCGTAAATAAGCCAGTTCTTTTACGTCTATAACCAGGGGTATTTCTATTTCGGGAATAGGGTTTAAACCCTCTTTGACCAGCTGAGCAGCTGCTTGCAGGATCGCTCTAGCCTGCATTGCGTAAACTTCAGGGAAGGTAATACCAAGGCGACAGCCCCGGTGTCCAAGCATTGGATTAAACTCTGACAGCGCCCGCACTCTTCTTAATAGTTCTTCCTTATCTGCGATCACGTCTTTATTGCCGTCAGTTAAGCGGAGGGTGGTTATTTCAACCATGAGTTCCTCGGCGTCAGGCAGGAACTCATGTAGCGGTGGGTCAAGTAAGCGGATGGTTACAGGAAAACTGTCCATAGCTTTTAATATGCCGTAAAAGTCTTTCTGTTGCATCGGCAGCAACTTATCCAGTGCGACCTGCCGTCCTTCCCGAGTGGAGGCAAGAATCATTTCCTGAACGATAGGCAGGCGGTCCTGTGCCATAAACATGTGTTCAGTGCGAGTCAGTCCAATCCCGGCTGCGCCAAATTCCCGTGACTTAGCAGCATCTTCAGGGGTGTCTGCATTTGCCCTTACACCCAGGGTGCGAATATCATCGGCCCACTCTAAAATCCTTTTAAACTCCGTAGAAATCTCGGGGTCGATCATGGGCACCTCTCCGAGCATAACACTACCGTTAGAGCCATCTATCGAGATAATGTCACCTTCTTTTACCACCAAGTCTCCAAGTGTAAATATCTGATTGTTGTAATCTATTCGAATGGCTTCACAGCCACACACACAAGGTTTACCCATACCTCTGGCTACTACTGCAGCATGGCTAGTCATCCCACCCCTAGAGGTCAGTACCCCTTGCGCGGCAACTATACCGTGAATATCATCAGGAGTTGTCTCAATACGAACCAATAGCAACTTTTTACCGGTCTTGGCCAATTCCTCAGCCAAATTGGCGTCGAACACTACTGCCCCTGACGCTGCCCCAGGGGAAGCAGGCAACCCGCTGGTTAAAACGTTCAGCTTGGCGCCGGGATCAATACGACGATGCAGAAGTTGATCCAACTGACCGGCCTCAACCCGTAAAATTGCTTCTTCCTTGGTGATCAGGCACTCATCAACCATATCTACGGCAATCTTGATCGCTGCTGGAGCGGTACGTTTCCCGTTTCGGGTTTGGAGAATATATAGTTTGCCACGCTCAATAGTGAACTCGATGTCCTGCATGTTCCGGTAATGTTTATCTAAAAGATTGCATATATCGGCAAATTGCTTGTAGATAACCGGCATGTCCTCTTCCAGCGCTGCAATAGGTTGTGGGGTGCGGATACCGGCCACCACGTCTTCACCCTGGGCATTAATCAGATATTCACCATACAGCTTTCTCTCCCCGGTGGATGGATTGCGGGTAAAAGCCACACCAGTACCACAGTCGTCACCCATATTACCAAAAACCATAGCTTGAATATTTACAGCCGTACCAAAATCGTCAGGGATTTTGTTAAGTCTCCGGTAAACTATGGCCCGGTCATTATTCCAGGAGTTAAATACTGCATACACTGACATAAACAGTTGATCCATCGGATCTTGTGGAAATGAGCGTCCCGTTTCGTCCAGGATCAGCTTTTTATAGTCAACAATTACTTCCCGCAAATCATTAGCGGAAAGCTGGTGATCAAAGCGTACATTAGCCTTTTCTTTCTGGGATTCAAGAATGCTTTCAAATTTATGGTGTTCGACACCCATCACTACGTCGCCAAACATGGTAATAAAGCGACGATAGCAATCCATGGCAAAACGCTCGTTGCTGGTACTATTTGCAAGAGCCTCAACCGTACGGTCGTTCAGTCCAAGGTTAAGAACGGTATCCATCATGCCTGGCATGGACACAGGAGCACCAGAACGCACAGACATCAAAAGTGGATTCGTTTCATCTCCAAATTTCTTTCCCAACTTATCCTCTAGGATTTTAATTTTCTCTTTAACTTCTTCTTCCATTCCGGCGGGGAACTTTTGCCCCGCTGCAGTAAAGTCATTACAGGCTTCAGTTGTGATAGTCAGGCCAGGTGGAACAGGCAGGCCAATATTAGTCATTTCAGCCATATTGGCGCCTTTTCCGCCAAGCAGCATTTTCATATCAGAATTTCCTTCTTCAAAAAGGTATACATATTTCTTCTTAGCCAAGGCTTTCCCTCCTGAAAACGAATTTTATACCAGCAATACATTTATTATACACCTATTATTTACATTAAAAAAGCTAAGATTTTAATCCAAAATGACGTCACTATTCCATCACTGGTTTACCATAATGGTCCGGCTGGATCAGGCCGGTTAGAAAGGTATGGTCCAAGCCAGAATATAAATAGTCCTTACTAAGATGCAGTTACATTATTTTCACCTTATATCCAAAACTTATTCCTTCCACGTAAACCACGCAGTTTGAACACCCTTAACCTCCTTCAACTTCTATATATCTTAAAACATTTGTCCCGCATCTGTAATTACCCATAACTGATATATTATTATTTGTGTTAATTAAAAAAGTAAGGGGGGAATGTAGGTGTGCCGTTATTTGAAGTTCTCTGGAGGGAGGAAATCTTAAGTATGCCTGATTGTGTCTCGAAGAACATCCTGTGCTAATGCGTCGACTTTAGCTTTTCAGATTTTTACTGCATAACCCTTTTATAACTGAATGGAAACCAGTTGCCGGTTCCGCTGGTATGCAAGTTAAATTGACACATGAATAGCAGCAGCACCACAATGGCCTTTAGTTTGGAGACAAAATGACGGCATACAGCCGTTTACATTTTATACTCTTTGTGTTTATTCTGATAACGTTAGGTTATGGACAAAGGTAAACTAAACAATTATATTTAGATACTGTTCCTTTCCCCTCTCAAGTATATTTCAAGTACCTTGCTGGCAGTCTCCTCAACGGCCTTGTTAGTCACATCAATAACAGCGCAACCCGCCCTTTTCATAATATCTTCTGCGTATTCCAGTTCCTTATTAATTCGCTCCATGCTGATATAGTCAGCATTCGAAGTGATGCCAAGCGCTTTTAGACGTTCCCGCCGAATTTCAACTAATTGCTGGGAATTAATTCTTAACCCGATTAATTTATGGGACGGCAACCTAAAAATTTCTTCCGGTGGAGCAACTTCAGGAACAAGTGAAAAGTTCGCTGCCTTAATCCGCTTATGGGCCAAATACATGCAAAGAGGAGTTTTAGAAGAACGAGACACACCAATAATTACCAGATCCGCTTTGTTGATGCCCCGCATGTCTTTCCCGTCGTCACACTTAACAGCAAATTCAATAGCGTCAACCTTGCGAAAGTACTCCTCATCTGTTTTACGCACCAATCCAGGCTCCAGCCTTGGCTGTGAATGGGTCAAAGTGGATAATGCTTCAAGCATTGGCGTCATGATATCCAACGTCGGGATACCGCGCTTAGTGGCTTCCGTGACCAGTCTTTCACGCAAACCCGGCAACACCAAAGTATAGGTGATCAGGCTATTGAAGTTACCGGCCTCCTCAACTATTTCTACTATATCACTGGGATCGTTAACATAGGATACCCGCCTGATTTCTACAGTATCCTGGTCAAACTGACAGGCAGCAGCATGAGCTACCAATTCAGCCGTATCACCAACGGAATCAGAAATAACATAAATAACCGGCTTCAGATCGTTATCGGTGGAAATAACAAACTCCTCCTTAGTCGCCTTCTCCAAGTTCAACAAAAAGACGGGTTATATTCGTCTTGCTTAAGCGTCCGACCACTTCATATTTATCACTTCCATCCGGCAAGACTACTTTACGAACGACTGGCAGGGCATCCACTTCATGTGTGATTAACTTCAGGGCTGCGGACCATACTGACTCCTCGGCATGAGTAACCAACACATTAGGCATACGAGTCATTACTACACCCACCGGTAGTTTCTGAATGTCCTGCCCACCCAGTGTTGTCTTAAGTAAATCTTTGCGAGAAATGACACCCTCCAGCAGCCCTCCTTCTCTAACAACAAACAGCGTACCGACATCCTCAATAAACATAGTGACCACTGCGTCATACACCGAGCATTGCTCAGACACTACAATAGGAACTGATTTAATATCACCAACCAATATACTGTGTATTTTTTTAGCTACAATATGATGCGGGTACTTGCCACTGTGATAATAACCCACCCTTGGGCGGGCCTCAAGCAGTCCGGACATAGTTAGGATGGCCAGATCCGGCCGTAAGGTAGCCCTGGTCAAGGACAGTTTTTCAGCAATCTGCTCACCGGTTATTGGGCCCATACTTTTAACAATTTCCAGTATAGCGTTTTGCCGGCCAGTCAATTCCAAATCAATCGCCCCTTAGAGAGCACTAATAGTTTTAAATCAACTGATGATATATTATTAATATATACTATGGCTACAGGCAATTCAACCCTACCCTTCCCTTAAAATTAGCTAGTAGCTTAAGTAATTAAAAAACTAATTTTCCACCCTGGAACACCAGAGACCATTTTTGTAGTGCTTGTGTTTGTTGCGAGTTGACCATGATTAATCATTTTGATTCAACGACTATTCTGCTCAAGTCAGCAACCTGCTTTACCATCACAGCCAGACTGAGAAGGAGGGCCAGACGATTTTCGCGCACATACTGATCATCCACCATTACCATCACAGCATTGAAAAACTGGTCTAACGGCTCCTGCAGGGTAGCAACAGCTGCCAGCAAGGAACGGTAGTTCTGGGAAATCCGGTATGTTTCCACCTTTTCTCTCACCGCACAAAGGCAGTTGAAAAGTCTTTTCTCCGCCGGATCCGAAAGCCGCTTCGGGTCTACGTAGCTGGTCGCTGCTTTTTTGGAAAGGTTGTTTGCGCGGATAAAGGCTGTCAATAAATCGTTGAAGGCAGGCTCTGCCCGGAAACTGGCTAGCGCCTGTACCCTCAAATAAACATCATTGAAATCGTCACAACCAGAGGCAAGCACTGCTTCCACTGTGTCATAGTGAAAACCACGCTCTTCAAGAATGCCCCTAAGACGGTGTTTAAAAAACTCCACGACCTCTTTCGTTACTCTTTTAAGACTTAACTTAAGCGAAACCTTGCCTTCATAGCACCGGTAGGCGCTTGCAATCACCTTCTCAAGTGATAGTTGAATCCCCCCGGCTAGAAGAATATTGGTGATACCCAGAGCCTGTCGTCTTAAAGCGTAAGGGTCTTGCGATCCGCTTGGCTGAATACCAATTGCAAAACATCCTAAAATGTTATCCATTTTATCAGCTATACTTAACATTCTTCCAGCAACAGTATCGGGTAAATCATCGCCAGCAAAACGAGGCAGGTAATGTTCAAAAATAGCTTTAGCCACACCATGCTCTTCTCCGGAGCGCTCAGCATACTCCCGGCCCATAATACCTTGAAGCTCGGGGAACTCATAGACCATACTTGTAACTAGATCAGCTTTGGCCAGGTAGGCTGCCCGCAGGGCGCATTTCTTTTCCTGCTCGCTGGCGCCCAACACCCCGGCCAGGTATTCGGTAAGCTCACTTACCCGGACAACCTTGTCATAAACACTGCCAAGACTTTCCTGAAACACGACCTTTTTTAGGGATGGCACTTTTTCGACAAGTGGAGACTTTAAGTCCTCCTTAAAGAAGAAGTCTGCATCAGCCAGGCGCGCCCGCAGCACCTTTTCATTCCCAGTTCTGACAATTTCAATATGCTCCGCCCCACCGTTCCTGACAGCGATAAAATTAGGCACCAGACTACCGTCAGGATCATTAACCGGGAAATAGCGCTGGTGTTCCCGCATCAGGGTAACGAGCACCTCTTTTGGCAGCTTTAAGTATACCTGGCTAAAATCCCCTATTAGCGCAGTCGGGTATTCAACCAGGTTATTCACTTCATTGAGCAGATCTTCATCTTGCTCTATCGTTCCACCAACTGATTCAGCCAGTTCCTGCACCTGGCGCAGGATGCTTTCTCTGCGCTCCCGCGGGTCAACCATGACAAAGGCCTGTCTCATTTTTTCAAAGTATTCCACCGGGGTATAGAGTTCGATGGGCTCTTTGCACAAAAAACGATGTCCAGCAGTAGTCCGCCCTGCTTGCAGGCCCGCATAATTAAATTTCACTATCTCACTGCCAAAAAGCGCAACAATCCAGCGAATCGGCCTGGCAAAACGGGTTTCAAGGTCACCCCAGCGCATCGGTCGGGGGAAGTGGAGCCTGGCAATAAGGGCTGGCGCTAAAAGCGACAGTACCTCCGGGGCCGGCCGGCCAGCCTCCCGCTTTACCGCAAATACATAGTCAACCTGCCCGACAGGTCTCTGAAGCAGGCTGTCTACAGGCACTCCCTGACTTCTGGCAAAGCCCTCAGCGGCCTTAGTGGGTGTGCCATCCTGCTTGTATGCTGCTTTAACGGCTGGCCCCTTTGTTACAGTTTCTAAAGGTGTCTGTATTTCAGCCAACTCCTCAACAAACAGGATTAGGCGCCGCGGCGTTCCATAAGTCTGAGCTCTTTTAAATTTCAGGCGCTGTTCCTTAAGAGCAGCCATAGCCAGTTCTTTCAACTCGACCAGGGCCGGGTCTAAAAAACGTGCGGGCATCTCCTCCACTCCAATTTCCAGTAAGAAATCTCTAACATTGCCGGCCATTACTTAGCCCCCTTCTTCTTGAGCAACGGATAGCCCATTGCTTCACGCTGTTCCACATAAGCCTGGGCACACGCGCGGGCAAGGTTTCTTACCCGGGAGATATACCCGGTACGTTCAGTCACACTAATCGCACTTCGAGCATCCAATAGGTTAAAGGAGTGAGAACATTTCAACACATAGTCGTAAGCAGGAAGCACAAAACCTTTCTCAACTACTCTTAAAGCTTCTTGCTCGTATAAATCAAAAAGCTTAAACAGCATCGCTGTGTCAGCCAGTTCAAAATTGTAATGGGAATGCTCAACTTCCCCCCTGTGGTGGACATCATGATAGTGAATGCCATCTACCCAGGTAATCTTATATACACTGTCCACACCCTGGATAAACATGGCCAGGCGCTCCAGGCCGTAGGTTATTTCTGCGCAGACCGGCCGGCAGTCAATGCCACCACACTGCTGAAAATAGGTGAACTGAGTTATTTCCATACCGTCCAGCCATACTTCCCAGCCCAACCCCCACGCGCCAAGAGTTGGAGACTCCCAATTGTCTTCGACAAAACGTATATCATGCTCGTCCGGGTCGATGTTGATAGCCTTCAGGCTGTCAAGGTATAGTTCCTGGACGTTATCTGGAGAAGGCTTCAATATAACCTGGTACTGGTAATAATGCTGCAGGCGGTTTGGATTTTCCCCATAACGCCCATCTGTAGGCCTGCGGGAGGGCTCCACATAAGCCACCCGCCACGGCTCTGGCCCCAGAGCCCTTAAAAAGGTAGCCGGGTTCATTGTACCAGCCCCTTTTTCTACATCATAGGGCTGCAAAATGATGCAATTTTGCTGGGACCAAAAATGGTCCAGGGTAATAATTAGCTCCTGGAAATTCATAGGCCGCCTCCTATTAAATCATATTCTATAAAAGAAAAACCCCCGGCCCCCGGTATTCTACCAGAGACGGGAGTCTTTCAAATGCTTTATTGTTGTGGTTCACATCTAATTCTAGTACTTTTTGTTATAATCTATCAGATCTTCGGGTTAAAGTCAATGCCAGCAAACATCATCATTGATGCAGTTCAAGTTAGAGGTCCCGATATATCTTCAAAGGGTAAACGTCTAAGCATGCCGGGAGACGGAAATTTCCAATTATATTAACTGCTGCTTGCCTTGTCCGCCCCAAAATCTTTATCTCTACTAAAGTCAGAGGCGCGCTCTACCTCCAGGGTGTAGTTATTAGCCATACCCGCTACTGAGGCCAGGGCGCCAAGAACAGCGATTTGACTGCTGGCCAGAACACCCAGCAGGCCCAGTGCACCAACTGAGGCGGGAATTTCAGTAACCGTCCGCTCGCCCTGCTTGACCTTAATCCGGTACCCTTGTCCTTTGTTAAGCAAACCTTTGATTTGATCCAGGAGCTCATTCCCTTTGACCTGGTAACGCTCGACCGGCTCATGCTTTTTCTCTTCAAGGCTAATCAGTGCCTGGACCACATCCCCTCCGGCTGCGTCCAGGGCTGCCTTTGCCTCTTTATAGCTGGTACCTAGCCGGTTTCTAATAGTATCGATTTTCTCAAGTTCACTCATCTTTTAACCGTTCCTTTCTTCTTAGAAGAATATCCTAATCAGTACCTTGGTGTTGCCCTACCTTTTATTTTATTTACTCCAATATCAGTCACTTTTATACACCAGTCTTTCCGGCCCCGTTGGGAAAACGTCTTAAGAATACCGCGGATTTTAATTCCCGCTCCAGGTGGTACCGGATAAATTCACCCATCAAGAGCTTTAGCAGGTTTCGATCAGGGCGGTCAACTCTGAGCTGGCGCAGCCTGACCGGGCGCCAGCGCAAAAAAAGCTTAATGAGTTCCAGAATACCCTGGCTGCAGGTCCGCGCATCCGGATAGGACGGTCGGCAGTCCTCGCAAAGCACCCCTCCGGCAGCCGGGCTGAAATAGAGATGTCCCGACAAGGGGCTCCGGCAGTGGGTGCAGCGCTCCAGTGAAGGGCGGTAGCCGAGCATGGTAAGTGCTTTAATTTCAAAGGCTCGGGCTACCAGCTCGGCATCTTCCGTAGCCAGCAGGCGCAGGGTTGTAATGATGAGTTCAAAAAAGGCTGGATTTGGCTCTCCCTCCGGTGCAAAGGCATCCACCAGCTCGGCCAGGTAACTGGCATAGCCGATTCTTTCCAGATCGTTTCTGAGCGAGGAAAACATCTCAATTATTTCGCCCTGGCTAATTGAGTCTAGCTCACGACCACGGTTAATTAGGAACTTGGAGTGGGCAAAAAGCTGCACAGAACCGCGCTTGCGGCTTGCAGGTTTGGCGGCGCCGTGCGCCATTAATTTTAGTTTGCCAAACTCTCTGGAATAGATAACCAACAGCTTGTCCGCGTTGCCGCAGTCCCTGGCCCGTAATACTACTGCCTCAAGCTTATATAGTTTCATAATCGTATACTCCGTTTGAGCAGCCTAAAAGTACTTATGCCCCATAATATTTTGCTAGATAATTTTTACAATTGATCACCGTACCCCAGATTTTTGAGTTGCGCTTCCTTGTCTCGCCAGTCCGGTCTGACCTTTACCCAGAGCTTGAGGAAAATTTTTGATCCTAGCAGTTTTTCTATGTCCTCACGGGCAAGACGGCCTATTTTTTTTAGCATTTGACCTTTCTTGCCGATTAATATCCCTTTTTGTGATTCTCTTTCAGTGTAAATTACTGCCTGTACCTCCGTCACGTTATTTGGCCGCTCCTGCATATTTTCAATGATTACAGCAACTGAATGCGGCACTTCCTGACCGGTAAGGCTTAAAACCTTTTCCCTGATCAGCTCAGCCATTATGAATTCCTCCGGCCTATCAGTGATCATATCTTCGGGATAATATTTAGGCCCAGCCTGCAAATAGCCGGTTAACACTTCCAGGAGACGGTCGAGGTTTTCCCCGGACAGAGCCGACACAGGCACAATTTCAGCAAATTTGTATAGTTTGACATAGCTTTCGATCAAGGGTAATAGTTCTTCTCGCCTGACCAGGTCTATCTTATTGATCACCAGCAAGACCGGGTTAGGTATACCGCTCAGTTGACGGATAAGATAGTGATCACCCGGACCAGGGGGCTGGTTTGCCTCCACTAGAAAAAGAATAACATCAACCTCTCTAAGAGTATTCAGCGTTATCTGCACTAAATGCTCACCAAGTTTATGCATCGGCTTGTGCAAGCCCGGGGTGTCTATAAATACCATTTGGGAGTCTTCCCGGCTCAGCACACAGAGGATTTTGTTCCTTGTTGTCTGGACCTTATCGGACATAATGGATACTTTTCGCCCAACAAGCTTGTTTAAAAGAGTAGATTTACCCACATTGGTCCTGCCCGCCAGCGCAACAAAACCAGACCTGTATTGGCTGTCATCCTGCATTAAAGCACCTGCCTTTATGGTCATGTTATAATCTGTTACATTTGCTCATCAATGCTTTGTTACGATAGTATAATATAATATCCATTATTACCATTGTTCCATTAAGGGCATACAGAAAAATAACAGCGTCATAGCTAAAGATAAGCTTATGAATAATTCCTGAAATATATCCGGCAAAAACAATCCACAGGAATAAAATACTCTTTCCCGCAACTTGTCTTGATACATAAGATTTATAGATGGAAAATGGCCAGGCAATCCCGAAGCAGACGAGCATTAGAATCTCAAATACACTCACTTACTTATTACCCCACCTTGGATAGTCAAATCACCGGTTCACTGGCTCAAATATTTTAGTAATAACCTTGCCCCCTGGCCGATCTTCCCCAAGCCCTGCAGAGGTGGGATGAGCTTCCTTGAGAACAAAGGTCGCCGGTAATAAATCTGCAACTGTCAAAAGCCAATACTCACCCCGCCCGTTTACCATATAAATTTTCATGGCCGGGTTAAATTCTGCCAGCACCTGGCGACAGGCTCCGCAGGGTGTACAATAATCGTCTGTATCAGCAATAACGGCAAGCGCTTCAAAGTTACGCTCGCCGTTAGAGACAGCTTTAAATAGAGCCACCCGTTCAGCGCAGCAAGACAGACCGTACGAAGCGTTTTCCACATTACAGCCGGTGTAGTAACGACCTTCGGTGGTCAATATTGCAGCACCCACCTTGAAACAGGAATAAGGCGCGTAGGCTCTGCCGAGGGCCGCGCTGGCAGCTCTAATTAATTTTTCAACCGGAAAATCCATATAGCACACCACCATTTCTAAATTTCAAATCAATTCCTCTTATTTGGGCTATGATAGCGCCACATTTTGTCCAAGCAGGTTTACCACTCTACACCAGGCGAGGATAAAACACCACAAAAGCCACCGCGATTGAATTCAGTGCGGTCACCAGCACTGCTCCTGCTGCTACATCTTTAGCAACGCGTGCCAGGGGGTGCTCGGTTTGCACAAAAAGGTCAACCAGCGTCTCAACGGCTGTATTAAACATCTCCGCCATCACAACCAGAGTAATGGCAAAAAACAATAACAGCAGGTCATAAGCACTAATACGAAGATAAAGTGCCAGACCCATCACTAATAAGAGAGCGCTGAAGTGTACTCGCATATTGCGCTGGGTCCGTAAAGCATAACCCAATCCTGCTGCAGCATAATAAATACTTTTTAAGAATTTGCGCAGTTCCACTGCAAACCTCCCCCAGTAGCAATGAACGCATGGTGATGTTTATTTGAACAGTTCTAACCTCGCTAGTAGTTCTTCTTCGTTTTGACGCATTTTTCGTCGCTCATCTTCCGTTTGATGATCATAGCCAAGCAGGTGCAAAACACCATGTATAGTCAGGTAAGCAACTTCACGCTGGAAGCTGTGCCCATATTCTTCAGCCTGCCGTTTGGCTGTCTGCAACGAAATAACCACATCACCCAGCATTGCTTCCCCACCCTGAATTGACTCGCCTTCTAGCATAGCAAAAGAGAGAACATCGGTCGGACTATCTATCCCGCGGTACTGTAAGTTCAAGTTTCTAATATAGTTATCGTCAACAAATACTAGACTAATCTCGGCTTCTTCCCCGTACCCTCCGTCCTTTACAGCCTCCTGTACTATCATGACCAAAAAATCAATCAGATTATTATCCAGCGCCACCTCTTCCTGCAGATTGCTTACGAAAACCTGCACGCCTCTTTCTCCTTTCTATTTCCTGAGACATATCCGGGTATTCTACCCGGGAGTGAAATACCCCGGATAGCACCCGAACAAATGCGTTAGCGATAATATCGAGATCTTTAAAGGTCAAATCACACTCTTCAAGCTGACCGTCGTTTAGCTTGTCTTTGATAAATTTCCTCACAAGGCCTTCCGCCCGGGCAGGAGTGCGGTTTTGAAGCGAACGGACAGCAGCTTCCACCGAGTCAGCAAGCATCACAATAGCTGCCTCCCTGGTTTGTGGCTTGGGACCTTCGTAACGAAACTCTTCATCGGTAACGCTTTCGCTATGATCGCTCTCCATCGCTTTATGATAAAAATAACCCACCAGGCTAGTGCCATGATGTTGCTCAATAATGTCGATAATACCCTGGGGCAGTTTGTGCTCCCTGGCAATTTCTACTCCATCT
The DNA here is from genome assembly GCA_028696455.1 of Desulfotomaculaceae bacterium. Taxonomy (GTDB): domain Bacteria; phylum Bacillota; class Desulfotomaculia; order Desulfotomaculales; family Pelotomaculaceae; genus MVQL01. Next base: position 1,181 of record JAQVGZ010000014.1, on the reverse strand, counting down.
TTTACATGGGAGGTTATAATCAGGGTACTTAAAGATGGTCCAATTTTATCATGAGGATTTTCGGCTGTCATTTGGTTTTCTATAAAAAAGTAGGGTCTTTTAAGCTTACCAATATCGTGGTAATAAGCACCTACCCGGACTAACAATGAGTCACCGCCCACAGCTTCAGCAGCCGATTCAGCTAAGTTCCCCACAATAATGCTGTGGTGGTAAGTCCCAGGTGCCTCAGTTAATAGCCTTTTTAACAAAATATTGTTCGGGTGAGATAACTCCAATAGTTTTACCGGCGAGGTAAGACGGAAAGTGCTTTCTAGAAAAGGAAGAGCACCGTTGGTAAGTATTGACGAAAGAATACCACTGGCCGAACCCAAAGCCAGACTTGATGAGATTAAAAGGCCAAATGGTGTTTCGTTTACAAGCCCCACCGCAAATATTGCCACTATATTTGCTAGGCTGGTATAAATGCCAGCACGCGCCAGGTCTCCCCTCTGGCTTAGCTTAGACACACTGTAAACTCCTGTTATACCACCTATTAACCCAACCAATCCGAACTGCAGTTGATTTCCTGTCATTACACCGAGCATCAGACTCATCACCGCCACAACCAGAACAGCCAGCCGTGAGTCCAAAAGAATGGCGGTCAACATTCCGGCTGCACCCATTGGCACCATATAACCGAACTGAGCACTAAATTCAGGCCAACGGCTAACATTTATGGCAATAATTATTTTTCCCACCCCAAGGACAACCAGCACAATTATACCCAGCAAGTATAGGTGACCGACTTGTTCATAGATTTCCCGGTTCTGCTGATAAAGAAATAAAAGCACAACTACCGTAAGCAGAACAACCAGCAGTAATGTGCCCAGGACAGATGTAAAAACCAGTTTGGTGCGGATGAGACCCAGCGCTTGCAGCTTAGCCAGGTGCTCTTCGGTCAGTATCTCACCCTCTCCAATAATCTTTTCTCCCTCTTTTACTGATACTATAACCGTGGGTACTGCGGCCATCGCCTCTTCCTTCTGCTGCCTGGTTTTCTCATTGTCTACAAAGCAATTTGGGCGAATATAATAATCAATAGCACCCATAGCAAAATTTTCGTAAGGTTTGGAAAGGCGCATCCCCGTAACCTGATCTTTAATATTTTTTTTACTCTGCTCCAGCTTGTCCGGAGTTATTCC